>JAZSER010000077.1:0-70261 GCA_045531815.1 Faecousia sp. | reverse complement strand
AATGAATGAGACAACCCCAAATTGCATATTTATGTGTAGGGAACGGCCTGTGTGCCGTTCCTAAGTGTATATTTTGGAACTAATTTTCGGAATGACACATAGGTCATTCCCTACATATGCATTTTGAGACACCCTCTTTTTTATTCTTTTCCGGGAAGTCTTCCCAGCAAGGCTGCTCCGTTATCCTTAAGCCATTTCCGGGCGGAGCGCCACTGGGGGCAGACCCGCTCCACCTCCGCCCAAAAACGCGAAGAGTGATTCATTTCCTTACGGTGGCACAGCTCATGGACCACAACATAGTCAAGCACCTCCTCCGGTGCCAGCATCAGCAAGCCGTTAAAATTCAGATTCCCTTTTCCGCTGCAGCTGCCCCAGCGACTCTTTTGGAAACGAATGGTGATGCGGCCATAGTCCACCCCCACCAAGGGTGCGTAGTATAAGACCCGTTCCGGGATCGCGGCGCTTGCTTTTCTTCGCATTTCCTCCAGCTGCTCTTGTGTAAAGGGAGTCAGCCGCTTCTGCATCCGGGAAAGCTGTCTGCGGATCCAGGTGTCTTTTTCGGCAACCAGTTCTTCGATCCGCGCTGCCGCCATGCCTCGGGGACACCGGACCAGGACTTGTCCGTCCAGGGTGATCTGGATCGCCACCGTGCGCCTTGCGCTGGGGATCACCCGGTATGTATAGGGCACAAGCACTCCCTCCTTCCACAAAAATCGAGCGGTCCGTTGACCGCCCAACATATTTATTATAATAGGAAGCCCCTCCACTCGTCAACTTGTTTTTATTCATATTCACCAATTTCTATGCTTTGCATAAAAATTAATAGTGCATTTTATACAACATTACATATTGATTTCTCACTATTTTTGTGTTATCTTATAGACACAAGAGGTGATACCAATGTACACGTAAGTTCACCCCAAACGGTTCATCGCTTTTGTAAACGCTTCAGCCCTTCAGTTCTGTAAGTTTTATTTGTAAGGAATAACACAACAGTAAACTGAAAGACGAACTGCAGAAAAGAGTTCATTATATATGTGCGAAGAAACTTCTTCAGAATCATAAATGGACGATCCCGCGGACTGAACGCTGTAAGCAAAAACAAAAAGCAAACTGGGCAGAACCGTGAAACGGTCTTTTCACAAAAAGAATGATTTCAACACAAAAGAACATCCCGCTGTTGGGACTGAAGTTTGAATGTATGTGATGTGAAATGGATTTCAGATAGGTGAAAAGAACGAATCTGCAGAAAGAGAGGTTAATCAATGATGTTAGATATCAAGAGCGAACAGAAATGACCCTTGATCGATCGCTGTAAAGAAAGCTTCGGTCAAGGGTCATTTCTATTGTTGCCCTTCTTCCCTTCCTGTGATATACTCACGGAGGAAAGAAGGTATTTTTTATGCATTTAAACGAAGGACGCCCCGCCAATTCCGCTGACCGGCTGGAAAAAGAATTGCGTGTATACGATTATCTGGACAAGCTGCAGCTGTCTTACCACACAGTGGACCATCCGGCTGCCATGACTATGGAAGCCTGTGCCGCCATCGAGACCACCCTGGGCGCACCGATCTGCAAAAATCTGCTGCTGTGCAATCGGCAGTGCACCGATTTCTATCTGCTTTTAATGCCCGGAGACAAGCCCTTCCGAACCAAGGACCTGTCCAGGCAGATCGGATCTTCCCGGCTTTCCTTTGCTTCCGGTGAATATATGGAGCAGCTTTTAGACATCACCCCCGGGTCTTTGAGCGTTATGGGTCTGATCCACGATGCTGAGCATCGGGTAAATCTTCTCATTGACAGGGACATTCTGGAATCCGAATATATCGGCTGCCATCCCTGCATCAACACATCCAGCCTGCGGTTGCAAACCAAAGATCTTTTAAATGCATTTCTTGCAGCAACCGGGCATACGCCCCAGCTGATCACCTTGGCATATCCGGCTGAGGAAGCCTGATCCAACGAAAAAGAGGGTGTCTCAAAATGCATATGTAGGGAATGACCTATGTGTCATTCCGAAAATTAGTTCCAAAATATACACTTAGGAACGGCACACAGGCCGTTCCCTACAATAAATATGCAATTTGGGGTTGTCTCATTCATTTTGAGACAACCCCTTTTTTATGCAGATCCGACAGGATCCTTTTTTCCAATGGGAAGCGTCTTATTCTGCAGCCAATAGATCAGCACAAAAATCAGATACGCTCCAAGGCACACCGCAAAAATATAGATGGGCGTATTGATATACCAGCCAAACCACTGGGAGAATTGCTTGAAAACAACGATGGGAGAATTACCGGGACCCACAAAGAACATATTCATGCTCTCCCCCAAGCCATACTGCACAAAGCAGTTCAGGCCAAAGGCAACCGCGCACAGGGCAATAAAGGTGTATGTAGCGCCCACATAATCCGATTTTTGGTTGCCGCCGCGTTTGGAGAAGCAAAGAAACAAGCCAATGAATACCAGCAGCATATGCCAAACACAGGCATGGATCGTCAAAAACCAGTGGTCCAGCAGCAGGCCGGAGGGCTCTGTAAAGGAGATCGCACCGCCCAAAAGGTTATACAGGACCATGAAGCTGTACATTCCCCGCTGCAGTTTTCCCGGCTTCAGCCAGGGTGCGATGAGGCACAGGTACATAGGCACACTGCACAGCTGGAAGGGAAAATCCCCCCAGGAGTAGCGGTTGTCCATCATGACAAAATAGTAAAACAGCTGCTTGAACGCTTCCGATACGATCAACAAAAGGCCCAGGGAAAACAAGATCCAACCGGCCGCCCTGTCACTTACCTTGCGCAGCCTCCAGGCGACGATGCCGCAAAGAGCAAAGCCCAGCAGTGTATAAAGAATATGGAAAGTACCGTATGCGGGAAACGGCTCCATAGGCCAGGCGATGGATTCAAAAAACGCGTCTAACATTTCCACCATTTTCTTTGTCTCCTTTTCTTTTTATCAGAAACAAACAAATCCTATCACAGGATCATTCCCTTCGCAAGCGGGTTATAAAAATCTTAAGAAAGTCAAAAGGACCTGACAAAGTTTTGAGAATTAATATTTTTCAAACATTTCAGAAAGATTCCGAAAAAACGCTCCGGTTAGAATAGGGCCATAACAGAAAGCAAAGGAGATTTATTACGAACAGCAACAAGCAGATGGAAATGATGGCCCAGGAGCACGATCTCACCGCATTTAACGAAGAACTCGCAAAGGAAATGACCCAGGCCGTTTCCGAAACCACTGTCAGCGGTTATAAAAAATCGAAAACGGTGTGGTCGGCGGCTACAAGAAGATCGAGGACGGTGTTGTAAAAGGCTTTGGCAAGGTGGTTGACAAATGCGTCGAGGTGCTGTTTGCCAGAGACGGCGAGTCCGTAGAGGACGCCAGTTTTTGTTTGTCAACCGGCATTTGACACACACCGTACTGCCAGATATCCAAAGGATCCGGGATCTTCACAGAAAAGCACCAGGTCACTCTCCGGGTCCTGCAGCCATTGGGCAGGCGCATGGTCAGCACGGTCTACCCGCAATACCGTATAGTCAAAGCGCGCACCTGTCATATCTGTAACATGAATCCTCATTCCGATATCCAGTTTTTCGCAAAAGCCAAACTGTCGGTCATGCCCGCTTCCGCCAATGACCAGAGTGTGATCATAGGCACTTCCCAAAAACCGCCCCGGTACGCGGCGCAATGCATTGCCATCCCACCGGTCCGCCACCGGCAATGTGATCCCAAAGGCAGGGATCTCCAGCAGCGCGCAATAGTCTTCATTTCCGATCTCCAGGACAGGCATGACAGAATTTTGGTATTCTGCTGCAGCGCCCTGGGTCCTGCTTGGGAGCAGCGTCTGCATTTGAGACACCACTTCTTCGCACTGCTGTATGCCTGCATAGGTCCGCAGCTGCAGGATCAGCATCCCCGCCAGGCTGCACAGGATCAATCCCACACCGGTGATCAGCAGCCAGGAGCCTTTCGTTTTTTTCATCGCTGCCTCCTGCGGTAAATGCCCAGCAGCAGCAAGGCTGCACCGGACATACACATCACCAGGATCCACAGCATCGGGGAAGTGGTGTCCCCGGTCTGGGGCGGCATTTCCGATTCCGTCTTACGGGTGTTGATCAGTGCAAAATTCTCCCCGCTGCACTGAACCGTCACCTGATAATGCTCCGGTACAATTTGTTCGACCACCGTCCACTGCCCCCGGTCCTCACCGGGCACTGTCCATGTGTAAGACCAATTGTTGCCGGCATGCAGCACCTGGGTCTGCTGCAGTTCGGTGTCTTTGTAGATCTCCACCGTCACCTGCTCCGGTCGCTGTGCCTGCATTCCCTCATCCTGCCAGAGCTTTGTCACAGTATACCGGGTTACGGGTGTAAAGCCTGTGCATTTGGGTTTTGCTTCCACCGTATAGTTGTAAGTACCGTCCGGCTGCGGTGTGGGCACATACACCATGAACTGATTGAAAACATATGTGCCCTCGGAATTCTCTGCAACCACCTGCCGGACAAAATACAAGCCGGTCTCCAGTTCAGTAAAGCAGGCAGTTCCCTTTTCATCTGTTGTGGCTTCCCGGTCCGGCTGTACCTGCTGCGCTGCGATATAGCCATACAGTGTCTGTGCCACCGTATTCCACTGCGCCTGGGTGGTGATGCCATGGATGTTGATCGGGCAGGAGGCGAAGGGCTCTATCAAAGCAAATTTTCCATCCGGGAACGCTTCTGCGACCCGGTAGATGCCGATCTGCAGGTCAGCAAACGCAGTTCCCTCTTTTTGGTAGTGCAGGGTCAGGCTTGCCGTGGCATCCGGGTCAAGCGGGGTCACAGCACTGACGCCCAGGGGTATCAGCACAGAGATACAAACAAAAACAAGAAAGAGCCTGGGCAAGATTCTTTTTTTCATATCATATCCTCCCCCAAAGATTCTTTTTTCACCGGTGCAAACATCACATAGATCAGCAGCACAAAAATGATGGGCAGCGCCACCACCGGTGTGACGATCAGCGGTTCGATGCGGTAAGCTTCATTGGCAATGTAGATATTGCGTGTTTGGGTCTCGTCCACCTGATGCCCACGGACCAGCAGCCGCTGCGTATTGATCCCGTAGGGGGTGCAGGTCAGGAGCGTACAAAACGACTTATCCTCTGCGATCTGCAGAAGGCTGATGTCATTGGGCTCAACGATGCGGATCTGGTCTACTTCATAGGTGATGGTACGATCCAGGATCGTAAAATAAAAGGTATCTCCCAGCTCCATACGGTCCAGATGGGTAAACAGCACCGCCGTAGGCAAGCCGCGGTGGGCAGATACCACACTGTGGGTGCTCTTCCCGCCCACCGGCAAACTTGTGCCTTCCAGGTGACCCACCGCCACACTGAGCACAGAATCGGATGTTCCGTGGTAGACCGGCAGCTCCTGGCTGATTTTGGGAACTGTGATATACCCCATCATGCCGTTGCCGCTGATATCCAGCGCCCGGCCGTACTGGGTAAGCTGCGCATGCTCCAGCCAAGGATCCTTCAGCTGGGCAAGCTGTTGGTTATAGGCATCCGCTTCCGCAAAAATCTCTGTGTAGTCCTCCGGCTTATACTGTGCCAGCATAGATTCATAGTCCACAATGGCCTTACTCTGGGTCTTGGAGTTCCAGTAGCTGCTGACAGACGGGTATAACAGCACGGACAGGCCTATAAAAAACGATATTAAAAGAATAATGGTGGTTTTTCGGTTCTTCATAGGTCTCTCCCTAATGTTATCTCGGGGTCTCCCCCGGCAGAAGCAAACGCTTCTGCCGGGGAGAGGGTTCGTGAAAGGAGAATTAGTCCTCGTCCTCGATCTTGGACATTCTCTTCTTGGTTACCAGCACAACACCGGTGCCCAGTGCAGTACCGCCGCCCAGAACGGTGAACAGCAGAGTGCCCAGGCCGCCGGTCTCAGGCAGCATGGAACCGGTGTGGTTGACCACCTGCACACCGGAGTTGGTGGACACGATGCCATTGGTGATGATAGAGTCCAGGTTGTTGTCAGCAATGGTGAACTTCTGACGGCTTGTGATGGCATTGTAGCCATCGGGAGCCTTGGTCTCCTCCAGCCAGTACACACCGTTGTCCAGGCCAACAATGCGGACCTTACCGTTGACAACGATCACAGTGCTGCCGGTTTCGTCAGCTCTTGCCTTACGGTACATATTGTATCCGTCATCGGTCACAACAGGCTGATCGTCTGCGTCCAGCAGAGGCACAACAGTGACTTCGCTCTCATTGCCGGTCTCGGTTGCGTAGATTCTGAACTCAGAGCCGTCCAGCAGCTTGTTCTGGCCGTCGGTCTTTACCAGGTCCAGGCCGTAGGTCATGGTCGTAGTGGTGTCGGGGTTGGTCTGATGGCCTTCACCGAATGCCAGGTAAGCGGTGTTCAGGTTTGCGGGATTCTCAGCAGTGCCATTGCCGATCTCAGCCTTTCTGTTGAGCATTGCGGAGTAAGTAATGATCAGACGGTCGTTGGTATTCAGGCTGTTGCAGAAGGTCTCGGAGAACTTGACCTGGAAGGACTGGCCGTTGGCCTCTACTTCGTAATTGCCTGCAGCGGCAACCTCGCTCTCCTGGCCGGCAGCGCCGTCCAGCCGCTTCACTGCAACGGTTTCGGGCTTAAAGGTAAAGCCGTTGTCCATGGTATCGTGCAGAACATAGTTCTGTGCGCCATCGTGGACATGGATAGTAACGCGGAAGTTCACATCCTGGCCGATATCTGCGCTGTTGCTGTCACCATACTGGCCGCTCAGATCCTCCTGGACCTGCTTGTCAATGGTGGGCATGCTGTTCTTGGCATTGATAATGCCGTCGGGATTGGTGGTGCTCAGACCGCACAGGGCACCAACGGTGGAGTCCACCAGGTAGTAGCCCAGCTCCAGGTCTTCAAAAACGATGCTGCTTTCACCGGCTACTGCATACTGGGCAGGTGTGTTCTCTGTGCTCTTGGTGGGTTCGATGTCGTTATCTACTGCGTACTGCAGTGCCAGCTTTGCAAAACCGGCAACTCTTTCTGCATCAGCAGAGCCCTTCCATTCGATGAGGCCCTTATCATTGACGGTGATGTAGTCCTTGCCTGCGCCGCTGGTGAAGAAGGTCTTCCATGCGCCATCGACGTAATCGTAGAAGTAAGAACCGGTGTTGAAGTCATAGCTGTTCACCTTCAGGATCTGGTAGACAGCGTAGCTGGCAACGGGCTCGTTCTCTTCCAGGACAACACCGTTTATGGTGATGGTGCCGCGCACGGTATCGATGGTACCGCTGCTGGGTCTGGTTTCGTCATCTGCAAAGGCAACAACTGCCAAAGACAGAAGCATCATAATTGCCAGGGTCAGAGAGATAAGCTTTTTCATAGTATTTATTCCTTTCATATAATAATTTATCAGTTTGGGTGGAATCCGATTCGCGGCGCAATGTTTACCGCGATCAGAAGGCTTATTTCATCCTCCTTTCCCGCTTGCGCCTTGATCCGATTCCGTATACCAGCGAGCCGAGCATTATGCCGGCACCGCAAAGTACATACATCAATCGGGCTGCTGAGCCCGTGGAGGGAAGCATCGGGCCTCCCGGTTGGTAAGTGTTCGTGATCTCAACGGAATACACAGGCGGCGAACTGCCTGTGGTGGTAACTTCTCCATAGGTAGTGAGCCAGCGCTCCTTTTCCCAGTTTTCGTTTACCGTGTATTGGATCACATTTCCGCTTTCATCTTTATAGGGAAGTCCCAGGAAGCTGCCTTGCCAATTGTTCTTCAGATTCAGCGTAATGCTTCGTCCGGTGTTCACACCGTTGGCAAGCAGCCGCACTGTGACCGCGTACTCCTCATACAGCGTTGCGTCATAGCCCGTGGGGATATCCCATATCTTTTTCACCGCCATAGAGGTTTCGTTGCCGTCCTCCAGCGGTGTATTGGTGATCTGATAAGCCCAATCCTCCACAGGCCGGATATCCGTTTGGGTGATTCTCTCCATGGGGATCAGGATCAGGGCGCTATAGCTGCTGGTGGTAGTCGGGATCCTGCCGCTGCTGTTGATTCCGCTGGAGCTCATGTAGTAAGCCCGGTTGCTGCGGGTCACATAGAGGTGGAAGCCGGTACCGGCATCCACCGGTGTGAAGCTCTGATAGGAAGAGCTTCCGGTGGTTGCATAGAAGTAGCGGTTGCTGGAACCACTGCTGTAGTTAAGGGTCAGGGTCTGCCCGGTGCCGTTGGTGAATTTCACCTTTCCGCTGCTCACCGTAGCGGTCCAAAGTGCCAGCTCAGAGCTCTGGGCCGTTTCCTCATCCACCCATTTCAGCTTGGCATCCGAAGCAGAAGTAGTACTGAGGCAGCCGTTGGTATGCTTCAAAATGTAGCTTTCCCCGTTCAGGAAGCTGCCGGCTTCTGCCCACTGGGTGTTTATGATCTCGATCTGGGTGATCTTTCGGACGGTGGAATAATAGCCGGATTCGTAAGATTCTTCCACACCGTACTGCACCTGCGTCAAGGCATCGTAGTCATACTTCGGCAGGTTTGTCCAGGTGTACATCCACGCATTTTCGTCACTGAGGGTGATCTCGCGGATCCGTCTGACCGTTCCGTCCGGATCGGTCACCGTCAGATATGCCTGCACATAGTCCTCACTGTGGGATTTGGTGTCCTCCCACTTTTTGATGACCTGCACCGTTGTGGTTTCGATCACCGATTCCGGGGCATTGGTTGCCACGATGTAAACGGTTTTCGTTTCTTCATCGATCCGGACACCGTGCACCGTAAAGCCGGTGGAAGGTTCGTTTCCGTCTGCATCGGCAATGACATCCACATGATATGTAGTCATGCCATCCTTTTCGATGGTCAGACGGATCAAGCCGTATGTAACGCCATAGCCCTCCGCGTCCGGTGGCCCGGTCTCCTTGATGTAGTAAGTATTACCGGAGCCAAGGCCCCACATTTTAGCAACCCCGTCTGTGACAGTAAAGGTGCTCTTAAACTGGTCAAGCACACCATCCAGGATATCCGCATTGTAGTGCGCTTCGCTCTCCCAAAGGGTTGCCGGCTGGGTGCACTGCAGATCCTCATAGACAGTGAATCGGGTGCCGTCCAGCAATTCCTGGGTCAGAACATCTTCTTTTTGCAGCTCCAGGCCAAACCGGGGTGCCAGGTTAAAGTAGATGGAGCAGTTGGACATAGACGATCCACGCTCCAGGTAGAGGATGGACAGGGTATGGTCGCCGGCGCCGATCCCCAGGTCCATGAGGCTTGCGGTCTCTTTTCCCTGCACCGTCACCTGACCGTTGGAGAAGTCGATGACGCCTTCCTCAGCACCGTGGATACCGCCAATATCCAAAACCAATGTGCCATCGATCAGAACCCACAGGTCATCGTCACCACTGAAGCGGAACTCAAGGTCATTGCCGTACAGGTCCTTGTTGCCTCCCGTGCCCGGTTCATTGGGCAGGTAGAACTTGATATCCGTCCGCATTCCGTAGGCATAGTCGGTTTGCACATTGTTTACGGAATTGTAGTTGCCGGAATTGTACTTGGAGTCATACCGGTAGTGGATGGTGTTTTGATATTCTCCGTCCACACCTGCATAGCTGTAAGTGCCCACCGTTTTGCCGTTTGTGTTTGCATAGGGGGAGTTCAGCGGCAGGAAGTCCGAATAGGTCGACCCGATGGCATCCGAGGTGGCCGACAGGTATTCGTAAACATAGAAGCGGCCTCTGCTTTGGTTGTAGGATGCTGCATTGTGCCGGGAGTCATAGTAGTAGTAACCGTAATGCGCATCCGCAGGGTCATCCATGATCTGGAACAGGTGGTCTCCGGTTCCCAAGTACGTCTTGCCGACGATACCGGTGCCGGTGGCCGGATCATAGCAGTTATCCGTTGCAAACAGCACCTGCCCCAAGGCCGGAGAATAAATGTCCGGTGTAACGATTCCGGATCCGGGATACACGTTGTGGGAGCTTCGGTTGTTGGGCATACACAACACACCGCCGGAATCATTGTCAATAAAGACAAAGTCCAGGGTCTCCCGGTCTCCGTGGGCCACATTGCCGGAAGTGACCATCGACCAGGTTTCCGTGTGGCCGGAGGCCGTTACATTGGTCGATGCCTTCGCGGAGTGGACATTGAACAGATAGTTATAGTCAAACATGTGGGTGGTGATAAAGGAATCGGTGGTAACGGTATCGGCCACCAGTGCGTTAAACTGGCCGATATCGTAGGTGCTTGCCACCCAATCGGCATACAGCACCGCATTTCCCGTAACCGTCATGTCCGCACCGGGTAAATAGTACCTGGCATTGGTCACATCGTACCAGCCCCGGAGCTTGTAGCTGTACTTGCTGGGGGAGGTCCACTGTTCCGGCAGCTTCATGGTGCTGCCCACCGGCACGGAATAGGCTGTGTCCGGTGATCCCGTCAAATGCCCCAGGCCGCCATCTGTTCCGTCCAGCCAAACGGTGCATCTGCTTGTCATGCCAAAGGCATAAACCGCTGCCTCCGATTGGCTTTGGGTCATTTGGAAGACCCCGGCTGCTGCATTGAGCTTTGCGTACTCCGTATTGCTGCGGATCTTGACACCCGATCCGGATTGTACCAGTGTGCTTGTATACGCGCCGGTGGTGGTGACGCCTGTTCCGTTATTGGGATAGGCATGCATATAACGGCCGGTTTGCACATTCTGGATCAGATAGGTATTGGTTCCGGATGCGGTCAGCGACCAAAGAAGCATGTCCGTATCCGAGAGGTCCGTGTAGATATTGCCGCTTGCGTCCACCGTGATGGGCACTGCGTCTCCGTTTCCGTCAAAGGCATAGTAATTGCTGCCGCTGGCGGTATACAAAACGAAGAGGTTTTGGCTGGTGAACAGCTGCTGGTTATACGCTACGCTTTGGGCAATGGGTTCCCCGGCAGCAAGCGCAGCCATCTGCCCATCTGCAGAGGGCACAAGGCCGTAGCCCAGGATCGCCGGGTCGTTTGCTTCGTAGCGGATTTCCGCAACCGCATCGTTCAAATCACCTTCAATGGCGGTTATTCCGGTCTCGTCCACTTCGATGACCACCGCCACTGCATTGGCACTTTGAGAAGCACCGTCCCCCTTGGCAAGGAAGATCAGGTCGCCCGGTCGCGGCGGGTCGGCGGATCCTGCTTGATAAAGCCCTGCCGCCTCCCATTCCAGCCGCATGGCTTCCGGTCCGGCATTGGCAGGCAGGTCCTCCGCCCCTGCATAGTGCAGGCAGAAGGAAGCAAACATTGCCGACCAATCTCCGTAGGGATTGCCGTACCACTGTCCGTAGCGGGTGATGCCCCGGCGGACGCCCTGGGCATCCACCTGGAAGTTCAGAGTGCTTTCCATGTAGCCCAGCTGCGATTGTGCCACCAGCACCACGTTGGCTCCTGTGGTTGGCCCTCGGGCCAGCTCCGCAAGGGTCTGCTCCCAATCATCTGCTGTTTCCAGGTCTGCGTGTATGTTGCTGTAACAGCTTTCCACATGGGTGTGCTCTTCCAAAGCACAGGGTGCTTCCGGATCCACGCACAGCTCGGTGTGGGTGTGTTCTGCCTTTCCGCAGAAGGCTTCACCTGCAATGCCGATACCGGTAAGCTTCAAGCTCCAGAACACCACCAGCACCACCAAAACAGAGAGGAAGGCAATGATCTGTCGGAGATGGTTCCGGTATGCACCGCCAATATTAACTTTTTCCAAATACGCTTCTGTTGTCTCCGGCAAGATCCTCCCCCCTTTCTCCCAGTGGCAGGTTTTAATTTATAATTCCGAAATCCGGCAAAGGCCAGACTCTGCAGATTATCTTGCCGATCATCTGATCTTCCGCGATGCAGCCGATCACACTGCTGCGGCTATCGATGGATGTTTCCCGGTGGTCACCCATCACAAAGTATTGATTCTCCGGGACTTGGTAGGGAAATTCCACATCACACTCGCCCAAGGCCTTTGCTGTGATATAGGGCTCTTCCAACACTTCACCATTGAGAACCACCGTTCCGTCTGATTCGATCCATATGTAGTCCCCGGGGACCGCGATCACGCGTTTGATCAGTATTTTATTGGAGTAGTAAAAGGCGCACAGATCTCCGGTTTCCATATTCTTGGATTTCACCAGCAAAACGATGTCACCGTCATTCAAGCTGGGCTCCATACTGGTGCCGGCAATTTGCAGCACCGGCAGGATCAGCGTGGCGATCAACGCGGCTACTGCAGCCACCACGATCAGCGCATTCACTGTGCTGCGCAGCAATCTGCGGAACCGGTGCTTGTAGCGTTCCCGTTTCAGCTCCTTTTGCAGAACCTCCACAGGGGGAATATCCCGGTTTCTGTGTTTTGCAATATATTTTTCCATAAATTAACGCATCCGATCCTTATTCACACTCAGAAAGCTGCGCCTGGGCCTGGGCGATCAGGGCATCCGCCTTCTCCTGCGCCTGACGCTGGATCTCCTCGGCACGCTTCCTGGCTTCCTCCAGGTACATATCCGCAGCCTCCTGGGCCGCCTGGAATACACCCCGCAGCTGCAGCGACGCTTCCGCGATAGACCCTAGCGAGGCGATCTGAATATTTCGGTCACTCAGTTGCTTTTCTGCATCCTCAAGGCGGGCCTGCAGTTTATCCGCCCGTTCCGCCTGAACCACCAGCATTTCCAGCAGCTGATAACGGTTCAGCTTTCGCATATCTTTTTCCGTCAAAAGAAGCACCTCCTTTGTTGCGCAAAAAGGAAAATCTTTCCCTCTTAGAAACAGCCTCTGTGTCAGCAATCAGCCATTATACTATTATAACAATATATTGTAGCTCCTTCTGTCAGAAAAGTCCAGTGTTTCCAACGGAATTTTTCGCTTTTTCAGAAATAATTCAGCATTGGAGGTGTATGGGCGAATTTTTTGTCAAAAACCACAAAATGCAATACAGCCGGGAACTAGCGTGGCTGCAATTTCCCGGCTTTTTTACATTTAAACGGCAACGCTCGTCCGCGTTGCATTTTTACTTTCGAATCTCCAGCGGCAAAAAACAGACACCCAAAAGGGTGTCTGTTTTTTGGTGACCCGCTGGAGATTCGAACTCCAGACCCATTGCTTAAAAGGCAATTGCTCTGCCAACTGAGCTAGCGGGTCAAATACTGAGGGGATTCGCAGGCCGCAGCCCCTCAGCGATTGGCTGGGATGGCAGGATTTGAACCTACGAATGCCAGAGTCAAAGTCTGGTGCCTTACCGCTTGGCGACATCCCAATGCAGCGTGCCCAGCGGCGGACACACGGGGTATTATAGCATGTTCTTTTTTATTTTGCAACAACTTTTTGCCATTTATGCAAAATGATTCTTATTGTTCGGGATTTCCGGCCTTTCGCTGCTTTTTAGATGTGGGATCCCCAAAGAGGATCCCACACCAAAATCGCGTTTCTTTACAGCTTGCTGTACTCCACAGCCGTCAGCGCCGCCACCTTGGCATTGTTAAACACCAGGCGGATATTGGATGCCAGGCTGTCACCGCCGGTCAGCTCCGCTACCCGTGCCAGCAGGAAGGGGGTCGTCTTCTTGCCGTGGATGCCATTGGCCTCACATTCCCCAATAGCCTGGTCAATGGCGGCATTGATCACCTCGGGATCCATAGCGTATTCCTCGGGAATGGGATTGGTTACCAGCATGCCGCTCTTCAAGCCCATATCATTGCCTGCCTTGAAGGCAGCTGCCAGCTCCGCAGGTGTGTCGATCCGGTAATCCACACCAAAGCCGGACTTGCGGGTATAGAATGCAGGCAACTCCTCTGTGCCGTAGCCGATGACAGGAACACCCTTTGTCTCCAGGTACTCCAGTGTCAAACCCAGGTCCAAAATGGATTTTGCACCGGCACAGACCACCATCACAGGTGTCTGACCCAGCTCTTCCAGGTCCGCAGAAATATCCATGGTGGTCTCAGCGCCCCGGTGCACACCGCCAATGCCGCCGGTTGCAAAGATCCGGATGCCTGCCATATGGGCAATGATCATTGTGGTGGTAACGGTGGTGGCACCGTCCTCCCCCCGGGCGCACAGAACTGCCAGGTCACGACGGGATGCCTTATGGATCGCCTGGCCCTTCTTGCCGAAATACTCGATCTCTTCCTCGGTCAGGCCTGCCTTGAGCCGTCCGCCGATAATGGCAATGGTAGCAGGAACAGCACCGTTTTCACGGATGATCTTCTCTACTTCCAGGGCGGTCTGCACATTCTGGGGATAGGGCATACCGTGGGAAATAATGGTGGATTCCAGGGCAACAACAGGCTTGCCGGCTGCAATGGCCTCTGCCACCTCGGGCTTGATGTCCAAAAAGCGATTCATGTTCATAATAAAAACTCCTTATCAGAATGTATTTTTCCTTTTCATCCGCTCCCGGATGGCAGCGGCACTCATAACCGGATTGATGGTCTGCGCGCTTTCCATGGCAATGGAACCGGCCGCCAGACCCGCCAGTGCCGTTTGCTCCATGTCCATGCCCTGCAGGTATGCCCAGGTCAGTGCTGCCATAAACGCATCCCCGCAGCCTGTGGTATTGACCCGCTGGCCGGGCAGATTAGGCAGGTGGATCCGTGTGCTGCCCATGGCAGCATACACACCCTTCTCCCCCAGGGAGATAAACAGACGGTGCACACCCTTTTTCAGAAGCGCATCCGCTGCCTTTTCCACATCCCCGTCACCGCGGATCGGCACACCGCTCAGCAGCTCCGCTTCCAGGCGGTTGGGCTTCAGGGTGTGGACCTTATGCAGGATTGGGCGCAGCTTTTCTGCCTTCTTTGTGGAGACAGGGTCGCAGAACAAGGGTGCCGTGCAGTTTTCCGCCAGGTAAAGCAGCGATTCTGCCGGAATGTTGGTATCCACTACCACTACCTGGGCATTTTGCAAAATCTGCAGATTCTCCGCCAGGTAGTCCGGGGTGATTCGTTTGCACACCTCCATATCGGAAACAGCCAGGGCCATCTCCCCTTTTTCGTCTGTCAGGTACAGGTAAGTAGAGGTGGATGCATCCTGGAGCCGCAGGGCATGTCCCAGATCGATCCCCAGTTGGGCACAGGAGGCCGCCACACGCTGGCCATGGGCATCATCACCATAGGCAGTAAGCATCCGCACATCCAAACCCATCAGGCTCATATTATGGGCAATGTTGCGCCCCACACCGCCCAGGCTCATATGGACCGTGCCCGGATTGGAGTCCGCTGCCACCAGCGGTCCGAAGGACTTGCCGCCAATGTCTACATTGACACCGCCCACCACCGCCGCATAGCTGCCGGTGCGCAGCACATAGCCCTTTCCGGCAATGCAGCCCTTCTTGATGAGATTGGAAATATGCACCGCAACCGAAGATCGGGTGATCCCCAAGCGCTCTGCCAGCTCCTGCTGGGAGATCATAGGGTCCTTTTCGATCAGCTGCAGGATCTGTCTTTCCCGTTGTGTCAAGATCCCACCTCCCGTAATTCGTAATCACAAGTTTATTATATAAACAAGTGCTTGCTTTGTCAATACATTATACGGCATTTGCATTCTTTTCCGCTCTTTTCTTTATAAAAGCTACAAGAAGTAACAGCGATTTTCCCGTCCGGAGATAAAAATCCCAAAAACAGTTGATTTTTTTCCCAATTTGTGCGATAGTAGTAATGGTATATACATACCGATCCAACAAAAAAACAATTTGGAGGAATGCAACATGAAGAAGCTTCTTGCACTGCTTCTGGCCGCTATGATGGTCGTCTCCCTGTTCGCAGGCTGTGGCGAATCCACTCCTTCCGGCGCAGAAGACACCAAGGCTCCCGCAGGTGAGACCCAGGGAACTGAGGAAACCCCCGATGAGTCCGGTCCCATCACCAACCCCGAAGACATCCCCGACGAGATGACTTCCGAGGATGGCAAGTACGAAGTCGCTTTCATCACTGACGTTGGCCAGCTGAAGGACAAGTCCTTCAACCAGGGCACTTACGACGGTGTTAAGCTGTACGCTGCCAACAACGACAAGTCCTACAAGTACTATCAGCCCGCCAACGGCGATCAGGCTACCGACGACGACCGTATCAATGCCATGAAGCTGGCTTGCGACAACGGCGCCGAGGTGGTTGTGGCTGCAGGCTTCATGCAGGAGACTGCTCTGAAGGCTGCTGCTGAGGCTTACCCCGATGTTAACTTTGTCTTCATCGATGGCTACCCCATCGGCTTTGACAACGTTGCAGGTATCGCATTCATGGAGCAGCAGGCTGGCTATCTGGCTGGCTACGCAGCTGTCATGGAAGGCTACACCAAGCTGGGCTTCACCGGCGGTGGTGGCGGCACCAACCCCGCTTGTCAGCGTTTCGGCTACGGCTTCGCACAGGGTGCAGAGGCTGCCGCTGCTGAAAAGGGCGTTAAGGTCGACCTGAACTACTCCTGGGCTTACGGCTCTACCTTCTCCGCATCCACCGAGCTGCAGACCATGGCTACCGGCTGGTATCAGAACGGTACTGAGGTCATCTTTGCTTGCGGTGGCTCTATGTTCGCTTCCGTCGTCGCTGCTGCCGGTGCTGAAGATGGCAAGGTCGTCGGTGTTGACGTCGACCAGTCCTTCGACGGCGAGGGCACTGTCATCACTTCCGCTATGAAGGGTCTGGCAGACGCTACCGTTTGGGCTATCGAGAAGCATTACGCAGGTGAGTTCTCCGAGATCGGTGGCACTTCCACCTCCCTGGGCGCTGCTGACAACGCTGTTGGCCTGCCCACCGAGACCTGGTCCATGGAGAACTGGAGCGTTGAGGATTACAATGCTCTGTTCGCAAAGATCGTTGCCGGTGAAGTTGAGATCTCCGACGAGCTGGTTACCGCTCCCGAGAGCACCGAGAATGTCACTGTGAACTACGTTGAGTAATTCCTGAATCTCTCACAAATATTTTGCGGCACCTTCCAAAAGGAAGGTGCCGCATTTTTCAGTCTGTATGCAGCGGATACCGGGAAGGTACCAGCGCGTAGCGCAGCAGCCGGATGGCATCCGTTTCGTTCACTACCGCATCCCCATTCATATCTCCGCTTTGATTTAAAGGATATTTCCCCGGGGACAGAACGTGCCGCAGCAGATATACCGCGTCGCGGCCGTCCACCAGTATATCCCCATTCATATCTCCGCGAATTCCTTGTAGCTTGTCCACGAAGGTATCCTGATAGCTGTCATGGCAGGTGCTGCAGCCCTGCAGCTCACCGGCAATGCCGCCTGCCGCTGCCGCATTGGAAGCCTCAATACTGCCGGAGGAGGTGCAGCTGCTGATCCCCTTGGCACACAGACCCGCTATGCCGCCCACGGCATAGGCAGCGGCATCGGTATTGCGGACCGTTCCTGAGAATCTGCAGCCCGTCAAATTGCCGCCACGACCAACAATGCCACCAACATAATTCGATCCGCTGCCGGTGCCGGACCGGGTCACGCTGGCCCCTGTCACATTGACATTGGTGATCGTTCCGTCACAATAGCCGGCAACCACACCGGCATACTGGTTCCCTCCGGAGTAGGCACTGTCACCGTTGACCGCCACCACCGGATTCTGAATGTTCAGGTCACAGATCGTCGCACCGGCGGAAATATAAGAAAACAGGCCTGCATTGCCGCTGAAATAGGAACCGGACGCCTCTGAATACAGGTGATACTCCTGGATATTCAGACCTGTGATGGTATAGCCGTTTCCCCGGAAATGGCCCTGGAATCTCATGCCCGATTTCCAATAGTGCGCACTGAGGTCGATATCATTGGTCAGAGAAAAATATGTTTTATCGGTGACACTTGCCACATTGATATGGGCCAGCTGCTCCGGTGTGGAGATCAGGAAAGGATCCTCAGACGATCCGACGCCGCCTGCAAACTCCGTTGCCGAGTACCAGCTCCATGTACCTATGGGTGTTGCCCGGGCAGAGGTGGTCTGCGCCTCCTCTGCAAAAGCCGCAGCAGGCAGCAACAAGAAAAGCACCGCAGCTGCCAAAATCAAAGAAATTCCTCTTTTCATCCTACTCTCCTCCTGCTCTTTTTCGAACGAGCGGTGTTGATGCGAAGCGCCTGTTCTTTTTGCTTTTTGCGAAGATGCAAAATCACGACGATGCCCACGGCAAACATAAACAGCGTATGAAAAGCCAAGGAGGAGCATCCCAGGAAAATACATCCGATATGACTGATCCCGTGGCACACGCAGATACAGGGCGCAAGAAACACAGGAAAATATCCAACAAAAACGCCATGTTTTTCACAGATTCGCAGGGATTCCTCCTTCTTCGGCTTCTGCTTGGGAAAAATGGAAGGAAGATGCCGCTTTTTCTTGCTTTTCCCAAAACTGTAAGGTATAATGTTCGCAAGTGATCCTTTATTTTACGAAAGGGGGAGCAGATCGATATGCAACCGGAATATGTAATTGAGATGCTCAATATCAGAAAAGAATTTCCTGGCATTGTGGCCAATGACAACATCACCCTCCAGCTGCGCAAGGGTGAGATCCATGCGCTGTTGGGAGAAAACGGTGCCGGTAAATCCACCCTCATGAGTGTGCTATTCGGCCTTTATCAGCCGGAAGCCGGTGTGATCAAGAAAAACGGACAGGTGGTAAAGATCAACAACCCCAACGATGCCACCGCCCTGAATATCGGCATGGTGCATCAGCACTTTAAGCTGGTGGATGTATTCTCTGTGCTGGACAACATCATCCTCGGTGCAGAGGATGTGAAGCTGGGCTTCCTGCAGTATCAGGCTGCCCGGGAAAAGGTCAAGGCCTTGTCTGAAAAATACAAGCTTTATGTGGATCTGGATGCCAAGATCGAAGACATCAGCGTGGGTATGCAGCAGCGCACCGAGATTCTGAAGATGCTGTACCGGGACAACGAGATCCTGATTTTTGACGAGCCCACAGCGGTGCTGACCCCCCAGGAGATCGACGAGCTGATGGAGACCATGCGCGGCTTTGCAAAAGAAGGCAAGTCCATCCTCTTCATCACCCACAAGCTCAACGAGATCATGGCTGTGGCTGACCGCTGCACCGTTCTGCGCAAGGGCAAGTACATCGGCACTGTCAACATCTGCGACACCAACAAGCAGGAGCTTTCCAACATGATGGTGGGCCGTCCTGTGCAGCTGCAGGTTCAAAAAGATGACGCTGTGCCTGCCGATCCGGTGCTGAGCGTCCGGGGGCTTACCGTGCCTTCCCGCACCAGCAAAAAGGATGCCGTTAAGAATGTCAGCTTTGATGTGCGCTCCGGTGAGATCCTGTGCATTGCCGGTATCGACGGCAACGGTCAGACAGAGCTGGTTTACGGTATTACCGGCCTGGAAAAGGCCACCCACGGACAGATCATTCTGAACCAAAAGGATATTTCCAGATTGGGGATCCGGGGCCGTAACGAGGCCGGCTTGAGCCACATTCCCGAAGACCGCCACAAGCACGGTCTTGTGCTGGACGATTCCCTGGAAAACAATATGGTGCTGCAGACCTTCCGGCAAAAGCGCTTTCAGAAGCTGGGCTTTATTAAGCATTCCGCCATCCGGGAGTATGCCGAAAAGCTCATTTCCCAGTACGATGTGCGCAGCGGTCAGGGCGCTGTCACCACCGCCCGCAGTATGTCCGGCGGTAACCAGCAGAAGGCCATTATCGGCCGTGAGCTGGACCGGGAGAATCCGCTGCTGATCGCGGTGCAGCCTACCCGCGGTTTGGATGTGGGTGCAATTGAAAATGTCCACCGCCAGCTGGTCGCCCAGCGGGATGCCGGCAAGGCCGTTCTTTTGGTCTCTCTGGAGCTGGATGAGGTTATGAACCTTTCCGACCGGATCCTCGTGATGTACGAAGGTGAGATCGTTGGTGAGCTGGATCCCAAGACCACCACGGTGCAGGAGCTGGGTCTTTACATGGCCGGCGCAAAACGCATGGAGCAAGGAGGTGCACAGGCATGAGACGACTTTATGAAAAAGAAGGCACAAAGAAGCTGCTTGCCTCACTGCTTTCCATTGTGATCGGCCTTGTTTTCGGCTCACTGGTCATTATGCTTGTGGGTCTGTCCAAGGACACCATCGGTGTCAAAGGCATGTGGGACGGTGTCCGGCTAATCTTCACCGGCATTCTGTGCACCGGACGCGACGCTGCCGGACAGCTGACCTTCGGTTATAACCCCCAGGCGCTGGGCAATATGCTCTTCCGTGCCACCCCGCTGATCATGACCGGTCTTTCCGTGGCACTGTCCTTCAAAACCGGCCTGTTTAACATTGGCGCGCCCGGTCAGTACCTGATGGGCACCATGGCTACCCTTTACATCAGCCTCAGCATCCCCTACGGCTCTATGCCCGGTTGGATGATCTGGCTTCTGGCATTCCTGGGCGGCATGGCTGCCGGTGCAATCTGGGGTGCGATCCCCGGTCTTTTGAAGGCTTTTCTGAACATCAACGAGGTCCTGGCCTGCATTATGACCAACTGGCTTTCTGCCAACATCGTCACCTGGATCTTTGACGAAAGCAATCTGAAAAATGTGGTGGAAGGTACAAAAACCGGCTACATCTATAAGACCACCTACGGCTTGACCATGGTGGACGGTGCCTGGACCTATGTGGAAGGCAACGGTGTTGCCACTCCCAAAATGGGCCTGGACCTGCTGTTCCCCGGCTCTCAGGTGAACGGTGGCATCCTGATTGCCATCATTATGGCGGTGCTGGTGTATATTCTTTTGAACAAAACCACCCTGGGCTATGAGTTGAAGGCCTGCGGTGCCAACCGCCACGCTGCCCGCTATGCAGGCATCAACGACAAGCGCAACATCGTGCTTTCCATGGCCATTTCCGGCTCCTTGGCCGCTGCCGGTGCAAGTCTGTACTGGCTCTCCGGCAACACCGAGTTCTTCTGGTCCACCTATCAGGCGCTGCCTGCTGCCGGCTTCAACGGCATCCCCGTTGCCCTGCTGGCTGTCAATAACCCCATCGGTGTTGTGTTTACCGGCATTTTCATGGCTATGCTGAACATCGTTGGTCAGACCCTTACCGGCTTCACTGCCTACAACGAGTACATCACCGATGTGATCATCGCTGTGATCGTTTACCTCAGCGCCTTCTCCCTGGTGATCCGGATGTGGCTTACTGAGAAGAAGAAAAAAGCAGCTGACGCTGCGCCCCCGGCACAGCCTGCCGGCAATTCAGCACCGCTCCCGGACAGCTCTGCGGAAGGAGGCGACACACAATGACATTTATCATTCAACAAACGCTGCTGTATGCTGTGCCGCTGATGATCGTGGCACTGGCCGGTGTGTTCGCTGAGCGAAGCGGCATTATCAACCTGGCACTGGAAGGCATTATGATCTTCGGTGCGTTTATCGGTGTTCTGTTTGTCCGCCTGATGCAAAACTTTGATGTTTTTGCCGCTGCTGTCAAGGCAGGTCAGTGGATGACCCTGCAGGGCCTGGAGCTTCTGGCGATGCTGGTTGCTGCCATTTTGGGCGCTGTTTTCTCCCTGCTGCTGAGCTTTGCCTCCATTAATCTGAAGGCCGATCAGACCATTGGCGGTACTGCGCTGAATCTGATGGCGCCTGCACTGGTCCTGTTTTTGATCCGCATTCTTGCCAATCAGAACACTCTGCAGATGCAGACCGGTGGCGCTGCTTCCTGGTTCATGATCAAAAAGTCCACCTTCGGGATCGAAAAATCCACCGATTTGGGCTTCTTCGGAGAGACCTTTCTGAACAAGGTCTACCTGGCTACCTATATCTGCATTTTGATCTTCATCGTCCTTTCCGTACTGCTGTATAAGACCCGGTTCGGTCTGCGGCTGCGGGCCTGCGGTGAAAATCCCCAGGCAGCGGACAGTTTGGGCATCAATGTCTATAAAATGCGCTATGCCGGTACTACCATTTCCGGTGCGCTGGCAGGCATGGGCGGCTTCGTGTACTCCCTGACCACCGCCAACTGCACCGCCAACGGTGATGTGGCAGGCTTCGGCTTCCTGGCATTGGCCGTTATGATCTTCGGCAACTGGAAGCCTCTGAACATTGCGCTGGCATCTTTGCTGTTCGGTCTTTTCAAGTGTGTTGCCGCTGCATACTCCACCATCGATATCAACGGTGACGGTGTTTTCCTGCTGGCAGAGCTGGGCATCAGCTCTCACCTGTACAGAATGCTGCCGTATATCGTCACCCTGGTGGTTTTGGCATTCACCTCCAAAAAGTCCCGTGCGCCCAAGGCAGAGGGCATTCCCTACGACAAGGGCAGCCGTTAAGCTGCAGATCACAAAACCGCAAATTGCCTGCAAAACACAGGCAATTTGCGGTTTTTTCCTATCATAGAAAAAAACTCTTGTAAAATATTGCATTTTGACATATACTTATAAAATACACAATGCAAGAGAGGTAGTTATTATGGAATTGACATCTGTTCGTTCACTTTTTAAAGACACCGCTGCCTACGCGGGCAAGGAAATCACGGTCGGTGGCTGGGTGCGCAACCGCCGCCCCTCCAAGCAGTTTGGCTTCATCGTCCTCAATGACGGCACGTATTTCACCCCCGTGCAGGTGGTTTATAATGACACGATCGAAAATTTCCAGGAGATCTCCAAGATCAATATCGGTGCTGCACTGATCGTCAAGGGCACTTTGGTGGAAACCCCCGATGGCAAGCAGCCCTTCGAAATCCAGGCCAGCCAGATCACGGTAGAGGGTGCCTCCACCGGTGATTATCCCCTGCAGCCCAAGCGCCACACCATGGAGTTTTTGCGTACCATCACCCATCTGCGTCCCAGAACCAACACCTTCCAGGCTGTGTTCCGCGTACGCTCTCTGGCTGCAATGGCCATTCACGAGTTCTTCCAGGAGCGGGATTTCGTATATGTCCACACGCCCCTGATCACCGGCTCTGACTGTGAGGGCGCAGGTGAGATGTTCCAGGTCACCACCCTGGATCTGAACAATGTCCCCAAGACCGAAGACGGCAAGGTGGACTTTTCCCAGGACTTCTACGGCAAGCCCACCAATCTGACTGTTTCCGGTCAGCTCAACGGTGAGACCTTTGCCATGGCATTTAAGAACATCTACACCTTTGGTCCTACCTTCCGTGCAGAGAATTCCAACACCACCCGCCATGCTTCCGAGTTCTGGATGATCGAGCCGGAAATCGCTTTTGCAGACCTTTCTGACGATATGCGTCTTGCCGAGGACATGATCAAATACATCATCAGCTATGTTTTGGAGCGCGCTCCGGAGGAAATGGCTTTCTTCAACCAGTTTGTAGATAAGGGTCTGCTGGACCGTCTGAACCATGTTCTGAACTCCGAATTCGGCCATGTGACCTACACTGAGGCCATTGAGATCCTGGAGAAGTGCAACGACAAGTTCCAGTATCCTGTTCACTGGGGCAGCGACCTGCAGACCGAGCATGAGCGCTATCTGACCGAGGAGGTCTTCAAGAAGCCTGTGTTCGTTACCGACTATCCCAAGGAGATCAAGGCTTTCTACATGAAGCTCAATCCCGACGGCAAGACCGTCGCGGCTATGGACTGCCTGGTTCCCGGCATCGGTGAGATCATCGGCGGCAGCCAGCGTGAGGATAACTACGAGCTTTTGAAGGACCGCATTGAAGAGCTGGGCATGAAGCCCGAGGACTACGGCTTCTACATGGATCTGCGTAAGTACGGCTCTGCCCGCCATGCAGGCTTCGGCCTGGGCTTTGAGCGCTGCGTCATGTACCTGACCGGCATCACCAACATCCGTGATGTGCTCCCCTTCCCCAGAACCGTTGGCAACTGCGAATTGTAAAAATGACAACCACCGGCCACGCCTTTGCGTGTGCCGGTGGTTTTCCTTTTACGGAAAAACCGGTGGACATTGGTCCACCGGTTTTTGGCATCAATAGAGTTTATGCTGTCTGCACTCAGCAAATCCGCCCATGTATCTTTCCACATCCGCCTGCTCATCCTCCAGCAGCTGGCTTTCCACCCATTTCTGGATAAAATCCCAATAGTTTCCGGGCTGCATTTCCGGGTCCAGGGGAACAAGTCCGATATCCCGGAAATAGATCTTTTCCTCATCACCGCCTAATGCCCACTGCTTCAGACCACGGGTCTTATACAGCTGGCGGGACAGCACGATGCAGTCATGCTCAATGCGCAGCTCCACATTATGATTGCGGTTGTTAGGGTCACGCATCCGGTCCCGCATTCCCTTTCCACGGAACATACCGATGACAAACGCCGTCAGCTTATCCCGGAAGAAATCCACGGCAGGTCCGAAACGAAGGGAACCGTTGAAGTAATAGCCCACATAGTCCTCCGTGCCTGCGGGAATATGGTAGCCGGAAGCCAACACCGCACATTTGACGGTGTGGGCATTGGTATCCACTACAAACTTAACGGTTTGTCCGCCGCCAATGAGACCGAAATCCACATCATCAATGAAAATGTGCACCGGATAAGCATCCTGGAACCGGTTACGCAAACCGGCCATATCCCACTCTTTGTAGGCATGGGTCAACCGTTCGATCACGATCTCTCTGGAACGGGGGCGGCTCTGTCCTCCCCGGTTATGGTGGTGGCTGCATACTGCATCCGGCTGCACCGTTTCCTGTTCATTGCGCATAGCGGTGAGCCTGCGCTCTTCCTTACGGATCTCCCGGGCATAGGGCCACTTGCCGGTTTCATATGTAAAGCTGTGATTGCACCGGATGCAGCGCACGTCCAGTTTGCCTCTGTTTGCCGGCACCGGATTCTTGGTCTTGCAGGTGGGGCATACCGCAGACACGGAAAGTGCCGGGTCCGGAGCTTCCGGCAAATGGAAAGAGGTATGGCAGCTGCTGCACTGTACCGCTCCGCCGGCTTTTGGCTCATGCACCCGGATCTTTACGGTACACTTGGGGCAGCGGACCACACAGCTGTTCTGGTACTTTTTGCTTCCGGAACTGTGGCTGCTGAGCTTCATGCGGTAACCACAAGAAACACATCTTTTTTCCACCACTCCGTTTACCTTGACGCTTTTCAGCGCTTTGCCGCACTTGGGGCAAATGTTAACATTGGGATTCATAAGCAGGCTCCTTTTTGATTTTTTACGGTTCCTGTACGCGCTTGTCCAACGGGAATGCTCCTGTCAGCCCCCTAATTATCTGTAATTATAACATATTGGCAATTTTTAAGCAAGTACGCATTTGCTTGCCGATTCCTCTGTTACTGCAATTTACCGCCCATATCTGCATCTGCAGCGCGCATCCTAACAGCAGAACAGGTAAAGGAGGCAGCACCCATGAACCGATTTCAAAAAGTTTTGATCCTTGTGATCTTCTGCCTGCCTATGTTGGCTGGCTGCACCGCTAAAAAACAGCTGCAGCGCCCTGTGGCGCGGGTGGTCACGCAAATTCAAATCAGCGGTCAGCATAAGGATGTGCAGGTCCAAAGATATTATGCAAGCAACCAAAAAATCGAGCATGTTCTACTTTATTTGCGTCTTTTGAAGCCCCGGTTTGTTTCTCAGGAACATGCCAGCCTTCCCAGCGACGACACCTACCGCATCCAGATCTTCTTTTCCGACGGCAGCAATCGCATTTACCGGCAGCATGCCCACCGATATTTGGCTGTGGATAACGGCCCCTGGGAGCAGATCGACCCTGCTGACGCTGCCGGTCTTTATATGCTGATGCGGGCCCTTCCCAGTGACCCAACTCCTCCTGATGCAGGCATTGTGTCCGGCTGAGCGTCCCTTGCCGAAAAGTGTAAACCAAAATATTCGACAAAACCCACAAGAACACACCCCCCTGATTTGTATGATATGCGGAAATTTATTTTAGCACACTGTTTTCCTTGCTTTTTTCCATAAAATCTTTATAATGATATTGATAAACTGGTATAGATAGGACCATATCGGTTATGGTCGCAAATCGTACTGATTCCCGCTTTGCGGGTCTATATCTTAGAAAGGATCGTGTAGCTATGAAATTCAGTTACTACCCCGGTTGCACTCTGCGCAACAAGGCCAAGGATCTGGATGCCTATGCCCGGGCTTCTGCCAAGGCGCTGGGCTTCGAGCTGGAAGAGCTTTCCGACTGGCAGTGCTGCGGTGGCGTGTATCCCCTGGGCACTGACGAGATCGCTTCCAAGCTGGCCTCTGTCCGTGCACTGGCACAGGCACGGGATCAGGGTCAGGACCTTGTCACCCTCTGCTCTGCCTGCCACCACGTTCTTAAGCGTGTCAACGACGACATGCAAAATGTGGAGGACATCCGCACCAGAGCCAACAACTACATGAAGCTGGACACACCCTACCAGGGTGAGACCAAGGTCCTGCATTTCCTGGAGGTTATCCGGGATCAGATCGGCTTTGACGAGCTGAAGAAAAAGGTCGTTAATCCCCTTACCGGCAAAAAGATCGGTGCTTACTATGGCTGCCTGCTCCTTCGCCCCGGCAAGATCATGGCCTTTGATGATCCGGAGAATCCCCAGCTTTTGGAGGAGTTCATCCGCGCTTTGGGTGCTGAGCCTGTTGTATATCCTTACCGTAACGAGTGCTGCGGCGGTTACATAAGCCTGAAAGAGCCGGAGATGGCCAAGTCCATGTCCGCAACCATCGCAGAAAGCGCTGAGGGATTTGGCGCCGAGATGCTGATCACCGCTTGCCCCCTGTGCCGTTACAATCTGAACAAGTCCCAGAGTGATCTTCCCGTTTACTACTTCACAGAGCTTCTGGCCGAGGCTTTGGGTGTGAAAGAGGAGGCGCTGAAATAATGAGTCACGAAAAGAACCAGGCAAAGATGGTGCAGGAAATCAGCGGCACCAATCCCCTGAAGTGCATGAAGTGCGGCAAGTGCTCTGCCACCTGCCCCGCTTACGACCAGATGGATATCAAGCCCCATCAGTTCGTCTCCTATGTGCAGCGCGGTGATGTGGACGCCCTGGCGCAGTCCAAGTCCCTTTGGAAGTGCCTGAGCTGCTTCGCTTGTGTGGAGCGCTGTCCCCGGGATGTGCAGCCCGGCCGGATCATCGACGCAGCCCGTCAGATGGTTGTCCGTCAGCGCGGCGGCAACTACCTGAGTGCAGACGAGATCCCCGCACTGCTGGACGAAGAGCTGCCCCAGCAGCTTCTTGTCAGCGCCTACAGAAGATATAAGAGGTGATCGGGATGCAGAGAATTGGTGTATTTGTATGTCACTGCGGCAGCAATATTGCAGCCACTGTTGATGTAAAGAAAGTTGTGGAAATGGCTCTGCTGGAACCCGGTGTGGTCCACGCAGAGGACTATCAGTATATGTGTTCTGAGGCAGGCCAGGCAAAGATCGGTGCTGCCATTGAGGAAAAGAAGCTCACCGGTATCGTGGTCTGCTCCTGCTCTCCCCGGATGCACGAGGCTACCTTCCGCAAGTGCGCAGAGCGTTACGGGCTGAACCCCTACATGGTGGAGATCGCCAACCTCCGTGAGCACTGCTCCTGGATCCACAAGGATATGCAGGAAGCAACGGAAAAGGCCGTGATCCTGGCCCGGGCCGCCATTGCCAAGGTCAATCTGAACGCGCCCCTGCAGGCAGGTCAGAGCAAGGTCACCAAGCGGGCACTGGTCATCGGCGGCGGTATTGCCGGTATTCAGACCGCCCTGGACATTGCCGACGCAGGCTATGAGGTGGACATTGTAGAAAAGACCCCCTCCATCGGTGGCCGCATGTCTCAGCTGGACAAAACCTTCCCCACGCTGGACTGCTCTGCATGTATCCTGACCCCCAAAATGGTGGATGCCGCAGGTCATGAGAAGATCAAGATCTATACATACAGCGAAGTGGAAAAGGTCTCCGGCTTCGTGGGTGACTTTACCGTTGATATCCGCAAGAAGGCCCGCTCCGTGGATGCCACCAAGTGCACAGGCTGCGGTGTCTGCCAGGAAAAGTGCCCCTCCAAGAAGACTCCCAGCGAGTTCAACCGTGGGCTGGGCACCCGCAGCGCCATCTACACGCCCTTTGCGCAGGCCATCCCCAATGTTCCCGTCATCGACCGGGAGGCTTGCATCAAGTTCAAGACCGGCAAGTGCGGTGTCTGCGAAAAGGTCTGTCAGGCCGGTGCCATCGACTACGCACAGCAGGACGAGATCATCACCGAAAAGTACGGTGCCATCGTTGTGGCTACCGGCTTTGATACCATCAAACTGGATCAGTACGACGAGTACGCTTACAATCAGAGCAAGGATGTGATCACCTCTCTGGAGCTGGAGCGTGTTATGAATGCCGCAGGTCCCACCAAGGGTCACCTGGAGCGTCTGTCCGACGGAAAAGCGCCCAAGGAGATCGTCTTCATCCAGTGTGTCGGCAGCCGCTGTGCAGATGCAAGAGGCAAGGGCTACTGCTCCAAGATCTGCTGTATGTACACAGCAAAGCATGCCATGCTGATCCGGGATAAGTACCCGGATGTGAATGTGACCGTATTTTATATCGATGTGCGTACCCCCGGTAAGAACTTTGACGAGTTCTACCGTCGTGCCGTCGAGGAATACGGTGTCAACTACATCAAAGGTCAGGTAGGTAAGGTCGCACCCCAGCCCGACGGCAGCTTGCTGGTTCAGGCTGCGGATCTGCTGGATAACCGTCAGATCAAGATGAAGGCGGACATGGTGGTTCTGGCAACTGCCATTGAGCCCGATCCCTCTGTGCGTTCCATTGCGACTATGCTCACCGCTTCTATTGATACCAACAATTTCCTGACAGAGGCACACCCCAAGCTGCGTCCTGTGGAGTCTCCCACCGCCGGTGTGTTCCTGTCCGGTGTCTGTCAGGGTCCCAAGGACATTCCCGAGACCGTTGCCCAGGCAGGTGCCGCTGCGGTGAAAGTGATCGGTCTGCTGGCCAAGGATCAGCTGACCACCAACCCCTGCACCGCCAAACCCGATGAGCTGCTGTGTAACGGCTGCGGCAACTGTGCCAAGGTCTGTCCCTACGGCGCCATCACCTATGAAGTCCGCCAGGTCAACGACCACGGTCTGCGCGAAGACCGTCGTTTGGCTACCGTTAACAGCGCTTTGTGCCAGGGCTGCGGTGCTTGTACCGTGACCTGTCCCTCCGGTGCTATGGATCTGCAGGGCTTCTCCAACAGACAAATTCTTGCGGAGGTGGATGCAATATGTCGGTAAATGAAGAATTCCGTCCGAAGATTGTGGCATTCTGCTGCAACTGGTGCAGCTATGCCGGTGCGGACCTGGCAGGCTCCAGCCGTTTGGCATATCCTGCCGATGTAAAGATCATCCGTGTTCCCTGCTCCTGCCGTGTCAACCCCATGTTCATCCTGCGGGCCTTTGAAAAGGGTGCGGACGGTGTGATCCTGTGCGGCTGCCACCCCGGTGACTGCCACTACTCCACCGGCAACTACTATGCGCGCCGCCGTATGACCATGCTGTTTTCCATGCTGGACTTCATGGGTGTGGAAAACGGCCGTACCCGTGTGGAATGGGTATCTGCCGCTGAGGGTGTGAAGTTCTCCACCACGATGAATGAGTTTGTGGCGAAGATCCGCTCCCTGGGCGAGAATGTAAGATTGGGGGATCTGAGATGCAAGAACTGAAGCAAAGAGCCATTGAGCTGCTGAAAGACGGCACTGTAGCACGGGTTCTGGGCTGGAAGATCGGTGAAAACACCTATGACCCCGAGCCTGCATTCTTTGACAGCGCGGAAGCTATGGAAGGCTTCGTCTACAACAACTTCTGCGCCGCAAACCTGAGCAAGTACATGATCGAAGCCTCCAAGCTGGAGGGCAAGACCCTGGTGTGTCTGAAGCCCTGTGACAGCTACAGCTTCAACCAGCTGCTCTCCGACCACCGGGTAGACCGGGAAAAGGCCTACATCATCGGTGTCGGCTGCCAGGGCAAGCTGAGCATCAACAAAATCAAGGCTGCCGGTGTCAAGGGCATTCTGTCCGTCACCGATACAGCTCCTGTGCAGGTGCAGACCCTTTACGGCAACACCGAGATCCCCTACGGGGAGGCTATGCTGGACCGTTGCCATGTGTGCAAGGGCAAGGAGCATGTGGTCTACGATGAGCTGATCGGTGAAAGCAAGGACACCTCTGACGGTGACCGCTTTGCCGAGGTTCGCAAGATCGAGGCTATGACCCCTGCCGAAAAGTTTGCATTCTTCCAGGCCGAGCTGAGCAAGTGCATCCGCTGCAACGCCTGTCGCAACGTCTGCCCTGCCTGCTCCTGCCGCAAGTGCGTCTTTGACAGCAATAAGTTTGACAGCGCCCAGAAGGCCAATGTAGACTCCTTTGAAGAGAAGATGTTCCACATTATCCGTGCCTTCCATGTTGCCGGCCGCTGTACCGACTGCGGTGAGTGCAGCCGCGTATGTCCACAGGGCATTCCCCTGCATCTGTTTAACCGCAAGTTTATTAAAGACATCAACACCCTTTACGGTGAGTACCAGGCAGGCAGTGATCCCGAAGCAAAGGGCCCTCTGACCAGCTTTACCATCGAGGATGCTGAGCCCAGCATTGTGTCACAGGGAGGTATCGTATGAAGCGCATTGCATTAGATAACCTTTCAAAGCTCTATGCTGCCATTGCTGAAAAGCAAAGTCTGATCCTGCCCATTAAGCGGGCCGGTCAGACCAATTACGGCATCTGGACCGAGGATGCCGAGGTGGATCTGCAGACACTGAAAACAGTCAAGTCCGCCAAGGATGCCTTCTTCCCCCAGAGCGAAAACCTGTACACCTGTTACCGCGACGGCAAGAAGATCTCCATCCGGCCCGAAAAGCTGGAGGATGAAAGCTTCGTCGTCTTTGGCATGAAGGCCTGTGATGTCCGGGGCATTGCTGTTTTGGACAAGGTATTTCTTGCTGAGCCTGTAGATACCTACTACAAGGCCCGTCGGGATCACGGTATCATCGTGTCTTTGGCCTGTGCACAGCCGGAGGAGAGCTGCTTCTGCAAGGTCTTCGGCATCGATTGTGCTGAGCCCGAGGGAGATGTGGTAACCTGGCTGGCTGAGGGCTTCCTCTACTGGAAGCCCGTTACGCAGAAGGGTGAAGCCCTGAGCGCACAGGTCGCCTCATTGCTGGAGGACACCGACGATGCAGCGGTCAACGCCCAGAAAAAGGAAATTGCCGCCATCGTGGAAAAGCTGCCCTACGCCAACCTGTCCTTGGAGGGCTGGAACGGCAACGCGCTGGATGAAAAGTTCAACTCTCCCATTTGGGAGCAGTTGTACAAGCCCTGTCTGGCCTGCGGCACCTGCACCTTTGTGTGCCCCACCTGTCAGTGCTACGACATCAAAGACTATGACACCGGCAACGGTGTGCAGCGGTATCGCTGCTGGGACAGCTGTATGTACTCTGATTTCACCATGATGGCCCACGGCAACAACCGTACCAGCCAAATGCAGCGTTTCCGCCAGCGGTTCATGCACAAGCTGGTGTACTTCCCCGCCAACAACGACGGTATGTACTCCTGCGTTGGCTGCGGCCGGTGCGTTGACAAGTGCCCCAGCCATCTGAATATCGTCAAGGTCATCAAGGCCTTTGGAAAGGAGGAAGCATGATGCACGATCACGAATGTACCTGCCATCCCGGTTTTGTTCATGACACCCTGATCCCCCAGATCGGTGTGATCACAGATGTCCGTCGCGAAACCCCCGATGTCAAGACCTTCCGTGTGGAGCGGCCGGAAGGCGGCAAGCTGTTTGAGCATCTGCCCGGACAGTGCGCAATGCTCTGCGTTCCCGGTGTGGGCGAAGCAATGTTCTCCATCACTTCCTCCCCCACCAACAAGCTTTATCAGGAGTTCAGCATCAAGATGTGCGGAACTCTGACCGAGCACCTGCACTCCCTGGAGGCCGGTGACCAGATCACCGTCCGGGGTCCTTACGGAAACAGCTTCCCCGTGGAAGGCGAAGACATCAAGGGTAAGAACCTGCTGTTCATTGCCGGTGGTATTGCCCTGGCACCTTTGCGCAGCGTCATCAACTATGTTATGGACAACCGGGAGAATTACGGCACTGTTGATATCCTCTATGGCTCCCGTTCCGCTGACGATCTGGTTCAGCGCAAGGAGATCGAAGAGGTTTGGTCCAAGATCCCCGGTGTCAATGTGCATCTGACCATTGACCGGGAACAGGAAGGCTGGGACGGCCATGTGGGCTTTGTTCCCTCTTACCTGAAGGAGCTGGCCTTCGACACCAACAGAACCGCACTGCTCTGCGGTCCTCCCATCATGATCAAGTTCTGCCTGCAGGCACTGGAAGAAATGGGCTTCAGCAAGGAACAGGTCTACACCACTTTGGAATTGCGCATGAAGTGCGGCATCGGCAAATGCGGTCGCTGCAACATCGGTTCCAAGTATGTGTGTAAGGACGGTCCTGTGTTCCGTTTCGACCAGATCGATGAGCTCCCCCCGGAGTACTAAGAAAGGAAGATGTTTACAATGGAAAAACTTGTTAATGTTTATTTCTTTGGTAAGCGCTACCAGGTTCCTGCGGACTTGACCATCATGACCGCCATGGAATACGCCGGCTACACCCTGACCCGCGGCTGCGGCTGCCGCCACGGCTTCTGCGGTGCTTGCGCTACCATTTACCGTATCAAGGGCTGCAACGAGCTGAAGACCTGCCTGGCTTGCCAGACCCAGGTCCAGGAGGGTATGTATATTGCATCCATCCCCTTCTTCCCCACCGACAAGCGGGCTTACGAGATCAAGGATCTGAAGCCCAATCAGCAGGTCATGATGGAGCTGTATCCCGAGATCTACAGCTGCATCGGCTGCAATGCCTGCACCAAGGCCTGCACCCAGAGCCTGAATGTCATGCAGTACATCGCCTACGCACAGCGCGGTGAGCTGGAAAAGTGCGCAGAAGAATCCTTTGACTGTGTCAGCTGCGGCTGCTGCTCTGTGCGCTGCCCCGCTGAGATCTCCCACCCCATGGTCGGCCTGCTGGCCCGCCGTCTGACCGGTAAGTACATTGCTCCTGAATCCCAGCATCTGGTAAGCCGCGTTGACGAGATCAACCGCGGTGAATATGATCAGCTCATCGAGCAGATCATGCAGAAGCCCATCAGCGAGATGCAGGAACTGTATAACACCCGGGATATCGAGAAGTAAGGAGGGGTCACAATGTTTACTGAAACTATGCTGGAATCCATCAAGAAGGTGGAAGCTACCCGTGCTGCCCGTATGAGCTCTGAGCCCCGCCGTATGACCGCAGAGGAAAAAGACGAGCTTTTGAAGGCTTACCATCCCGACTACCGTCCCGAGGGCTTTGCCGAGATCAAGATCGGTCCCAACAAGGGCCAGAAGGCACCCGTTGAGCTGACCCGTCTGCTGCACTCCAACAGCCGTCTGCTGAATGAAAAGATCGACCTGGAAAACCCCGCATACGACGTTGACGTTCTGATCATCGGCGGCGGCGGTGCAGGTGCTTCCGCAGCCATCGAGGCTCACGAAGCAGGTGCCAATGTCATGATCGTCACCAAGCTGCGTATCGGTGATGCCAACACCATGATGGCAGAAGGCGGTATCCAGGCTGCTGACAAGCCCAACGACTCCCCTGTTCAGCATTATCTGGATGCCTTCGGCGGCGGTCACTTCGCTGCCCGTCCCGAGCTGCTGCGCAGATTGGTTATGGAAGCTCCCGATGCCATCCGCTGGCTCAATGACCTGGGTGTCATGTTCGACAAGGACGTGGACGGCACCATGGTCACCACCCACGGCGGCGGTACTTCCCGGAAGCGTATGCATGCCTGCAAGGACTACTCCGGTGCGGAGATCATGCGTACCGTCCGTGACGAGGTGCTGAACCGTCAGATCCCCGTGGTGGAGTTCACCTCCGCTGTGGAGCTGGTAAAGGACGACAAGGGCCAGGTTGCCGGTGCTGTGCTTCTGAATATGGAGACCGGTGACTACATGGTCGCCCGGGCAAAAACCGTGATCATCGCCACCGGCGGTGCAGGCAGACTGCATTACCAGGGCTTCCCCACCTCCAACCACTACGGTGCTACCGCTGACGGCCTGATCCTGGGTTACCGCGCAGGTGCGCCCCTGCTGTATCAGGATACCATTCAGTATCACCCCACCGGTGTTGCATTCCCCAGCCAGCTGTTTGGCGCGCTGGTTACCGAAAAGGTCCGCTCCATCGGTGCTATGCTGGTCAACAAGGATGGCGAGGCTTATGCCCATCCTCTGGAAACAAGAGACGTTTCCGCTTCTGCCATTATCCGCGAATGCGCCAACGGTAAGGGCGTCGAGACCCCCCTGGGCAGCGGTGTCTGGCTGGATACACCCATGATCGAGCAGCTCCACGGAGAAGGCACAATTGAAAAGAGAATCCCCGCAATGTTCCGTATGTACTTGAACTACGGCATTGACATGAGAAAAGTCCCGATCCTGGTTTACCCCACTCTGCACTATCAGAACGGCGGTCTGGAGATCGGTGGCGAAGGCTACACCAAGGCCATCGGCAACCTGCTGGTCGCCGGTGAGGCTGTTGGCGGCATCCACGGCCGTAACCGTCTGATGGGCAATAGCCTTCTGGATATCATCGTCTTTGGCCGCAATGCCGGTAAGGCTGCTGCTGCCAAGGCAAAGGAAGTCACCCTGGGCAAGCCCAATCTGGATCATGTGCAGGCTTATGCCAAGGAGCTGGAGCAGGCCGGTCTGAACGAGGCCGGTGTATCCCCCTTGCTGCTGCCTAAGTACGCACGCCACGAAAAGTAATTTAATTAAGACTGCAAGGCAGGGGGAATTCCTCCTGTCTTACAGACGTCTTAAGGAGATGTAATAACAATGGAATTGATTTCCAATCTGATCAACCTGAACCAGACCGGCACTGTATTTCTCATGGCATTTCTGGTATGCTTTATCGGCTACGCCATTGGCGCTGTTAAGGTCAAGGGTCTGAGCTTGGGTACTGCCGGTGTATTCCTCTTTGCACTGCTGTTTGGCTACCTTTGCACGCTGCCCGGTCTGCAGAATATCCCCGTGATCGGCAAGTTCTACATGGAAGGCGGCAGCGATGCCAAAATCGCCAGCTTTAAGTTTATTTCCAATGTGGGTCTGGTGCTGTTCGTCACCTCTGTCGGCTCCATTGCCGGTCCTAAGTTCTTCCGGGATCTGGCCCGCAATGCCAAGACCTACGTTCCCATGGGTGCGCTGATCATTGCCATCGGCGCTTTGGTTACCGCCCTGTTTGCCATGATCCCCGGTGTCGGCCCTGCCTATGCCACCGGCATCATGTCCGGCGCTCTGACCTCCACCCCCGCCTTCTCCGCGGCTAAGGAAACCGCCGGTGAACTGCAGGGTCTTGTGGTCCTGGGCCAGGCAGTTGCCTACCCCTTCGGTGTCATCGGTGTAGTGCTGTTCGTGCAGATCATGCCCAAGATCCTGAAGGCCGACATGGCTAAGGAGCGGGCGCTCATCGGTGCAGGAAATGCTTCTGCTGCCGGTGGTGAAGTGGATGCCGATGCCGCAGCCGATGCTGCTTCCGAGTCCGCAGATGCCAAGCCCGTTAAGAAGCTGGCTGCCTTGGACAGCTTTGGCTTTGCCGCTTTCGGTCTGGCCATTGTCCTGGGTCTGCTGCTGGGCGCGATCAAGATCCCCCTCAGCGGCAAGGGCTTTGACGGTCCTACCTTCAGCCTGGGCATGACCGGCGGTCCGCTGATCATGAGTCTGATCCTGGGTCACTTCGGCCGCATCGGACCCATCAGCATGAAGACCGACCTGAATGCGCTGAAGAGCTTCCGTGAATTTGGCCTGATGCTGTTCCTGCTGGGCGCAGGCACAGAAGGCGGTGTTGTCCTGGTCGAGCAGATCAGCCAATCCCCTCTGGGCCCCATGCTGGTGGTCTACGGCTTCCTGGCAGGCATGGTCATCACCCTGATCCCCATGGTGGTTGGCTACCTGTTTGCACGGTATGTCTGCAAACTGCCTCTGCTGAACATCCTGGGCTCCATCACCGGCGGCATGACCTCCACCCCCGCCCTGGGTACACTGATCGGTGTTGCCGAGACCGACGATGTTGCCGGTTCTTACGCAGCAACCTATCCCGTCTCTCTGGTGCTGGTGGTATTCGCTGCACAGCTGATCAACACATTCCTGGTATAAGTGATTGATTTGTCCCCCCGTCTCATGTGAGGCGGGGGACACTTTCACCTATAGGATCCCGTTTGTTTCGTTAGTTTACATAATATTTAGAGTGCCTTGGGAAGCTTCCTCCGTTTTTTTGCCGAATAGCAGGAAGTTTTCCCCTTTGCATTGACTTTACCCGGTGTGGCATGGTATACTATATGCAAATTTTTCCCAGGAGGGATTTCCTATGAACAAAGTCATTCTCCCCCAGGGCTATCAGCCCGTTCTGAACAGCTACGACCTGCAGCGCGCCATTGCGCTGACAAAAGATATTTTCCAGGCTGAGTTTACTGAGAACCTGCAGCTGAAGCGTGTTTCCGCGCCCCTGTTTGTCAAGGCTTCTTCCGGCCTCAATGACGATCTTTCCGGCAAGGAGCGTGCCGTTTCCTTTGATGTTCCGGCAATTGGCGACGATGCTCAGGTGGTCCATTCCCTGGCAAAGTGGAAGCGTCTTGCGCTGAAGAAATACGGCTTTGCGGTACACGAAGGCCTGTATACCGACATGAACGCGATCCGCAGAGATGAAGACCTGGACAACATCCACTCCATCTATGTGGACCAGTGGGATTGGGAACGCATCATCACCGCCCAGGATCGCACCCCCGCTTACCTGCATGCAACCGTGCAATCCATCGTGGATGTGATCTGTGATGCCAGCGAAGCGCTGAAAAAGGCATTCCCCCAGATCCGTGTGACCTTGACCCGGGAGGTCAGCTTCATCACCTCTCAAGAGCTGGAGGATCTGTATCCGGACAACACCCCGGAGGAACGGGAATATCTGTATGCCAAGGAGCACAAGACCGTATTTATCATGCAGATCGGCCAGAAGCTGCGCTCTGGCAAGCCCCACGGAAACCGGGCACCGGACTATGACGATTGGACGCTCAACGGTGATATCATTTTCTGGAACGATGTACTGGGCATCGCCTTTGAGATCTCCTCCATGGGTATCCGTGTAGACCCCGCCGCGCTGGACCATCAGCTTAGCGCAGCCAACTGCGACCACCGTCGCAGCCTGCCCTTCCATCAGATGCTTCTGAACAACGAGCTGCCTCTGACCATTGGCGGTGGTATCGGTCAGTCCCGCCTGTGCATGCTGCTCATTGGCTGCGCCCACATTGGTGAGGTGCAGACCAGCCTGTGGGACGCAGAAACACTGCGGATCTGTAAGGAAAATAACATTCCCCTTCTGTAATACAGAAACCCGCCTGTCTTGCGACAGGCGGTTATTTTTTTATGCGGCCGGTTCTGTTGCCTTCAGGCCTTCCAGCATGGTTACATACTGCTGTGCCAGTGCCTCACCGGTGCCCCGGGCATAGAAGCCGGTGTCCACCTCGTAGCCCCGGTAGGTATATGCCACATCAGAAGGAACATAGCTGCTGCAGCCGGTGATCACGAAGGTAGTCTCAAAGGGCGAATGCTCCTTCACATACAGGCCGTTGTCAGAGAACATCTCATATGTTCCGGTGGTAAAGCCCACATCACCGATGCAGAAAGCAAACATCTCCATAGCGATCAGCTGGCCCATCTGGGCACGGCTGCGGATGGCGCGGGCCTGGTAAGAAGAGGAGAAGCCGTAGGTCTTTCCCAAGGCATCGCCCGCTTCCTTACCCTGGGACTTCCAAACATCATAGACCTCGTTAGCCTGTGCCAACATATGATCCCAGGAGTGGTCCACATTGGCCTCGAGAATATAGTGGTCGGATTTGATAGCCACGCCCTCTACGGGTTCCAGGCTTTCGATCATGCCGAAGGCAAGATCCGCCATTGCCTCACCGTACTCATCCCATGTGTAATCCAGTTTCTCAGAAGCCATCTTGCTGTTATGGATCTGGTTGCCGGAAGCACCGGTATAGTATGCCACCAGCATGCCGCTGTCCTTTTCCAGCTTATTACGCAGCGGTCCGATGAGACCGGGAGAAATGGTATTGTAACCGATGGCGCTGGCGTCATCCGGATGGGTCTGCCAGTTGACCATGAGAATATCCTTCTTATCCTCTGCCCGGTCAAACTGCAGCAGGATCATCTGAGGATCGGTGGGCATGGGATGTCCTACGATCCGGTCCAGATTTCCGTTTGCACCGCTGTTGTCCACAAATGTACCGTCATCAAGGGTGTAGTGGCGGATAAAGTTCATGCCCTCATGATCTGCCTTTGCCCGATGCAACGTCGCAGGTGCCAGGTCTGCCAAAGCGTCCTTGCCGGCCTTGGCAATCCCCTTATGGAAATCCTCAAGGTACTTGCTGGCCGTAGCATAGCTACTCAGCGCCGGGCAATTATGACCGTGGGTCGCACCGATAAAGATCTTCTCCTTGTCAATTCCCGTTTCCAGGCTAACACGCTGCCGGATCTTGTCCTGGTCATTTTTTCCCAGACCGCAAGTATCGATGGTATAGATCAGAATGGTTTCCTCACCGGATTTCACCGCAACGCATATAGCATAGACATAATCGATAAAGCCCTGGGATGCCCGGGTCTCCGCATCGGAGTAGCCGCCCAGACCCACCACATAGCCGGGGGTAATGTTTGCCTTGCCGTAACCTGCCTGCAGCCCCTCTTCGCTGGGGGCTTCCTCACTGTCACCGCTGCCGCCACAGGCGCACAGACCCAGCACCATCAGAACTGCCAGCAGCAAACTAATCAGTTTCTTCATAGGTAACCTCCTAAGTAGTATTTTCCCTTTTGGTCACAGCTAGTATATCCCACCTTGACAATTACTGTCAAGAGACATTTCTACACAGATATTCAGTTTTAATGAGCAAAACCGCCGACCTCCACAGGAAAGTCGGCGATTATTTGGATTTTATTGCTGTGCGTTTTTCATTTGGGTGAGCATATCCACATACTCTGTGACCAGCTTTTCGCCGGTGCCCTGCTCAAAGTAGCAGCAGTAGGATTCATAGCTGTTGTAATCAAAGGCTTCCGTAGAGGCAATGTAGCTGAACGCGCCCTCGGAGCAGGTGATGATAAAGGTATTGTCATAGGGAGATTGGGTCTTGATGTCCGTGCCGTGGTGGCCGAACATCTCATAGGGTGCAAGCACAAAGGACAGATCGCCCAGGGACAGGACCTTCAGATCCATGGTCATAGTTGCCTCCAGATTCGCCCGGGAGACAAGCATGGTTGCCTCCAGATACGTGGCAAAGCCATGCTCCTTTAGTGCATCCTGCACCTGAACAGATTTAGGGCCATACTGATCGATCAGGCCTTTGACCTCTTTGGCCGCCACCAGCTTCTCGATTCCCTTCTTGTTGGTAGGTGCGGTGAAGCTGCGCTTATTCAGCACCACGCTGTCACCTTCCACCTTGGCAAGGCTGTCCAGGGCATCCAGCGCATACTGACCCACCTTTTTGCCATACTCTCTGTAATCGTTGCTAAAGCTTTTTCCGGGGATCTTGCTGCCGGGCGTCTGATTGCCGGCAGCGCCGATAAAGTAGGCCACCAGGCAATCCGCATTGGCCTCGATGTGCTCTCTTGCAGGTCCGGGGAAGTCCGCAGACAGGTCTGTGCCGCTCTCATTGAAGGTAGCATGGGCAGGAAAGCTCATCAGCAGGATATCCTTTTTGTCTGCACGGGCAAGCTTTACCAGCTGCAGCTCCGGGTCCGCCTCCCGGATATGTGCAGCCAAAGCCGGGTCGGTCCGAAGCACCACATTGCCTTCGGCATCCACATAGTGACGGACATACACCATTCCTTCTGTCTGGACACCGCCTGCATAGATTTCCGCAGGCGCAAGGTCTGCAATTGCATTTTCCGCAGCTGTGGCGGCAGCCTGGTTAAAGAACGCTCTGTAATCTTCCACACCGTCCCAGTTATAGCGGATAGCCGGTGCAGAGTGGGTGTGGGTCGCATTCATCAGAATGTTCTCCTGGGGTACACCGGTGGCACCGCTGATGGCAATTTTAGCAAGGTCCACGAAATTATCGTTGGCCAGCTTCAGGTCCATGGTGTACAGCAGCACGGTGGTATCCCCGTTCTTCAGTGCGACGCAGGTGACATACTGGTAATCCAGCTTGCCGGTGGACATACGGCTTCTCCAGTCACCGCCCTGGAGGTAAACATTCCCGTCGGGGGTGATCCGCTCTCTGCCAAAGCCTGCCTGCAGGCCCTGGACCTGTGCTGTTTCTTCCGCCGGTGCTCCACAGCCAAACAGGCTCAGCAGCATAACCGCCACCAGCAGGATGATTCCTGTTTTTTTCATTTTCTGCACGATCCTTTCTTATATTCTTTCTGTAGGAATCATACCATTTCTGTTTCCGTTTGTGTATATAGTGTTTTCAACACATCTTTACAGTTTTTTAAAACTGTAACCTGCGTTTGCAATTCTGCTCCGGCTGCGCTATAATGTTTTCACCACACCTTGGGAGGGATTCCTGTGACATTTCAGCAGCTGCAATATCTTTTGGAGGTCAGCAAAACCGGGTCTGTTACCCAGGCTGCCAAAAAGCTATTCGTCTCCTACTCCAGCGTGAGCATCTCTATCTCCAACCTGGAAAAAGAACTGGGGTATCCCCTCTTTATCCGCAGCCGCCAGGGGCTGATCCCCACGCCCCGGGGGGAGAAGGTTTTGGAGCATGCACGGCGGATCTGCCAGTCCTATGAGCTTCTGGCAAAAGTAGATCAGGATAATTGCCGCACCGTCCGAATCGGCGGACCGGACAATCACGCCATTAACCGTGCCTATGCACAGCTGGTAGAGGAAAACCTGGAACGCCGGGATGTGCGCTTGTTTTTGCAGTCAGGCGGCTCAGAAAGTAATTACGAAAAGCTCCTCCACAACAGGCTGGATCTGTCTTTGCGAATGCTGATGGATTGTTCCTTCGGGTACTGGGAAAACCGTATAAAAAAGGACGGTCTGCACCGGGAACTGCTGAAAACCATCCCTGCAGCTGTGCGGATCGGCAAAGCGCACCGCTTGTACAGCGCTGAGAGCATCCTGCCACATGAGCTTCGTAATGAGCGTCTGGTGGACAATCCTCTGAATCCCAACACCCGCAGCATCCTGTTTACCGGTACAGTTTATACCGACCCGGACAATATTATCTACGCATCCTCTGCCGGTGCCCAGAAGGAACTGGTGGCCCGGGGTCTTGCCTATAGCATCTGCTCTATGCCGCCGATGGAAAACCGCACCGGCAGCGATGTGCGCTACATCCCCTTAACCGGTGTAAACTATCATCTCATCGCCATTACCAATCCCCAGTTTCCTGCGCCGCCGGAGATCGAACGGTTTCTGCAGCTGCTGCGCAAAGAGCTGGGCAAGGCATATCCCCCGCTATAATCGAAACAGCATACCCGCCCGGGTCATGGGCAGGTATGCTGTTTTCCTTTTCTCATTATGTACGACGGCAGGTATGGCAGGGCGTGGATCAGCAGATAACCGCAGTAGGTGACCGCCACCGCTGCAGCATCCGGAAGCATTGCGCCAATGGGCGCAAAAATAAAGGATTCCAACTTAAAGAACATATAGTCCGCGTCGATAGGCGAGAAATTCACCAAATTTGCCGCCACGGACAGGATCAGAAAGGGTACGGCAGGCAAAAGCAGCTCCCACCATTTTGTAATACCGGTATACCGGTGATCCTTTGACAGCAGCATCGTTGCTGCGCACAGCACCATCGCGCCGTGGTAGCCAAAGGTGTGGACGCCTGCAAAGGAAATGCAGGAATATGTGCCCAGAATATTGGCAGGATAGACAAAGTTGATCAAGCCGCCCAAAAGCCCCAGGGAGCAAACATAGCCCTGCGCTGCCCGACGGACCAGCCCTTTCCCCCAAATGGCGAAGGGCATTGCATACATAAAGATGCTGCAAGGGTATAGCGGAAGAATGCCGACCCAGTTCACTTCCACCACCGCTCCGCTGCAGCTTTCCCACAGGATCTTTACCAGCTCCAGGCAAGATACCGTTGCCCATACCGCAATATACATACGATGCCTTTTCTTTTCGGCTGCTTTTGCAAAGTGCAGACAGCCCAGAACCACCAGACAGATGCATCCTGCGGAAAACAAAAAGTGCAGCGGTGTAAACAGCGTACCGGGAATTTGGGATGCCTCAGGCAGAAAATCCCGGTGGGTAAAAAAGTGTTTGATCAAGTCCGCAAATGTCCACATAGCGCTTCCCTTCTTTCTTGGCAGCAGTATAGCACATTTCTTTGTCCTTGTCCACACGCATAGACCCACGCAAATGGGCAATCCTAAAAGAGAAAGGAGTGGATCGTTATGATCGAGCAGGATACCATCAAACTGCTGCGGGAGTGCGACGCGGGGATCAAGATGGGGCTCTCTTCCATCGAGGATGTGAAAGGCCATGTACAGAGTGAATCCATGCAAAAGATCCTCAGCAAATGTCAGGAGGGCCACGAGCAGCTGCAGACCCACATTCAGACGCAGCTTGCCCGCTACCGGGACTCCGGCAAAGACCCCAATCCCATTGCCAAAAGCATGTCCTGGATGAAGACCAATATGAAGCTCAGCTTTGAAGATTCCGATGCAGCCATCGCAGAGCTGATGACCGACGGCTGCAACATGGGGGTTAAATCCCTGAGCCGATATCTGAACCAATATAAAGCTGCCGACGAGGACGCAAAGACCAGCGCAAAACGGCTGATCCACCTGGAAGAGCAGCTGGCTGTGGATATGCGCGGTTATCTGTAGTCAAAAAAACGCGGGAGCAAGCCCTCGGGTCCTACACGATGCCGGAAAAGGCACGGCAGGAACGGGTTTGCTCCCGGTTTTCAAGGCGTACAAGAGGATTCTCCCCTCTTGTACTGCCTTTTATTTTTTGATGGCTTTTCGGACCAGAGCCGCCATAGGCATTGCCACTGCCCCTCCGATCAGCGCCGTCACCAGCTGCATCCAGCCAAATGTCGCAGGCAGCGCTGTAAGCATCGGCGGCTTTAAAGTGCCTGCCGCCAGCAGTGCGTCTGCCAAAAGGCCGCAAATGACCCAGCCGACAATGGCGTACAGCACTGCAAACTTAGCTGCAGCAGCTGCCAGCCAGCCCAGGATCTTCCAAAGGGGTTTGCGCCCTTCTCTTCCTGATAGCACATATAACACTGTCACAAATACACAGTTGCCTGCCATAATTGCCGGCACTGTCACGATCTGCGGTGCGATCCCCAGCAAAAATGCCATGACCGGTGAGATCAGCGCCACGGTAAGACCGCTGCTAAGACCGCCCGCCAGCACGCTGATCGCCAAAACGGCATTGACGAACGAGCCGGTCACCAGCTGACCCAGGGGCTTTGTCAGGTATTGGAGCGTCACCAGCAACGCCAGCATAAGTGCGGTTTGGGTGATCCATAAAATCTTTTTTCGCATATTGCTTTCCTCATTTCCTTGTCTTTCAATAAGATACCACAGTTTGTGCGCCTGTCAAGGGGAAATATCTCCCACAAAAGCCCCGATATGCCATAGGCATATCGGGGGATTCGTTAAATGGGAGGTACCGGCACCGGTCGGGATTTGTCAAAGACATCGTCCACCTCAAACAGATCTGCCAGCTTCCAGGGATGGTAATACATCCGGTAGCCGTCCAGATTTCTGCGACCGCCCCGGTAGTAGTTGGGACCCAGCTGACTCCAATACACAGAGCTGTCCACATTGAAGAAATACCGGTAGCCGTCCTCATAAAGCTTGGCAAACTTGGCATTGTCAAAGGTATACTCCTCCAAGCCCGCCACATCGGATCCGTTGGGATAGAGAATGATATCACAGTCACCGATCACCGGCTGCACCGTGGTTTCCCACTTGTTGCTGTCGCTGATCACCTTTTCTGTGCTGACCTCACCGTAGGCCGGGTGTCCGTAGGAGTGGCTTGCCAGGATCCAGCCATGGTCCTTCAGGCACTGGACCACCGCCTTTGCGTCTGCGATCTCCTTCTGATAGGCGGCAGTACCCATGGTGGTCTCAAAGGCAGGCTTTGTGCGGTAGCCCAAAACGCCCTCGTAGCCGGTCACGCCCAGCACCGCCCGGGCGCCGTGATAGGAAAAGTCCGGATGCTCCTGAATGAACCGTTCCAGCACCGGGACAAGGTCGTAGTCACCGGTGGTCACCTTGCCGTTGGCATCCATATACTCACAGGTGGGATAGCCGTCCTCACCGATGACAATGCGGCTGGCAAATCCGTCACCGGTCTCATCTGCATAGGCGGGGATCTCATCCACACCGTCAATAGAGCCGATCATATAGCCATAATAATTCACATCGTCCTGGCTCATGATAAAGGGTTTCTTTCCCTCCGGCAGACGCAGCTGACCGTAGACGAATCGAGTGCCCGCCGCGTCCGTCACCTCATAGGCCACATCATAGGGTGACACCAGCACGAAGCCACGGGCATACATCTGCTCCATCATAGCAACGAACTCGTCGATGGTAGTCATATACTGGTTATAACCGGCATTGGTATAGTCACTGTCGAAGGCCCGGGCAGGATCGACGATCAGGGAATGGAAGAACACATGGGTAACATGCTGCATATCGCTGAAAACGATCAGCTTGCTGTCTTCCTCCCGGTACTGCTCCACCTTCTGTGCCAGCGCCGGCACAGCTGCATAGTACTCAAAGGTCTCCAGCATATGGATCGCCTGTTCGTAATCATAGCCGGCAGCTATGAAATCCGCTTCCTTGACCAGCTCCTCTGCCAAACGCTCGATCTCCGCCTGGGAAAGCGTTGCTTCTGTAGTTGCCTCATCGGTGTGTGCCAGGTTGGGATCGTCCATGGTGGAATTTGCACCGTCCTTGATGCTGACAATGCCGACAATACCAAGTACGATAATGGCAATTGCAGACAGAATGATCAGACCAAAGCGGATGGGCGGCCAATACTTGCGCAAAAGGTATTTCCACTTGGGTACTTTCTTTCTGCGTCGCACCGGGGGCCATTGGGAGTTTCTGTTCTGTGCCATAATCATTCCCCTTTCTCTTTCTGTTGCTTATATTATACCGCATTCCCCTCTTTTTTCAAGATATTTTCAGTTTTTGTGTAAATAGAGAAAAAATACACGCCCCGGAAGCCGGGGCGCATCCTCCATCAAGGAGCTGGAGTTTTCTGAATTGCCTGCTGCAGAAATTTGCTGACATCTGTATTATCCACCGTTGCTCCGTGGAAATACTCGCTTCCCTGCCCCAGCGCAAAAACACGCACCTGTGTCTCAGTGTGGGTGGTGACCGTAAAGAGGGCATCTGTAGGCGGAAGCACTCCGTCCGCCAGCTGCAGGCCGCCGGTTTCGTGGTCAGAGGTGACCACCAGCAGCGTATCCGGATGCGCCTGCATAAACAGCAGCACCGCCGCCACCGCACGGTCCATGTTGACAACACAGGGCAGCTTTCCGCTGAGCTGGTTGCTGTGGCCGTACTTGTCCGTACCGCTGGACTCGATCATCAAGAAAAAGCCATTTTCATTTTCCAAAAGGTTCAGAGCCGTCTGTACGCAGTGGGAAAGGTCATCGGAAACACTGCCTGTAAAGCCTTTGTTGAAGCCCACAAAGGGCTTATTCAGATCCTCTGCGTTTTCCAGCACCGTTTGGAACTGATCCACAGATTCTGCAACGGTATACTCATGCATCTTGGCCCGCATGGTGTCAATATAATCGTATTTTCCGATGAGCACATCCAGGCCAAACTTCATCATATCCTGAGACAACGCATTGGTGTTGGAGCGGCTGATATTGTGCACAACGAAGGATACCGGTGTACCGCCGGTGATCAGATCATCTGTCACGATGCCTACCTTTTTGCCGGCCTTCCGGGCAATTTCTGCCATCGTCGGCAAGACTGCCTGGTCCGGAGCAAGGCCCACATAGCCATTATTGGTCTTAACTCCGGTGGAAAGTGCCGTAGCTGCCGCAGAAGAGTCGGTTATGGGGTTATTCGCAGAGTGGGTCGTACACATGCCATGGTGGGGGATCTGATTCACAAGCATACCGAATTCGTACACACCCTCTGTGTACTTCTGGGCCAGTTCAATATCGTTGGCACCCATGCCGTCACCAATGACCAGGATCACATTTTTCGGTGTCTGGAATTGCATGTTGACGATACTGTCCACCTGTTCCCCGGTGATCTCCACCGTCCCCTGGTCATGCCACAGTTTGGGCTGGGTCTGCACCGGCTGCTCCTGGACACCGCAGCCAACCATGGAAAGCAGCACAAGCAGTGTCAGGGTCCATGCAAAACCTCTTTTCATTGTTCTTCCTCCTGTTTGTAAGTTCGGTTATACACAAAGATCGCAAGCACAACGGCAAAAACGCCGGAAACCAGCTTTCCCAGGATCATCGCAGGTATGTAGGACGCCTCCATTGCCATGGTAAAGGCAAGGTGTGCCCCAAAGGTAAACGAGCCACTGACGGCAAATGCCGCATTGAGGACAATGCCTCTTTTCTCCATTTTGTCGATCAGCGGAAAGCTGGCGGTGTTGGTAACTGTGGATACCAAAAAAGCCATTGCGCCGTCCCCGTCCATGCCCAGCATTCCGCCCAGCTTGCCCAAAGGGCGGGCCAGGACCTTCGATGCCAGATGCATCAGCGGAAACGCGCCGGAAAGGACCATCACCGCGTTCAGGCAGACCTCTGTTGCCTCACGCATTTTGGCAAGTCCCGGGATCAGTTCGATATCTGCAAGGGCCTCCAGCATTCCCAGCACCAGGCCCACAGTGATCACGCCCCGGATCAGAAAGCCCAGCCAGGAAAACAGCTTTACTGTGAGCTTGGGGATCAGCAGGATCCCGCAGGCAACCAAAACGGAGAATACCGCCAGCGGCAGCAGCGCTGCCAGCAATGCGCCCAGGGGTATCTTCAGCGCAAGACCCGCCAGGAAGCAGCCCACCGGGATAGTAACAATACCGCACAGAAGGCCCAAAAACAGCTCTGCATGCTTTTCCTGCCGGACACATCCCAGCGCGTAGGGAATGGTGTAAGAAACCGTGCAGCCCATCATAGACGAGACGATCAGGGCATTAAACATACCCACGGCTTCGTCTTTTGCCATCTGAACGGACAGCGGTGCTCCGCCCATGTCGTTAGCCAGCAGCGACGCCGGGATCACAGACGGGTCGATCCCCAGTGCGCTGTAGACCCAGTTGCTCACCGGAAGCAAAAGCTTTGCGATCAGCGGCGACAAAACGATCATGCCGATCATGGAAAGAGCTGTAGATCCCAGAAGCATGAATCCCTTTTCGAATTCTTTTCCCAAGCCGAAGCGATTCCCGAAAATCCGGTCCAGCGCACCCAACAGAGAAAACACCAGCATGATCCACTTAAAAACGCTCATCTTGCCACCTCCTGCAGCAAAACCGGCACAAAGCCTTCTGCTGTCAAGCAATACCGCTCCCGGAAGCCGCAGTGGTGCAGCAATTCCTCTGCCTCGCAGAACCAGTGGTCCAGGTATCTTCCGTCGTGGCAATCCGAAGAAATGATTGCTCCAAAGCCCCGGTGCTTCAGCTCACGAAGCAGCTGCTCCGTGGGGTACGGTGCTGTGCGGTAGCCCCGCGCCATAGCACCGGTATTGACTTCAAAATACGGGATCTTGCCCTGCAGGGCATCCATAGCCTCGGCTGCATAGCGCAGATAGGTCCGGTCCTCCAGGTCAAACATGGAGATCTTTTCCGCATTCTTCGTCAGAATATCAAAGTGACCGATCACATCAAAGCTGCCGCAGTTGGGCATCTGCGCCAGCTGCCGGTAATAAGTTTTTGCAAAAGCCAAGGCATTTCCCCCAAAGTGCCCGTCGATCAGCTCCCGGACCGCCTCCGCGGACCGGTCAAAGCCCAACACCTCCCCGTCAACAGACAGGTAGTGCACCGAACCAATGAGATAATCGTAACCGACCAGCGGGGTTTTGGAATATGTGTCCACCTCCAGGCCCAAAAAGATCTGGATCTGTCCCCGGTATTTTTCCTTAAGGCGCAGGATCTCCCTTTGATATGCCCGGGTGGTTTCCTCGGTCACATGGGTATAGATGGAATAGGGATTTGTGGAATGCCCGGAGAAGCCCAGGGAGTCAAAGCCCTTTTCCAGGGCGATCCGGACCATTTCCTCCGGTGTGTCGATTCCGTCACAATAGGTCGTATGGGTATGTAAATTCTGTTTCATCGTCTCACCCGCTCCGGTTTTGTACGGACATTGCCGCCCATAAAACCGGGCAAATCACTTTCTTTGGGTTTCCTGTTCAAAGGCAGCCGCATCCGACTCGCTTATGGGATGGTTGCTGTAGCGCGCCTGCTCATACAGCTTGGCTGCCGTGTCATGGAGGTTCTCCCGGGCTGTGCTTTGTAAGCCCCATTCCGGGTGCTTTTGGGCAAGACGCTGATACCGGTAGCGGATCCGCTGGACCGGTGTCATCTTCCTCCTGGGTACAGGTTTTTTCCGCGACTTTCCCTTTTCCGTGGTGTATACTCCGTCGCCCTCGTTGCGGGTATCTGTGATCTCGTCCCGGAAGTCTGCTGCCTCCGTCATGATGTCGCCTGTAACCGTTTCATAGATTCTGCTGAAGATGTTTTTCACTCCCCTCAGCAGCTTATGCGACGCCAGCAGCACCAGCATGATCGCCACCGCAGCAGCAACCGCCCACATGATCATCGCTTCCTGCTCCGAAAGCCCTCTTCCGGGCGGGACCTCTATAACATCCTTAAAATCCAGCTCCCCAAGAGGCTCTGTTGCGACAGTGGTTTCTGTTGGCTCCGTTTCCTCCGGAAACAGTGCCGCCAACATAGCAATCAGCTTTGCAATGGCGGAGACAACGGCCTTGACCAGCCCAATCAGTGAGGGGATCAGCGCAACCGCCAATGCGATGCCAAACATCCCCAAGGTCAGCATTGTATTCTTAAGGCGCATGGCAGCAGAATAATTCTGCTTTCCGCCGGAGGCCAGGGATCTGCTGCCTCTGTTCAGCGACAGCATGGCCAGCAGCGTAAATGCAAACACGCACAGCTTGACCCATGGCTGCAAAAACAGAAGCTTTGGCTCAGCCACAGAGAAAAACAGGCATGCCAGCAAAACCAGCATGCAAGCGCCCAGCCAAGCACCGGAGATCTCCCGCTCCCGTTCCCAGCCACCGATTCCCATGCTCCACAAAAGGACTCCGCTGTAAACAGCAGACAGCCCAAAAGCCAGCGCCAGGTCCATGCCTGTCTGCCCTCGGCAGGTAGCCACGAAGAAGATCACAGCACCAATCCCCGCCAACCAAACGCGTGCCTTCGCCGGAAACAGCAGCCCGCCTGTTGCAACCAGAAGGTATACCGCAGGAAGCAGCCACACCGCCGTCAAAAGACCCGGGGCAAAATACGCACACAGAGAAACTGCAGCACAACCGGTGCCCAGAGCAATCATGGCCGGGAACTGTGCCTTTCGAAAGAATTCTGTCAGCTTCACAGGCAGCCTCCTTCCGTAAGGCAAAGGGTCACCCGGTTACCGCATTGCTCCAGTTCTTTCACCGCCTGCTGCAGACTTGGGCTGTCATATCTGGACAGCAGCAAAATATCCATGTCCGTGCAGCTTTGCAGGGATGCCAGCAGCGGGATCACCTTTTCCGAGCAGTGGCACTGCAGCTGTGCAAAGCTCTCCAGCAGGAACTCCTGCCGCTCGAAGCCTTCCTGAGGCAGCTCCACGGTGCTCTTCCCCCCACGCTCCTTGGGCATATTTGCGGCAAATCCCACAGCAAGACCGCCCTGTATGCCATGGACACACAGGCTGGCAGCTGTTCGGATATCCGCTTCCAGGCCTTCCACATCCTCTGGACGGATGTAGTCATCCCACTGGTCGTCACTGCGCTGGGCATTGAGCACCACCAACAGCCGGGGGCTGATGGTATTGTCATGCACCCGAACCTGTACCTCCTCGGTACGGGCGGTAGCCTGCCAGTGGATATCCCGGATCAGGTCGCCGGGCTGATACGGGCGGATCATACGCAGCATAAACGGATCCTGCTGCAGCCGATTTTTTGTTATCAGTGCGCCCAGCATCCGGGTCATGGGGAACGGAAGCGCTTCCTCGTCCAGGATCCGGGGATAGACGATTACCGGAGTGTCTATTTGCTGTTCCTTCCAAAACCGGGTCAGACCCAGCACATCACCGGCAGCAAATGTGGCATTTCCCAGATCATACGCCCCCCGACGCAGAAATTTCACATAATGGCTGCGTCGGATCTGCTGGTAAGGCATCAGGGTAAAGCAGCTGCAGTGGTGGGTATCCCCTGTGGATGCGTTTCCCCGTCTGCCCAACTGCAGACCGGAGCCAATATAGCTCTCCAGCCGCAGCCACGGAATGATAAAGGGGCCGTCATTGCGCACCACTTCCACCAGCTCCCCCTCTTCTCCTTCAAAAGCGGTCCTGCAGGAAAAGCTGCGCAGGCAGGACAGGTTCTTGATCCCGTGTCTTACGGTCACCGTCCATAATACATACATCAGCAGCAAGGCTGCCAAAAAATTGATCACACTCATACGCGCTCTTCCGTAGGCGCTTTGACAGACTCCAGCACACTGCGCACCACAGAAGCACCGTCGGTTTGACCTCCGATGCCCCGCAGGATGATCCGGTGCGCCAGCACGGGCTCAGCAAGCTCTTTCACATCATCGGGTATCACATAATCCCTGCCGCGAATGGCGGCCAACGCCTGGCAGCAGCGCAGCAATGCCAGCAGCGCACGGGGCGACGGTCCCAAGCGGACCTTGTCCGATTTTCTTGCCGCCTCACAGATTGCTGCCATATAGCGCATTATATCCCGGCTCACGGTGCATTTTGTGCACAGCTGCGCTGCCTCGACGATCTGCTGGGCCTGTGCCACCGGCTTCAGCGTCTCCAGAGGCTTATCACAGATAAACCGCTCCATAAGCGCCACTGCCTCCTCCCGGCTGGGGTAGCCCAGGGACAGGCAGATGAGGAAACGGTCCAGCTGTGCTTCCGGCAGCCGGAATGTACCCTGGGTCTCCACCGGATTCTGGGTGGCGATCACCAGGAAGGGCTCCTTCAGGGCATATGTGGTGCCGCCCTCTGTGATCTGCCGCTCCTCCATGCACTCCAAAAGCGCAGACTGGGTGCGGGGGGTCGCACGGTTGATCTCATCGGAGAGCAAAATATTGGTAAATGCCGGTCCTTTGATAAATGTAAAGGCACCTGTTTCCCGCTGATAAATGCGCGTACCTGTAATATCCGAAGGAAGCAGATCCGGAGTGAATTGCACCCGGGAGAATTCGCACTCCAGGGATCTTGCAAGGGCCTTGGCCAGGGTGGTCTTACCTGTGCCGGGAACATCCTCCAAAAGAATGTGTCCCCCCGCAAAAAGCGCGGTGAGGATCAGCTCCAGCTGCTGCTCCTTTCCGATGATCACGCGGCTGATATTCTCCTTGATCTTCCGGGCCAATCCAGAAATCTCTGTATATTCCATAAATACCTATTCCTTTCCCTTCCCATTCAACGGAAAAACTCCCTTTTTTATCAGCACAAAAATATCCTCCGTGGCGAAGCGCGTTCGGACGGCCCGCCATCAAATCATCCGCTGATTCTCCATATTCCCGTCCATGATAAAAAGCACCTTTATAATAACGAAGTGTGTTGTAAATTACAAGACCATTCGATAATTATTATATTGCAGCATTTATTTTTTGCTTAGCAGGAAGCTAGGCATCAAGATTCGGGATCTCCTTGACTTCCTATGGTTGCACAAGTATAATTACAGAGAAAGGGAGGGATCTTTATGAAAAAGTTCTTTGCGCTGCTCCTCGCTTTGTCCTCATTGCTTACCTGCCTGGGCTGCACCCCCGCAGAACCGGCAGAAACCACGGAAGCCACCACAGCGAAGCCTGCCGCGTCTCAGGCTGCCCGGGATGCCCTGGAGGGCAAGAAGATCATTTTTGTAGGCAATTCCTACACCCATGTGGGGCGTGTGGTATTTGAATTGGGCGTGGATAACCTCGATCAGGATACCCGATCCAATGACAAAGGCTATTTCTATCAGCTCTGCAAAGCCATGGGCATAGAGGTATCTGTCACCAGCTGGACCTTCGGCGGTCACGACCTCACCGACTCCCTGGGAAGTTCCTGCACACGGAACGCCTCCTGCTCCGGGAAGGATCATGCATCTTTTCTGACGGACCGGAATTTTGACTATGTGGCACTCCAGCTTTATATAGAGCGGCAGTATATCGGTGATATGAACGCCCATCTGCAGCCGATGATGGACATGTTCCGCCAGGCCAATCCCGATGTAAAGTTTCTGCTTCTGGTGCCCCACATGGCCTATGACAAGGGCTACAGCTGGCTGAATGACCTGGAGGCCATGGACCGGTCGGACATTATTGTTTGCAACTGGGGCAAAATGCTCCACGACATTGTAGGCGGCACTGTACAGGTCCCCGGTGCTACCCAATCCTATGCCCGCCCCACCTTCGTGGTCGGCAAGGACGAATCCGACGGCCATCACCAGAATCTGCTGGTGGGTTACCTCACTGCCGCCATGGTCTACAGCGCCATAACCGGCGACAGTGCGGAAGGTCTTCCCTATGACTTCTGCGATGATTCTTCCATTGACCCCCGCTTCGATATGGAGGCCTTTAAAAAATCCCACTACATCTACGAGCCTTACACCAACTATATTGAGGTATACCGGTCCGAAGCGGATATGCAAGGTCTGCAGCAACTCATCGACCAATACCTGAGGTCCGAAAATCCTTGATCGCACAAACCGGAGCAACGGCAGCTGCTCCGGTTCTTCAGCGTGTCAAAAAACCGTCAAACGCAAGGGATGCATTTGACTTACTTCAGAAAACGATCTCCACCGTACCATCTGTACACGGGCGAGATCGTTTTCTTCGTCTTTGCGGCTCTTTTGACCTCTGTTTTTTATTTCTATTTTACAAAACAGATTTACCTTCCCAATCTTCGTCGGGTTCGATACCCAGCAGCTTGACGATGGTAGGTGCCACATCCTTGATATTGGCACCCTCCAGGCTGAGGTTTGTATCGATGTCCTTACCCAGAACGAACATAGGAATGGTCATATCCTCCGGCAGTTCACTGCCGTGGGATCTGTCGTGACCGCCGTGGTCCGCGGTGATGATCACCGTATAATCCTCCGGCAGGGTACGCAGCACCTTTGCAATGTTCTCCCAACTGCTGCGCATTTCTTCCATATATGTTTCGCTCATCCAGCCGAACTTATGACCTGCCCAATCTGTACAGCCCAGGTACAAAAATGCAAAATCCGTATAATGATCACCCAAATAGGAGATCGCCATTTCCGTAACCTTGTCATTCACTGCGCGCCAGCCGATGGGCTTGTCGGAGCAGAAGTAGGAAAAGTTCAGAGAACCGGGACGGGACAGATCCCGCAGCTGCTCCCAGCCATAGAAAAACGCAGACCGCTTTCCCCTTTGCTTGATCACCTCGCACAGACCGTTGATAGGTCTGACCTGGGGTGCGTATGTATTGGTTGTAGTTCCGTGTCTTTCCGGGTCTACGCTATGGAAAAGCGATACATGCACCGGCAATGTGATCGACGGGAACACCGTTCTTGCATTCATTGTATATGCGGATCTTTTCATAAGCTCCCTGACATAAGGGATATCGGTGAGCGCATCCGGGCGCATTCCGTCCACCAGGATCAAAAGTGTTCTCATATTCTTTATCCTCCTGCTGTAATTTACACAATGATATTTGCTTCCTTGTTATTCTGTCAATTACCTTTTCCGCAGGACTACACCCAGATAATGCAGGATATTGATATCCTCTGGGCAGTCCGTTCCGTGGTTGCCGTACAGCGGCACACCTTTGGCGCCGATGGTTCCCGGCTGGGTATCGTGCGCGCCGTGGTCCGGTGAAAAAGAAATCAAAGTATTATGGTTTTTCCAGTTTCGCTTCACGGTAGATACCAGCTGATCGAAGATCGTTCCCTGGCGGTAAGCTGCCGCAATTCCTTCCGGGGATTCCGGGCCGCTATAATGCTCTTTCTTGTCATAACCGATGGTATATACGCACAGAACATCATATCGATCCTCGATGATCAGAGACTGCGCTTTTTCCACCACATTGGCTTCTGTGTCCAGAATATACATATCCATATCCCGTTGACCGAAGATCATAGACATGCTGGACTTATTGGTGGCAACGATGGCAACTTTTTTACCGGCACGGATCAGCGCATCAAAAAAACTATCGATTTGAATCACCGGTTTTTCGTACTTTTGGATCCCGTGGACCTGGGGCAGAGCTCCGGTGTACATAGTTCCGAAGCATACCGGCGTTACAGAAGGCATCACCGTCTGAAACGGAACGGTAATTTGTGTATGCTTCAAAACCGGTTCGAAGATATCCGGATACTTCTCATACAGAAACATACCCATTGCGTCCGGATTGTGGATCACCGCCCGGTCAAAGCCCTCTTTGCACAGATCTGTCATCACATCGCAGACCCAATCCACAGGTGTGTCTGCACAGGCAGGCTTTTCCACGCCCATCAGCTTTGCCAAAGTGGCAGCCAAGCGGGTCAAAGACAACTTATTATATTCTTTCACTGTTAACGCTCCTTTCAATCCAATGCCACAATACCAATACCATCGTCATTGACGGTGATCTTAGTGCCATAGGGTGCAGACATTTCCGCAAAGCGTTCTATGATCCCTCTGTCCGTGCAGATATGCGGATCCCCTGTCCGGTACCGGGGTCTGTCAAAGCCCAACTCAATAGGCAGCAGCTCCAGCCGGGTCAGCTTATCCTCTTCTATTTCAAAATACGGGATCACCGCTTCCAGCATACGCCGATCCGTCAGCAAGCCGCAGGTATAATCCCGGGATCGCTTCCGGTAGACCTCACAAAGAGGATCATCGGAGGTCAGACCGTATTTTGCAAAAAAGTCCTCCGGCGCATAGTTAAAACTCTCATTATGCAGAAAGAAATCTCCCAAAGAATAGAAAACAGGTCTGCCCTTATAGATTTCCAAAGGACGCAGCAGGTGCGGTCCGTGACCGATCACTGCGTGGGCGCCCATATCAATCGCCTGATGGGCAAATGCCTCCAGAAAATCCGGGACATTTTCCTTTGCGCTGCCCTTGGCCTGATGGGAATGGATGCTGACCAAAACATAGTCCGCCTGGCTCTTCGCCTGATAGATCCCCTTCTCCAGTCTTGCCATATCCTCCGAGTTGCAGGCTGTATGATACTGCAGCTTCTCCCCTAAACGGTATTTTAGCTTCTGTTTGCCGAAGGTTACTTCCTCCCTATTGGTTTTTTTCGGAGCATATCCTTCCGCTCTGCTGATCTCCATAGCTGCATTGACACCGCTATGGTCAGCAATATCCTCCAGTACGGAAAAATACTCTGCAGGCACTTCCACCCATTCTTCCACCCGCAGACCGTTGACACCGGGGCGTCCCACCACCCGGCGGGACTGCCGTCCTGCCAGTGCCGCGTCATTGACATAGGACGCAGTGAAGGCGATCAGTGCTACCCGACTCTGCCGGGTTTCCAGATATACCGGTGCTTCCGCCTCATCCAGGTTTCTGCCCACACCGGTATGGACAAGTCCTGCCGCATCCACAGCCTCCAAGGTCGCTTCCAGACCGCCGTATCCATAATCAAAGGTATGGTTATTGGCAAAGGACATCACATTAAAGCCCATAGCCTTTGCAATATCCAACACCTCGGGATCGGAACGGTGGAAAGAACCGCCGTTAAACTGATTGCCGTAATGACCACCCCGGTGCAAGGTGGTCTCCAAATTAAAAAAGCGGACATCTGCCTTTTGGAGATAATTGCTTATTTGCTGAATATCCGGCTGATCTGTGGGGATCCTGCGCTGGATGAGCATATCACCCACTGCCGCGAAAGATATCTTCGATCTTTTCATAACATCCTCCTAATATAAAGTTTTTTGTGATTCTAATTTCAAAAAAATGTGGTTTACGAGCGTTGACAAAGCTTTTATAATATAAGTAGTTTTTGTATCTACAGGAGGTGCCCTATATGATCAATCCCAAGTGCATAGAGGTCTTTCTTGCCATTGTAGAGCATAAAAGCATATCCGCCGTTGCCAAACGGACCCATTTTTCTCAGCCTACTGTTTCAGAATACCTGAATCAGCTGGAATATGCCCTGGGTGTCACTTTGATGCTTCGGGGAAAGGGACAACGGCAAATCGCTTTGACACCTGCCGGAGAAGCTTTTTTGCCTCTGGCGCAGAAATATATGGATCAGCAGCAGGCACTGGAGATGCAGATCCGGCAGTTCGCCCAAAACCAAACCCACAATTCATTGCGCCTGGCAGCCAGCTCCGGCGGTCATCAGCTGGTGGTTTCCAACATTGTGTACAACCTCATTGCCCGCTGCCCCGGCTTACATTTGCAGCTTTGCAATGTGGAACGACGGGAGATTCCTTCTGCCATTGAAGCCTCCACCTTTGATATTGCCATCACCTTCGGCACAGTACCGGACAGTGCGCTTGTAACCACCGTACCGTTGTTCAAAGAGCAGTTATTTATTCTGTGTCCGGCCGATACGCTTTTGCCCAACCGGGTGATCACCCCGGCAGATCTGGATCCCCATTTTGAAGTTTTGTATTCCGCGCACAAACGCTCACAAAAATTTCAGCAATGGTATCATACCTGTTTCCAGGATGCCGACCCTTCCGTTGGTGCTTTGGGCTTTGAAGTCAGCAGTCTGGGATCTGTTCACCATTATCTCACCGATCCCCGATCCTGGACCGTTGTTCCTGCCAGCATTGCCATGTCCAGCATTGCCCAAAAAGCCCAGCATCTGACCTTCCGGGCAATGGAACCGGCACCTCCCAACCGGATCTGCAATGCTTTGATCCATAAAGCGTACAAAGATCCGTCCCTGATAAATACATTTTTACAGTGCTGCGATACCTTTATCCAGGAACGCTCCTATTTGCAGAAATTATAAATTTTACCGATATTATTTTCTGCCAGTATATTAAGTATAGCACAGTTTTTCCCCTGTGCAACCCAGCCTTGCCCTTTCAAAATATAGTAAATTTTAAATAAATTATAAGAAAACTTTGTATTAAAAAGAGCTGATTCCGATAGAAAGCAAAACACCCATCAATCGAAAACCGTGTGGCATCACGCAGATAGTTCCGTTGCTGGGTGATACTATTAAGCATGAAAAAGCGTATGTTTTCTCCCGCCCAGCCTTTCAAAAAACTTCCAATATGCCCCGGTTTTCGCCACTTGAAAACCGGGGTTCTTTGACAGACAAAGGGACTGTTGCAAAATGAACGTTTTGCAGCAGTCCTCTTTTTATGCAAATATTGACATTTCCTAAGATTTCGTAGCTGTTTCCTTGAGTGAATCAGCGAATAGGTTGTATTTTGGGTGCAGCAAAGCAGACCCTGAGCATTCTCACGGTCTGGTTGTGGAAAACTTTTTGAATCTTATACGCTATGCAACTTTTTTCTCGGAATAATGGGTTTCCAGCCTTCTTTTTTGCTGCTTCATCCATCGTTTCTTGAGATTGAAGCCAAGCGCAAGGAACAGCAGTTCTATCCGCACATTCTTCTTCCCAGTTGTTAGAAACCTGCGGAAACCAAAGTCATTTTTTATAAGACCAAAGGCACCCTCCACCTGGATTGAGCGATTCATCCGTAAGTGAATTCCTCTATCGCTGGTGATATTCTCCAGAGATTGCGCTCGTTTCTCCCAGAAGGTTTCCTTCATAATGACTTCTTTAGGCTCATTTATATCTTGCTTCCGGCAGCACTTTTCTCGCTGTGGACAATTACTGCAGCTTTCGCAGCGATACCATGCTCTAGTCACCGGTGTGCCGTTCTGTACCTCTGTGGATACTTTTCTGCAATACAACTTCCTGCCCTCGGCACAGACAAAACAATCATCCTCTTTATCGTATTTCATATACCGCCATTGCAATTCTTAATGAAATGCTCAAAGATGAACCAAGCGGTTATTGTGGGTATATCGCCAATGAGGGTGGCAAACCGATTTGTGAAAGTGCTATGCGAAAGCGGTTTGACAACCTGCTCCGGCAAGCAGGTGTGGAGCATTGCGGAATACACTCCCTCCGTCATACCTTTGCATCCAAACTTTACGAATTGACGAGAGACGATAGCAAATTGGTCAGTGAGTTGATTCGCCATTCCTCCGTTTCCTTTACAGAGGAAATCTATATCCACCTAAAAGACAAATATAAACAAGACACTAACTATTTGTTTTTCAAACCCCATTTCAGACATTATGCGTTAGGAATCGGCGGGATAATATTTGACAAGACATCCTTCAGTTCATCTACTGTTTCAGCCTTTACCCACTCTGTCATACCGGCTTTCCAGACCAGACTGACTGCTGCGAACTGACCAGCAATTGCCATCTGCTGCAGCGTTGTCCACGTTATGTGAAGCTTCACATAAGCTGGATTATGGAAAGTAAAGAATTATGCGAAGTGCAAGCGAAAAAGCATTGAAATCAGTGCAGTTTTCAAAATAACTCTTCACATAATAATCTACAACTTTAGAGGTTCCTGCCCTATTCTGCTTGCAGCGATAAGAACTGAGATAATTCCTACAAAAAAGAACTGCGTCCGGGTGGGACGCAGTTCTTTCGCATTTTACGTTATTCTTTTGCGGAATTACATTTGCAGGCAAGGGATTCTTGCAGTCGCTTTTCCACATTATCGACCTGCACGAAGGCAGAGCAGCTTTTATCCAGATAATCCTCGGCAAAATGTACGCAGGTTTCGGGGTGGTTCAAGTCAGTGGCTTTCCGGCAAAAACAGTACAGTTTCAGGGCGGCCCTGCGGCCATTGCTGTCTGCAAACTTTACTCTGTATTTATCCATTATAAGACATCTCCTGTCTGTAGGCTATCCGCTACGGAATATATTTTCTGCCGTCCGGGAGGGACTGGGCAGAGCCAAGAAGTTTTTCCCGGAGCTGGGCGGCGGTGAGGTCAGGATTCTTTTGCAGCAGCTTTGCGGCTTCGGCTGTGATGCGGGCAGCAGAGTAGGATGTGCCTTCGCTTTGCTTGGTGTTGCCGCTTATGGTGGCGATCTGTACATCTTCACCGCAGGTATAGATGTCAACCCATTTGCCCCGCTGGGAAAATTCAGATACGGAAGTGCCATCCTTGGTAACAGAGCCAACGGCAAACACCGTTTCATAGCTCGCCGGGAAATAGGCAAAATCACCGGTCTGGGCATAGTCATTTCCCGCCGATGCAACGATCAGAACACCCTGCTCCTCGGCATAGGCAACTGCTTCACGGATGGGGGTCTTATCCAGGATCAGACCGGCGCTGACATTGATAATGTCACAATGGTACACATCGATGGCATCCCGGATCATTTGGGCGAACACATCACCCGTGACCTGCTTTATTTTGCCGGAATCATAGACGTTACTGACTAAGGGCACAAGCCGCGCCTGGGGGAAATGCTTTAGTATCACAGATGCCACCGCAGTGCCGTGCCCGTAGGTGTCCTCGGTAGAAAGAGCCGGGTCATAGTAGTTCTTTCCCTCCAGTATGTGATCGGCAGGGATTGCTTTGGAGGAAATCCCCGTGTCTATGACGGCAATGACCACCGGCTCACTATTTTGTTTTTTTGAGAAAAACCATACACCTGCCACCACAAGGCAGACACACAGCACGGCGCAAATGATCTGCGCCAATCGTTTGTTCATAATTGCTCACCGTTTCTTGTAAAGAAGCGCCATAGACGGGCTATGGCGCTTCCTGTTTCATTTTGTCGGGGTATCAGTTGCCCATGATGTCTTTGACCACTGCAGCAAGTGTGCCGATGGCGGTTGCAAATGTATCTGCTGTCGCATTTACAAGAATATTGTTGATATACAGCACTTCATTGGCATCCAGATCCTGCTTTACAGTTGCCTTGAACACCAAAGCATTGGTGCCCACGCCGCTTTCAGCATATACTGCATTTTCAAGGTATGCGCTCAGCTCAGTACCGGAAAGGTCCAGAGTGGGAACGCCGTTTGCGGTGTCGATCTCGCTGATGAGCTCATTAAAGATCACAGTGAGCATAATTTCCTCGCCTGCACTGTAAGCCGTAGCCGCCAAGGGCGAAGCATTCACGGCAGCTGCCGACTGTTCATCGTTCAGCATCATCTCTACATTGCCTAAAGTGACAGGATTTTTTCCGGATCTGCCCTTAAACGCGAACCGCTCCTTAGAACTCAGATTCCAATCCTTCCATGTTCTTTTCGTCGAATACATGGACTGCCAGCCAGTCAGCCAACCCATCTCGTAGCCGTCCTTGTTATAAATTATCACTTCCGAGGAAGAACTGCCCGATCTGGTGGCACCGATCCGATAATCGATCTTAGAGGCAGATGTATAGGCGTAGCTTGCAAGGGCCTTGCCAAGGATGTCCTCAACCTTGTAATACTGTGTATATACCTTGGAGGTTTTTACCTCCTTCCACGTGCTTCCATCGCTGAAATATGCCTGCAAGCCTGTCCAATCGGTGTAAGCAGTTTCCAGAAGCTCATAGGGAGTCAGAGGCAGATCCCGCTGCTCCTTGCCCTGCTGGGCATCGATGGCAGCATTTTCACCGCTGCTTGCCTGCACCTTGTATATCTGCACGAAGTAGTAGCGGGCAGCCTCGCCGATGCGGTAGCTGGAAGCCATATAATCCCAGTTTTCCATATCCGTTTCGCTGACGGTGATGATTTGCTCCAGACCGCTGTCAGGGCCGAATACCAGATAACCGCTGCCTTCCTGAGAAGGATCGGTATGGGCAAAGTGGAACTGATCCTGGCCTTCCTCATTGATCATCTCGGGAGTAGTACCATAAGCAGTACCGTTCAGAGTACGGACATAGACTGTCTGCACATCAGAGGTAGCCACAGCACCCTCGGGAATGGTCCGTTTTACAGTAAAGGTAGCATTGAAGCCTTCGGTCAGGGTAGGACCGCCTGCCAGAGTCTCTTCCGTTGCTGTGATAGAGTACACACCGGGATGCTCCCACTTGGCATACAGCTTATAGTCCACAGTGTTGGTAAAGACGATGGTGTTGATCCGCTCACCGGTAAACTCCGCATTGTCGTACCAACCACCGAACCGGAAGCCGCTCTTGGGTGTCAGATCCTTCAGAACAATATCCTCGCCGGTTTCGATGGAATACTTGGTGGGATTGTTATGGGTGGTGGAGGCTGCGTGCATACCCAGATCATAGGTGATGGTGTATTCCACCACATTCCACTTAGCGAACAGCTCGATCACTGCGCCGCTGGCGGTATTGGCATCCACAAAGGCGGTCAGTCTTGCGCCGTCACTGCATACCACAGCACCGTCAGCAGACAGTGCCCAGCCTGCGAAGGTATAGCCGGAACGGGTAGGTGCAATTGTGACCCACTCACCGGTATAAGGCAGGTTTGCGTAGGTGTCCTTTGTGTTGGTGCCATCATTGTGATTCAGTACAATGTGGTAAACATTTTCCTGCCAGTTGGCATAGAAGGTCTTGTTGCCGGTGGAGCCTGCTGTAATGGCATCCACGGGGCTGCCATCGAAGCTGCTGTTGTCATACCAGCCGGCAAAGGTGTAGCCGGGACGGGCATTGGGAGCGGTGAGGGATACCGCATTGCCTTCGGTATACTCCGTTGCGTTGTTGTGTTCACTGGGCTCCACACCCACATAGGTGATGGTGAAGCTCTGAGACTGCCACACAGCATTGAGATTCAGTGTGGTAGTGCTGCCGGTGATGATCTGGCTCAGCTTGGTGCTTTCCGTATAGGTATTGACACCATCTGTCCAGCCTGCGAAGGTATAGCCTGTATACTGGAAGGTGTTTTCGCCCAGCGCTGCACTGTATGCCAGTTCCTTAGTGATCTGCTCGTCCGTGCCGTTGTTTGCGTGGAAGATCACAGTATAGGTATTTTCTTTCCAGTTTGCGGTATAGGTCAGATCGTTTGCAGGCATCACGGTCACGGGTGTGGTATTCCAAGTGAAGGTGTAGCCTGCCTTTGCGGGAACAGGCGCTTTCACTACTTCTCCGTAATAAACCTTGCCGGAGGTATAGGTCTGTCCCTCAGCGCTGCCAATACCCAATTCCCAAGTCAAGGTGTACTGATTACGGGTGTAGTAGTAATCCACCACATTTTCAGCAGCATTTGCCTTGATGGTAATGGTAGTGGTGCTGCCCGGTGCGGTAAAGCCTTCGTAGCTGTTGAGGCTGGGAGTAACTTCCTCGTCCATAGAAGCTGTACCGCTATCGGTCTTATACAGGGTGTAGCCGTTTCCGTCCACATTCTGCTGATAGTGGTTGACGGTGTAGCCGATCTTGCCTGCGCTCCACTGTGCGGTCAGGGTCAGATTTTCAGCAACCATAGTTGCGCTAGTAAAAGCTACAGTGCCGTTGTACCAGCCGTCAAAGCCGTAGCCCTCACGGGTAGGTGCGGGCAGAGTAATGGACTCGCCATACTTAGCAGTGATGGAAGAAGGCTCAACCTGGCCGCCATCTGCATTAAAGGCAATGGTGTAAGAATTACGGGTGTACTTATACTCCACCACCAGTGTGCCGTCAGCCTTAACGGTCACGGTCTGGGTCTGAGGAGCGGTGAAGCCTTCGTAATTCTTCACAGCAGGAGTAACTTCCGTTTCGGTAGTGCCGGTCTCATTATCGGTATCCACCAAAGCATAGGAGCCGTCCAGCTGCTCCTGGTAATGCTCTACCTTATAGGCAGTGTCGGCATTTGCCTGCCATACTGCTCGATAGGTCAGGCTTTCAGCGGGCATAACAGGTGCCACGGGAGCCACTTCCCAACCCACAAAGGTATAACCGGTGCGGGTCATATTCTGGGGTGCAACAATCTCAGCGCCATAGAACATATCCTTAACAATGGGTTCTGCGCCGGGATAGTTGGGATCAAAAGTCAGGGTGTGCTTGATTCTGCCATAGTTGACCTTAATAACTGTCTTTCCGCTGCCGTCTACGATAGCTTCCTTGGTAACGATACCCTTGACAGTCACATTTTCAAAGGCCACAGCATTTGCCTGGATGTACTTATCGTCGGCAGCTGTGCCGTCGATTAGCAGGTTACGCAGATATTCTTCGGTGAATACCTTGCCGGTGACAGTCTTATCCTTGACCATGTGCTGCAAGGTGTAGCGACCGTCTGCCTGCTGGACATAATACTCGATGCGGTACTCGGTGTTTGCTTCCTTCTCCCACATTGCGGTGTAGGTCAGATCCTGCGTACCAACAGTTTCAGCAACAGTTGCTGCGGTAGAGCCGTCCACAGTCCAGCCTGCAAAAGTATAACCCTTCATTGCCATAACAGGAGCGGTGATCTTGGCACCATACTTCAGGTTATAGGTAACATCCTCTTCTGCAGTGACCTCTGCACCATCCACCTTACCGGCATCAAAGGTGACATTGTGACGCTCCAAAGCATAGTAGTAACGGAGGATCGCGCTGCCGTCAGCTTCCACCTTCAGCTGCACCTGTACAGGAGCCACATAACCGGTATAATTCTTTACTGCGGGGGTAACTGTTGTATCAGTAGTTCCCTTGAACTCTTCAATCTCTGTAAGTTCATATTCACCGGAGCGGAAATTCTCCTGATAATGCTCCACAGTGTAGGGAATATCGGTACGGGCTTCCCACTTAGCATAAATGTTGGTATCGGATGCCGGCATCGTTGCAGGGAATCTATAAGGAACAGTCAGATCTTCATCGCTATACCAACCGGCGAAATTATAACCGGGCTTTTCAGGATCGGCAGGCTTCTCCAACTTTTCCTCATATCCCTTAATAATCATAGGAATGTAAGAGCCACCATTTGTATTGGGAACGATCATATAACCATCTCTTGTATTATCCCAATACAGAGAGATCCTACGCTGCAGAGGTTTAGAGGTAAAGGTCATAGGCTGCCGCTTAAAGGTGATGATCATTTCACCTTCCAGCTTTGCATCATCCGCATCCGGATTGACCCAAATGGCATTTGTTTGAGGATCATAAGAGAATTTCTTATTGGTCATGGTGATTTCAAAATTGTCACCTGACCGGAAATCGTCTTTTGCTGACGGGTCATTCCAATCGCTATACAGCGCCGTTTCTCCGTCACCTGTCAGAAGATCCAAATAGCTCATACTAAAGACGCTGTTCGGAATATATGCTTTGCGAACATACTGTTTCAAAGCGATCTCAGGCATCTCTTCCTGCGTTGTCACGAAGTCCAGCACATTTTGACGGATACCTGCCTGATACAGCAGCCACTCCTTGTCCAGGAATGTAACCTCTGTGGAGAAGTATCCACCAACCGCAGTTGCTTCCAAACCTACTTCTAAGTAGATACCGATCTGGATCAGCAAAGCACCGCTGTATTTGGAAGTCTTACCCTGGGATTCCGTGTATTTCAGTTCATAGAAGAAATAGCCATACAGTTTTGTGTATGCACCGGCTTCCGCAGTAACATAGACCGCAGCCACCGCCTCATCGATCACAGAGATACCAAAGCCCAATTCAACACCAGCCTTCAGACCAATGCGGCCCATAGCATAGAAGCAGAACTGGTATGCTTTCTCCTGTAAAGTAACGGTGTCGGAATAGACCTTGCCAGCCTTTACATCAACTGTAAACACATAGCGTGTGCCTTCCACATATTCAAAGTCGAAGCCAATGGAAATGCTGGCATCGGTTTTGACCACGAAATCTGCCTTGAAGCTGATGTTGATAAGCGGAATCTCAAAGGGAACGCTCTTCTTGATCTCAGTAATATTGTACTCTACCAAATTGATCCAATCGGATTCTTGGTTGAGCATTTCAGAGTACCGCTGAATCAGCTTGTTCTCGTTCTCCTCAGCCTCTTCCTGGCTTTCGTCGTCTTCCTCGTCGCCTGCGGTCATGCTCTCCAGCAGGCCCTTGATCTCTTCGGCAATGTCAACTTCGTCTTCGTCTTCATCATCGTTGTCATTGTCGCCGTCTTCTCCGTCTTCCTCTTCCTCGTCCTCGTTTTCCTTCGTGACCATAGTTGCGTTGAAGGAAACAGCGGTGTAGTTCAGAACATCCACATTGGCGGTTGCTCTAAAGTCGGAAATGTAGGGGAAGATTGCCCAAACATCCCAGATTGCTTCTGCATCGGCAACAAAGTCAAGTCCAACTTCTTCGATAAAGCTGCCTGTAATGGTAATTTCCAAATGGCCGTCAGCATCCTCCGCCGTGATGCTGATAACAACGGTAACATCCAAGCCAATCACAATGCCCTTCTTTGTGGCATTGGTGCCCTTTATGTCACCAAGGTGCGTGGGGGTTAAACCAACCATTGCTTCAACTGTGGTTTCCTCGATCTCGACCTCGACACCACCAGCCATCAGCTGCAGCTCTTCGGGAGAAACGGTCTTTCCATCCTTCAGCGTAACCTTGTAGTCGGCAAGGTTCATATTCTCACTGAGCTGTGTGAAGTTGTCCGTAGCCAGAGCCAGGGAGGTCATATACAGGGCAGCTTCATTGGCAAATCCGCTGTCCATTGCCTGCTGCTCGATCTCGGACTCCATATTCTCGGTGTCCATACCTTCCAGCAGCTCCTGGGCGGTCATTTCCTCCTTGGCATATACATCCATAGAGGATTCCACTTCTTCCCAAGTAACCTTGATAAAGGTGATGGTAGTGGTATCGGCATTGGTGCTTACTGCGGTGATCTTACCATAGCCAGTAAGAGCAGCAGCATTTTCGCCGCTCTGTACCGCAATGTCACCGGTGTAGAAGGCCAGGAAGTCGCCTGCACCCACAACCGTCTGGCTGTCCAGATTCATATAGGAATACATATCCGCAGAGTAGTCCAGATACTTATTCTCCACGGTGATGGTATTGGCATCGCTGTCAGTGTCAGCAGTTTCGGGCATAGGCAGAACATCCGGCATAAAGAGGACATCTTCTGTCTCGGCGCTCTGATATGTATAAGTGCTGCCGTTTACTGCGGTGATCTCCAGGAACGCCATATCACCCAACTGATCTTTGGGTGTGTTCTGATCTCTTTCAGAGGGAAGCGCACCTTCATAGACACAGATAATATCGCCAACCTGCACGGAGGTTGTGCCGGTGTAGGTAAATGTGCCGGTGGACATCTCGGTTACGGAGATGTTATCGCCATCGACCTCGTACAGAGAAATATCCAAAGAGGACACACTCTGACCATTGTTGGTGATGTTGCTGATCTGGCCCAGGGGGATGTACTTTGCATCCGTATTTGTGCCAAGATTCATAACTTCATCATGATGGACGGTGAAGTTAAAGTCACGGGCAGCTTCCGGCTGATCCTTAAAGTTCAGCTTATCGCTGTTCAGGGAAATACGATATGTGCCGCCTGCATTAAAGCCGCCAACACCGGTAATGGTGTATGTGCCGTTAGAACCGGAAACGGAGATAAAGTCCTTTGCGTTGGGATCGGCAAGGTTAGTCGCGGCAATCGCTGCCTGGACTTCCTGCGCGGTCATTTCCGGATCAGTAGATACCACAGTAATGGAGAAGTTGGCATTTACATCCTCGGCGCTTGCAAAGTTGGGTGTCTCCAAGGTCTCCAGCGGAACCTGCTCCAGATAGTTGGCATACAGGGTCATATCCTTGGTGACAACATCCTCGCTGCCAACAGGTTGGTTCAGCTCTGCGTCATAGCACCATCCCATAAACAGATGGTCTGCCCAGTAGGGATTCTTGGTAAAGGAGCTGATAACAGTTCCCTGGGGAACTTCCAGATTCTCGTATGCAGTGCCACCGCCGGTTTCAAACTTGACGGTGTAAACCACACAAGGCTGCAGCTCCACATCATAGCCGCCTGCGATATAACGGCGGATCAGGTTGACATCCTTTGCGTCAACCACACCATCAGCATTTACTTCCGCTGCCAGTGTGTTGATGTTGACATTATAGCCGCCTGCAATATGACGGCGAATCAAGTTTACATCTTTTGCGTCTACAGTGCCGTCGCCGTTGACATCGCCGGCTGTGACGGTTGTAGAGCGAGCATTTTCAATCGCAGCTGCGATTGTCTCTGCGGGCAACCATTGCAAAAGAGTTACAATGACCAACGCCAGAGCAAGCAGCCGCTTGAACCAATGTTGCTGTATCTTCATTGTTTAATCCCCTCCTGCTTACTGAATCGTGATCGATCCGTTTACAAAAGTAACTTCCAGATCGTTGTAGTTCTCGTCAAAGATACCGCCCTGATTGCAAGACAGCTTCACATCGTACTTGCCGGTAACGGAGGTATCTTTAATCTTAAAGGTAATGGTCAGCAGTGTGCCGTCCTTCTTGTCATCAGCGGAAAGCTCCAGACTGTCCAACATAAAGTTATAGGGAGAAGATGTCGCCGCAGAGCCGGGAGCGGTCAGGGTCAGGCCGGGATAACCGGTCTTGCTGGCACAGGAAACCGCAAGCACTTCATCGTTCACAGAGACCTTCAGAACAGCGCCCATAATACCGGGGTTGTTTACCACACGGATATTCATAGTCACCTCATTGGTGCCCTTGTTCACGGTTACGGATTCTGCGGAGATAATCAGCTTGGTAGTGGTATATGTAGCAGTAACTACCAAGTCAGAGGTGACATTGCTGAAGGACTTATCCCAACCTGCAAAATTGTAATGCTCACGGGTGGGGTTGGCAGGTGCGGTAGCAGCCTTGCCCTTTTCTACCTGCTCCGTTTTCAAAACAGTGCCGTCCCAATCCTTAAAGGTGACGGTGTACATTGTCGGCTGGGTGGGCTCGGTTTCTACCGGCTTGTAGGTAGCAGTAACCACCAAGTCAGAAGTAACCTTGCTAAAGGACTTATCCCAACCGGTAAAGGTGTAGTTTGCACGGGTAGGATTTGCAGGTGCGGTAGCAGCCTTGCCCTTTTCTACCTTCTGCGTTTTCAAAACCTTGCCGTCCCAGTCCTTAAAAGTAACAGTGTACTTTGTCGTCTGTGTAGGCTTGGGATCTGTGGGCTTAGGCTCGGTGGGCTTAGGCTCGGTAGATTCCGTAGTCGGCTCAGTCGATTCCGTGGTGGGATCTGTTGTGCCTGTAGTGGGGTCAGTACCTTCCGTGCCGGACAGCTCGGTGCTCTGGGTCGTTCCGTCCGTTTGGGGCAGGTCATTGTTGTCTCTGTTTAAGAGAACCACCAGCGTCACCGCAAGGGCGATGACAACAAGTGCAATGATTGCCACCATAATGATTTTGTTCTTCGCCATTCTCATAACTTATCCTCCGTTATGTAAATTTCTTTTTTCGTTTGCCGTCGAAGGCTTGCGAGATAAATGCTTTTTACGGGCGGCTTCAAGCTTCCGTTGCCGTTTCTCTTTCAGTTTTTCTTCGCGGCATACCGGGCAGCCTGTGGAGCTTCTTGAGCGGCTTCGGACTTGTGTGCACCAGGAATGCCCCTTGGAACATCGCCACCATACCGGAATGTCACTGGTGTGCGCTACACTGTCCGGGGTGAGGTACAGATTTTTCTCAACATCCCATTCGTCCAAAATCCGCTGCCTGTTGTTTTCTTCGCAATAACTTTTCAAACTCATTTTTTCGCCTCCCTATTGCAAAGATAACAAGGCTATGATACAGTATAAATATAAATCGTCCCTGAAGGGTCAAGTCAAGACTTTTTTTCTATTTTTTTGAAATTTTCGAGGTATTCTGCTATGAAGAAACACGGTGACTCATTATTCCAAATTGGAGAAATAACGAAGATCATGGGTGTTACCCGCAAGACCCTCCTGGTTTTCGAGGATATGGGCCTTTTGACACCTGCTGTCAAAGACGAAGAAAGTGGCTTTCGATACTACTCCGCAGACAACATGACGCAGATTCGTTCTATCCGATCTCTGCAACAGCTTGGGTTAAGCCTGAAAGAAGTGCAAGATTATTATTACGATACCGAGCACATTGATGTCTACTTAGAACGCCTTATGGATCTACGGGCATCCTTAGACCGAAACATTCAGATGCTGCAGGTGCGCGCAGCCAGACAAGGCGATTTGACTGTTCGCAAAACCAGCCTGCCCCGGCAGGTCTGCTTCTGTCGCCGTTATGTGTGCGAAGATGTTTCTGAAGCAGCTAATGTTCTGCGTGACACCTATATCGCCGCCGCTCGTACAGGCAAAATGTCTATGCTTGGCCGTATGTTTACTATGAGAATGTCTCCGGTAACAGAGAAACTGGACTTGATGTGCTGCATCCCTGTTGAGGATGATTACGACGGCCCAGAGCGGATGGAATTTGCCGAATCCCCTGCATTGTGCATCTATTACCGTGGCCCGTATGAGGGAACGGGTACTGCCATTCGTGCGCTGATGCAATATGTGAAGAAAAATAACATTGAGGTGGCCGGTCCCTTCCGTTCCATTTATATGGAAGGACCTCCCAACCGTGGCGAAAACAAGGAAGACTACATCACGCAGATCGCAGTGCCGGTTAAGGGATAAATTTTCCTTATCTCTGTTGTTGAATATAAGAACCCCCGTTAAGAACACTTCTGTGCTCCTAACGGGGTTGGGTAGAACGATAGTGTCCTCCAAATGCTTGCCAGTGCGGTGATCCTTCAACTTTACCGGGTAGGCCAGTACCTTAATAGTCATTGTTGTTTTCAAAATCATTCCTCCGTTGATTGACAGGAGAGGACAGGATTGTTATAATGTCCATATCCCCCCGTGGGATGTTAGGCTCTTTGCATCTCAGTCTTGGCGGGCTGATGCAAGGGGCTTTTCTTATGCACTCAGTACAAAGCGGCGGGTGGTGGTCTGCTTTGCGAATTGCTCCCAGATCGTGGGGGCGGCAGCCTTCAGCGCCTTGCCGTCCAGACGGCTACTGGTGACTTCCTTCCACGTAATCTTGAAGCTGGGGCCGTGAAGTGTATCGGTGCCGTTCTCTGCCATATAAGCCTTCAGGCTGTCCTCTGTGGCGGCGATCTCCGCGGCCAACTCCTCCTGCATCCGGCGCAACTCTCTAAGCTCCGCCACTTTGGTTTCCAGATCGTTCATACTCATTGTGTTTGCCTCCTAATTGTTTTTGTTTCGCCCATGTTGTAGCGTTTGTTCTGGGGGTCGCTTACCGGGTAGCCTCTGTTATCCCCGCTTTGTGATATTATAATAATATATCTGCGCAGATATAGCAAGATGGCATATTATACAAATATATCTGCGCAAATATGTGCAAAACGTATATTTACGCAGATATGGCTGCATGATATAATATGGTATAGTCAAAGAAGGGAGTGTGCGCCATGGCAACGAGCAAAGCTTCGCAAAGAGCAGTA
>JAZSER010000071.1:0-34301 GCA_045531815.1 Faecousia sp. | reverse complement strand
AAAATGCATATGTAGGGAATGACCTATGTGTCATTCCGAAAATTAGTTCCAAAATATAGATTTAGGAACGGCACACAGGCCGTTCCCTACACATAAATATGCAATTTGGGGTTGTCTCATTCATTTTGAGACAACCCCTTTCTGTGTGATATTGTCACATTCAAATCAGCTGTTTTGCGGTATAATCATACTAGAAACATGAAGGAGGAAAGGTCTATGGAAGGCTTCAGTAAAAAGATCTTTTTGCAACTGAAAATGCCCACGGAGGACCTGCAGGTCAGTGACAGTACCCGGATCCGTATGGCCCTGGAGACCATGGGCTATGAGAATGTGACGATCCCCCTGCATGTGCTGCAAAGCCTTTACCCGCTGTGCAGAAATGCAGACTTTGATATTACAGTTACCCTGGTCCACAGGGAGTATGATTGGGTCATTACCCATGTAGAACCCGGAGACACCCGGCCGCAGCATTATGCCCTTGCGGTGGATTACGGTTCTACCACCATCGTCATGCAGCTTGTGGATATGGAATCCGGTGCTGTCATCGATGAAAAGAAGCGGGTAAACGGACAGGCGGCATGCGGCACGGACATTCTGAGCCGGATCACCTATTCCATGGAATCAGAAGCGAATGTGCAGCGGCTGCAGGAACTGACCGTTGAGACATTTCAGCAGCTGCTGGAGGAGCTGACCCAAAGCACGGGGATACATGCCGCTCAGTGCCCTGTGATGATCGTTTCCGGCAACACGGCTATGATCCATTTCCTGCTGAAGCTGGATGCCTGGACCGTCTTTGCATCGCCCTACGCCCCCGTGAGCACAGATCCCGGCTTCTTCTGGGGCAGGGAGTTGGGCATGGCGTTTGACGGGTTGTTGTATCTGATCCCGGCAGCATCCAATTATATTGGCGGAGATATCATCAGCGGGCTTTTGGAGCTGGATATCCATAAGCGGGAAGAGACCAGCCTGTTTTTTGACATCGGAACAAACGGAGAGCTGGTCATCGGCAACCGGGAGTGGATGATGGCCGGCGCCGGTGCGGCAGGTCCTGCGCTGGAAGGCTATATCAGCCCCTTCGGAATGCGGGCAGACACCGGTGCGGTGGATACGGTTCGGATTCGCGGCAGAGAACTGACATTTACCACCATTGGCAGTGCCAAAGCAGTAGGCATTTGCGGCTCCGGGATCATTGATCTGCTGGCACAGATGCGGAAAAACGGCTGGATCAATGTTGCCGGAGAATTGCAGCCGGAGGCATCTGACAGAATTTGGCATATTCAGGGACAGTACGCTGCGGTGTATGCGTTGCCGGAGGAATCGGCAACCGGTGAGCCCTTGTATTTTTCTCAGCAGGATATCATGCAGTACCTGGACACCAAGGCAGCAGCATATACCATGATAGAATGCTTGGCAGACTTTGCAGGTGTTGAATTGGCAGCGGTGGAACGGTGCTATTTATCCGGTGCGTTTCCTGCCCACTCGGACCTGGAATCCGCCATCACCATCGGCATTTTCCCGGACCTTCCCAGGGAAAAATACACAGTGGTCAGGAACACCTCTTTGGCAGGCGCAAGAAGGCTTTTGCTGGACCGCTCCCGGCTGAAAGAGACCCAGCAGCTGGCGCAGAATATCTACTGCGTTCAGTTTGCCTCTGTTCCGGACTTTTTGGTGCGGATGCAGGCTGCAAAGTTCATTCCCCACACGGACAGCGCTCGGTTCCCCAGCATGCGTTTCCTTCCAAAGTAAACTGCAGGGTTGTATTTGCGCCACTGCGATGATAAAATGAACCTATCCTTGGAAAAGAGGCGGCATGATCCTGACGCTGAGGAAGGGAGGCTTCTATGGCAGCCAAGAAAAAAAGAATCCGCTGGTTAGTTGCTGTGGCAGCTTTGGTGATCCTTACTGTTTGGATCGCCTGGGGAAATGAAGCCCTGGAGCTGAATGCTTACACCATCCAAAGCCAGCGCCTCCCGGAGGCCTTTGACGGCTACCGGATTTGCCACGTATCCGATCTGCACAATGCGCAGATGGGAAAGAACAATGAAAAGCTGATCACCATGCTTCGGGAAGCAGCCCCGGATATGATCGTCATCACCGGTGACCTGATCGACTCCCGCAGGACGGATATGGATGTTGCGCTGGCTTTCGTGCAGGAGGCGGTAAAGATCGCACCGTGCTGGTATGTCACCGGAAATCACGAATCCCGGATCTCTGAATACGGTGAATTGAAAGCCGCCATGGAAGAAGCCGGGGTAACGGTACTCAATGATATGTGCGACCGGATCACCAGGGAAGGGGCGTCCATCAAACTGATTGGAGTGAATGATCCTAAATTCCTGGGCAGATACTGGTCGGGGGATGCGGAAACGCTGATGGACACAGCGCTGACCCAGCTGCACACAGACGAAAAGACATTTACCATCCTGCTGTCCCACAGACCGGAGCTGTTTCCTGTCTATGCATCCCACGGGATCGATCTTGTCTTTAGCGGACATGCCCATGGCGGGCAGTTCCGGCTGCCCTTTGTTGGGGGTGTACTGGTTCCAAACCAAGGCTTTTTCCCTAAGTACGATGCAGGCCTGTTCACCCAGGAAAATACCAATATGATCGTCAGCAGAGGCATTGGAAACAGTCTGTTTCCCTTCCGGGTCAACAATCCCCCGGAAGTTATACTCATCAAGCTGCAGACCGGCTGATCTTATTTAAAAAACCCCGGTTCGGGCTATGTGCCCGGACCGGGGAATATTGTTGGGATCACTTGAGGGTAAGACCGTCGTGGAAAGCTTGCCCGACCTTCTGACCCAAAACCAAATAGTGGTGGTTCACAGGATCGTAGGTGATGGGCTGAAGGGCGGATACATCCACCTTTCCGTCTTGGGTCAGCACGGATTCGTCGGCACTGACATTGACGATCTGGCCCACCAACCGGCAGCTCTCCGGATCGTAGGAGATCAGCTTGCACTCCAGAGCCATGGGAAGCTCATCGATCAGCGGGGCATCTACAAATTCCGATTTGGTGGCATGAAAACCGGCTTTGGCAAATTTATCCGGCTCTTTGTTTCCGGAGACGATGCCCACATAGTCGCAGGCTGCCATATATTTGGCGGTTGCTATGGACACGGTGAATGCCTTCCGTGCCAGGATATTTTCTGTGGTCTTGTGATCGGCACTGACGCAGATGGAGATCTCTGTTTCCTCACTGATGCCGCCCCAGGCAGCGTTCATGGCATTGGGCTTGCCGTCTTTGCCGTAAGTGGCGATAATATACACCGGCATGGGATAGCACATGGCCTTGGCTCCAAAATTTTTTCGCATAGTCATAACCTCCGAAGTTATTTAAAATACTGGCTGATTTGTGCCATCCGCGCTTCTTGCCTGACTCCGAAGGGGCAGCGGCTTTCGCAGTGTCCGCACTGAAGGCAGGCATCTGCGTTCACAGACAGCTTGGTATAGTGGTTGGCTGCGATGGCATCTCCTGCCAGAGCCAGGTCGTAATACTTGTTTACCAGACCGATATCGATCCCGGCAGGACATGGCTGGCAGTGGTTGCAGTAAACACAAGTGCCCCGGATGGTGTCTGCCGTAAAGCTGCCGATTATGGAGTAATCCTTTTCTTCTTCTGTGGCGGTCAGGAATTTCAGAAGCTGATCAAGATGCTCCATCGTCTGCACACCGGGCACAGCGGTAAGGACACCGGGACGGTCGATGGCATATTGCAGGCATTGGGTGTGGGTCAGTGCTACGCCAAAGGGAGATTGCTCCGGGGATAAAAGCTGCCCGGCAAAGAAAGGCTTCATAACAGAAATGCCGATGCCTTCTTTTTGACAACGCTGAAACAGGCGGAAGCGCTCTGCCACACTGCCGACACCGTATTCATCCCCCTTTTCAAAATCATAGGCAGGATTGATGGAAAACATCATCATATCCATAAGCCCGGTGTCTAAGATCCGGTTGGCAACGGAAGGGGTGTGGGAAGAGAAGCCCAAATGCCGAACGACACCGGCCTTTTTCAGCTCTTTTAAGTAGTCCCATACACCGATTTTTACCAAGTTGTCAAAGTCTTCGTCTTCATCCACGCAGTGCAGGAAGCCAAAATCTACATAGTCGGTCCCAAGCGTTTCCAGTTCCCAGAGGAATGTCTTTTTGATGGTGTCAAAATCCCGACACCAGCCGTATTCGCCGGCATCGTCATACACAGCGCCAAAGTGCACCTGCAGAAAGACCTGCTCTCTGCGGCCTGCGATGGCGCGGCCGAAAGGCGCGTAGGTCGCGCCGGCAGTGCACAGGTCAAAGAAATTGATGCCATGATCGATGGCCTTGCTGATGATGGCCTCGATCTCCTCAGGCGCGGTGGTGCCGATGCCGCCCAGGCCGAGACCCAGCACGCTGAATCGTTCGTGGGCATCTCCGTGAGGTAGCTGTCTGTATTCCATATTCTGATTCCTTTCTTATCCAAATACTTCGGCGGCTGCTATAACCGGGAAAAGTTCATTGCAAACAGCCTCCCGCCCATAGGCATCCAGAAAGCGGTCCGCATAGCGATCGGTTTTCAGATTAAACTGTAAGGTCCACATTCCCCAAAACAGGTCTACATGCCGGTCGCCGACACCGGCAGTGTCCAGATCAATAAAACCGCTGAAGTTCCAGTTGTCCAGGATAATATTGGGCAGGCAGTAGTCTCCGTGGATCAAGGTGTCGGCCTGGAGCTGAGAACCGCAGGCTTCCACGATCCTCCAGGCCTCCTCCGCTGATGTGAAGTGCCACTTGTCCGAAAACAGGTGGAGGTCATACGCACCTTTTTGATAGTTTTCCAGGGCGGTGGCAAGGTAATCCCGGGTGCGGTTTACCGGGCAGCCGGGAAAAGGTGTCTCGTGGAGCATCCGAAGAAGCTGTGCTGTTGTCTTACACAGACGCAGGGGGTCCTCCAGGTATGGTTGCCAAATGCAATCCTCGCCAACAACGCGTCGGGTCAGAAGCCAATCCTCCTCCAGACTTTCGTATGCCAAAACCTCCGGTCCCAGAGCCTTGCTGTGGAAAAAACGGGTCATGGCGGCTTCTTTCTCCAAGGAGCCCTTGGGGGCGCATTTTAGATAGAACCCCGGGCCTTTGTCAAAAAACCAAACCCGGGCAGCAGGGGAGCAGCTGCTGTTATAAACTGCGGCATCCTCAAAAAAACAGTGAAATCCTTCGGGTATACAATCGCGACTTAATGTAACGGGCGTACGCTGCAAACAACCACCTCCTGCAATCATTTCGTTTATTATAACGCAAAGAATACTACCGTTGCAAGAGGGGGATTTGGGTGCTATAATAAAAACCATCAAGCGCTTGGAACTGACATGGATGCATAGTGCCATGTTTTCAAAGTCCGGAATTGCGAGGAACGATGGATGAACACAGAAGAGCTGGAACGCTATATTCAGGATCTATATAATGCCCAGGGGGAGCACCTATGGGCAAGCTACCCAAGCTTTGCGGTATTCCGGCACAGCAGCAACCGGAAATGGTTTGCGGTGCTCATGCAGCTCCCGAGGCAGAAGCTGGGCCTGTCCGGAAACGGGGAGATCGCTGTTGTGAATGTAAAGTGTGACTCCCGGCTGATCGGATCGTTTCGGGAGGAGAAGGGGATCTTTCCCGGCTGGCATATGAACAAGGCCTATTGGCTGAGTGTCGCGCTGGATGGCACTGTGGAAGCGGAAAAGATCAGATTCCTTTTGAACATGAGCTACCAACTCACGAAATAAAACGTCCCGGAGCGCTTGCGCTCCGGGATGTGGCGTTACAGGGGGATGTATTTGCTGAGCCGGTAGCCCAAAAGCTGCATGATCTGAAGCTCATCCATGGCATCCTGCAGGGCATTGTGGGTTTCATTGTATGCGGTTTCTCCGGAGAGAATACGCAGCATCGGCTCTACACCGTAACCCCGCTTCATGCGTCCGGTGGAAAAACACGCAGCGTTGGCAGGGATTTTGGGGTTGTACTGCCGGTAGGCTGCCAGGCGCATAATGTCAAACCAGGAGTAGCGCCTCAGCTCCGGCAGGTGGTTGCGGTCAAAAGCAGCGTTGTAGGCGAAAACACTACGCACGCTGTATGCGGAAAACCAATTGACCAAATCCTCCAAAGCCTCTTTTCGGCTGCACATCACCGGCTGTAGGCGCGGGTCGGAAAAAAGGGTGCTTTCATACATACCGCCCACCAGATATTCCGGGGTCAGCACATGATATTTGGCATCGATCAGCTGGAGATTTTCGGTGTCTGCGATCACCGTGCCGATGGACATCACCTGATCTGACCAATTTGTTTCAGTATCAATAACTGCAAAATATCCCATATTCCTGCCCCCTTTGCAGATAGTATACAGGAACTATGGCCTATGTGCAACAAAAAAGAAGGAAAGCTGGGAAATTATAAAAGGGAAAGCTTGATTTTGTTGCCTTTTTCAGGGTGCTGTGCTAGAATAAAACAGACAAATTTGACAGGATGTGACCGATTATGAAGATTAACACCCGCGATTTGCCCTATGAAGAAGTTTTGAAGCTGCCCCGTCTGCAGCATAAGAACCCCTTGAAGCCCAGCAGGCTGCTTTCCACCGTTGTCCGCATTGCGTCCATACCGACCCTTTGGAAGACCAAATTCTCTTACACCACAGAGCGGATGGAGTTGGTGGGAGACAAGCCCTGTTTGATCCTTATGAACCATTCCAGCTTCACGGATATGAAGCTTGCCTTTGGCATTTTCTATCCCCGGCGGATGGGTATTGTTACATCTGTGGATGCCATGTCCGGCATCCTGGGCAAGCTGATGCGGCTGTTGGGCTGCACACCTACCCATAAGTATGTGGCGGACATTTCTTTGATCCGCGACATTGAGTACATGCTGAAAACCAATAAGACCAGCGTCCTGATGTACCCCGAGGCTGGCTATTCCTTTGACGGAAGAGCTACCGCGCTGCCCCGGAAACTGGGTGTGCTGATGAAGCGGCTGGGTGTTCCTGTAGTGACGGTGATCACCCAGGGAGCGTTTGCCCGGGACCCTCTTTACAATATGCTTCAGATTCGGGATGTAAAGGTCAGCGCCCATGTCAAATGCATTGCAAGTGCGGATGAAGTCCGGGAAAAAACGGTGGCAGAGCTGGATGCACTGCTGGATGATGCGTTTTCCTTTGATAATTTTGCCTGGCAGCGGGATAACAAGGTCAGCATCGATGTGCCGTTCCGCGCTGACGGTCTGCACCGGATCCTGTATAAATGCCCCCATTGCGGTGAAGAAAACCGGATGGAAGGTGAGGGGATCCATTTGACTTGCCATGCCTGCGGAAAGCAGTGGCAGATGGATGCGTACGGACAGCTGGCGGCCTGCCAGGGGCAGACAGAGTATGCGCATATTCCGGATTGGTACAGCTGGCAGAGAGAATGCGTCCGTAAAGAGCTGGAAGAAGGAACTTACCGGTTGGATACGGATGTGCAGATCGCGGTGCAGGTTAACCTGGACGGTGTCTGCATGATCGGGCAGGGTCACCTGACCCACGATTTGGAAGGCTTCCACCTGACAGGCGGTGACGGGAAGCTGGATTACAGGCAATCCCCGGTGGCATCGCACACCCTGTACTCTGACTACTATTGGTACGAGATCGGGGATGTGATCGGCATCGGCAACAATGAATTTTCTTACTTCTGCTTCCCTGGTGAAGATGTTTCCGTCACCAAGGCCCGCCTTGCTACGGAAGAACTCTACAATATGAAAAAACGACGCAGAAGACCTGCGGCAGAAGCAGCGATGGAATAAAACAATCAGCCATAAAACCCAAGGGTTTTATGGCTGATTTCGTTATTGTCCGTTTGCTGCGTTCATCTGCTCCACAGCCTGGTGTGCAGCCTGCTGCAAAACAGTGATCAGCTCCTCGCTGAGGGGATAGTCAGGACGGAAGGTGTTGCCGATGCAGCTTTGCCCGGTGATGGTTTCAAACCAAACACAGGCATTCAGATACTGGCCGCCGCCGATGTCGCCGTCGTGGTAATAGTCCCCTTCTCCGTTGTTGTAGGAAAGCCTTGCGCAAAGCTTATCTGCCAAGGGACTTTCCCGGGCGATGACCCATGCGCTGCCGCAGGGGATGGGGGAAAGATCAAAATCACGGCAAACAATATCCGTGTATTCCTTGATGCTGGCAGAGAACGCAAGCTGCTGCTCCTTAGAGGTCATCTGGTAGTTAAACCGGTCGAAGCCGATGTCGTAAGACCAGATCTCCTGGTAGTAAAGCTTCGCCATCGGCAGTTTTTCCCGAATATGAGAAATCAGCGCGCCATGGGCGACCTTCCGATCGTCGGCAGCTTGCTGGGGTGTGGTGGTCCGGTGGGGAGAAGATCCTTCCTGCATATTATAAACATCCCAGTTAAAGGCCTGCAGCGCCAGATCCAATCCCATGTTTTCCCAAACGGTTTTTCCGTTTTCATCATGGATGATCAGCTCAAAAACATTTTCTCCCTTTTTCCAGTGTTCGTAAAAGGGATTGATTCCGGTACTGCTTTTCATCAGATTGCAGACCTTTGCTTTATAGCCGGCAGCGGCAAGGACACCGTAGAGCTCGTCCATAAAATAGTGGCTGTTGCTGGCAGCAGCGGTCAGAATGTACAGGGTATCATCCTGCGCAGGATCGGTTTTGTGCAGAGCGTTTGCCAAAGGGTCTTGCGTAGGCTGCGATTGTGCCTGCTCTTGGGAAGAAGCTCCGGAACATGCGCCAAAACAAATGGCAGCGCTTAAGCACAAAGCCAGAAGGCGGGCCAACTTTTTCGTGGACCTCATATCAAACACTCCTTTTGAACGTGTATGGCTCTATTTTAAGCCACCGGCAAAAGAATGTCAAGCCGTTGCAAGACGGCTGCAGGCGTGGTATAATCCTCTCAAGGGGTGATTGCACATGAAGAAGATCAGAATAACAGCTGTTCGGAAAGCCAGCTATCCGGACCTGATGGAAAAATACGAAAATCCCATCCTCCATGCCTGTGATGTAATGGAAGGGCAGACATGGATCGCTGAAGGCTGGGTCAAGCCAAAGGGATTTTGCGACAGTGCTTGGGACAGTATTTCAGCTTTTGTGATGACCCTTGCCCATGGCGGGGGAGACTTTTACGATGGTTGGATGAAGAACCCTAAGTCGGCAATGATCTCCTGCAACGACGGATTTCGCCCAGTGAGTTTTTACATAGAAGCACTGGGGGAAGATGCCGGGGATGCAGAAAAGGAATTCTAAAAGCATGACCGCCGACCGGTGATATTCTTATGCAATAAGGGGCTGTCTTGCTTGGAGATCGTAGATGAATGCTGTTTTTGAAAACATTCTTCAGACCAAGCAGCCTGGGCGCTGCCAAACAGATGCCCGGGAATTATACCCCCTTTTGGAACGGATCGTTGCGACGCTGGAAGAGGGGAGAGATAAAACAGCCAATTCCTACCTCAACGCGGTGCTGGGGGAGGCGTTGGATGTGCTTCCGCTGCGAACCCGCAATGCTGCCAATAAAAATGTTACAGTACAGGTGCTTTCCTGGTGCGCAGAGCATTTTGCCGAGGATATTACCGAGGAAACCAGAGCAGCTTTAACCGGATATTTCAGGATCGCACCGGGATGTCCCCCGAGGCAATTCCGCGACCGACCTCAACAGCAGATCCGCCTGTAATAAACCCCTTTGCCATAAAAAACAGACCGAAATTGCAATGTAAAAGAAAATAACCGCCAGCTTTCTGTGTGAAAGCTGGCGGTTTTGGATCGTTGAATTGGGTGCGTCGGCTTTTGTTTACAATACCATGGCCTTGTCCAATATGGCATGGGCCAGGCTTTGCTTGGATTGCAGGGGGAGCTCTGTGATCTGCTGACGGGTAATCAATGTGATGATGTTGGTATCCACACCGAAGCCTGCGCCTTCCTGCTTCAGATTGTTGGCGCAGATCATATCCACGTTTTTCTTCTCTAATTTTCCGCGGCTGTTTTCAATCATATCTTTGGTTTCCATGGAGAATCCGCAGATCACCTGGCCAGGGCGGCGATTTTGACCCAACCATGCAAGAATATCGGTTGTCCGTTTCAGCGGTATACTCAGATCGCCGTCCTTCTTTTTCATCTTGTCGTCACTATAGTCGGCAGGGGTGTAATCAGCAACAGCTGCTGCTTTGAAAATATAGTCCGCCTGAGGGGCATACTGCGACACGGCCTCAAACATATCCTGGGCGGAAACGGCCTGAACGACTTTTACAAATGGCGGGATCTTTGCGCTTACCGCACCGCAGACCAGGATCACATCCGCGCCCCGCAGCATAGCTGCCTCGGCAATGGCGCAACCCATTTTTCCTGTGGAGTGATTTGTCAGGTAGCGAACCGGATCCAACGATTCTCTGGTGGCACCTGCAGTGACCAGTACGGTCTTTCCCTCTAAATCATGGGGCATTGCGATCTGGCGCAGGATATACTGCACCAAATCGTCAGGCTCCGGAAGCTTTCCGGCACCAACTGCGCCGCATGCCAGCCGACCGGAAGCCGGAGTGATTACCTGCCAGCCGTACTTTTGCAAAAGCTGAAGATTGTCCTGGGTCACAGGGTTTTCGTACATGTTGGTGTTCATGGCCGGAGCAATGAGCTTCGGACATTTGCAGGCAAGAACTGTGGTAGTGAGCATATCATCGGCCAGACCGTGGGCAAGCTTTGCGCAGACATTCGCGGTGGCAGGGGCAATGATCACAAGATCTGTTCTCTGTGCCAGGGAGATATGCTCCACCTGATGCACAAAATTCCGGTTAAATGTATCTGTCATCGTGCGGTTGCCGGTAAGCTGCTCAAAAGTCAGAGGCGCGATAAACTCTGTGGCATTCTTCGTCATGACCACTTCCACGCAGGCATGCAGCTTTACCAGTGCAGATGCCAAAGCAGCAGCTTTGTAGGCTGCGATCCCCCCGGTGACACCTAACAGTATGGTTTTTCCCTTCAACATAAAAAGCCCTCCCAACGAATGTGTTTTTGTTTATTATAATATCAAAATGCCCGTGTGTAAAGTTTTAAAAATTGTCTTGAAAACAGATGGAGATTCCTATATAATGACAGTGCCTGTAATCAGGCAAATTGCGATGTATTCGTTAGTACGAAACGTTAGCAGGAGGTAAATAATTATGAAAGTAAAACGCATGGAAACTCGACGCTTGGTTTTGCTGGCTATGCTCAGCGGTATTTTGCTGATCATGTCCTTCACACCCTTAGGCTACCTGAACATCGGCCCATTGGCAATTTCGCTGAATATGATCCCCGTGGCAATCGGCGCGGTTGCCCTCGGACCGGGAGGCGGTGCGTTCCTTGGCGCAGTATTCGGTATAACCAGCTGTCTGCAATGTGTGGGTATCGGTGGAACAAGTGCCATGGGTGTGATCCTTTTTGAGATCAGCCCGCTGCTCACCATCCTTCAGCGGTTTGCCACCCGTGTATTGGCTGGCTGGCTCACCGGAGTGGTATATAACTGGCTGCATAAGCTGCGTTTCCGCTTGGCTGCCTATGTTGCCGGCTTTGGCGCGGCTCTGTTTAATACCGTGTTTTTCATGGGGGCGCTTGTCCTGCTGTTTGGACATACGGAATACCTGCAGGATTTGATTGCCGGCAGAAATATCCTGGTTTTCATCGTGAGCTTCGTGGGCATCAATGCGGTGGTGGAACTGTTCTCGACCACGGTAGCCGCAGGTGCAGTTTGCACAGCATTGGAAAAACTCAACATGATCGGAGGAAAAAAAGATGCTGCTGGCCATTGATATTGGCAATACCAACATCGTGATCGGTTGTATATGCGATGATGAGATCTTGTTTAAAGCGCGCATTGCCACCGACCGCACCCGAACCTCTGACCAGTACGGTGTTGAGATCAAGAACATGCTTGAAGCCTTTGGCGTCGCAAAAGATGATGTGGATGACTGCATTATTTCCTCGGTCGTTCCGCAGGTGTTTAATTCCGTGAAAACCGGTGTCATTAAAGTCATTGGGAAACAGCCCATGATCGTTGGACCGGGACTCAAGACAGGCTTGAATATTCATGTTGAAGTACCTTCTCAGCTGGGCAGTGACCGGATCGTGATCGCAGTTGCCGCTTTGGCAGAATATAAGGCACCTTTGATCCTGATGGATTTTGGCACAGCTACCACAATTGAGGTGATCGAGCCTGAGAATGTATACGCAGGCGGTGTGATCATTCCTGGAGTGAGAACGTCCCTGGATGCACTGAGCAGTAAAGCGGCCCAGCTTCCGGGCATCAGCCTGGATCAACCGAAAAAAGTGGTTGGAAAGAATACTGTGGATTGTATGCGCAGCGGTATGATATACGGCACTGCCGCAATGATTGATGGCTTGATCGACCGCATTGAGGCGGAAATCGGGCATAGCTCCGTGCTGATTGCCACCGGCGGCATGGCGCGGTTTATCACACCTCTGTGTAAGCATCCTATCATCCATGAGAAGGACCTGCTTTTGAAGGGCCTGAATATCCTTTATAAAAAGAACAAAAAGGCATAACACGAAAGTTGCAACAGCCAGGCATTTTGCGAAAAATGCCTGGCTGTTTTGTTTAAGTTATCAGGAACGCACCGGCAGCTCCAAGGGAGCTTTCAATGTGCCGTTGACGGTTTCCACAATGATCTGCTTCATTTCCTCGGTGATCTCCAGGTCACCGTACTGTTTGTAGAGCTTGGGACGCATCTCCTCGGGGAAGATATCCAGCTTCACCTCGGTGAGGGTCTCACCGGTCAGCTGGGCATACCACAGATATGCCACCAATGTCCGGCCAAAGTCCAGCAAATGGGTGTAATCCCGATACAACTCCGTCTGGGGAATGTCCAGCATGATGTGGGCATACTGCACCGCTGTTCCGGAGGGGATCACCCCGGCGAACTGGTCTTTGGTGAGAATGTGGTTGTTCACCTGGGTAATCATCTGCTGCAGCTGCGCACCGGAGCTGTAATTGTAGGTCCGCTTAAAATTGTCCTTAAAACCTTCCGGGGGCTGGGGAACATAGCTGCCGGCGTAGAAAGTATCATCGTTGGAGCAGGCCCAGGTCATATTCCACAGGAACTTGTGCGGATGCTCCAAAATGCTGTCCACATAGCCTGTAATGGCCTGAATGTAAATGTTGTCAAAGGAGGCATTCATGCCCGCAAGGAAGCTGTCCTCCTGCAGCACAACGATATCCCACTGATCGTCCTTCAGTACTTTCTTCATGGCAAGATCCGTGGTCTTTTCCCATGTGCCGTTGGTGTTTTTCCGGTATTCGAATACCTTTTCCTCCAGGGTGATCTTGCCTGCCTGGACCTCAATGGAGGCATCGGGGTAGTAGGTGTGTCCCAAAACTACCTGCTGTTCAGGCTTATGGGCCTTAAATACATCGTAAAGGATCATGGTGGCATCAGAGGACTGGCTGTTGCCGATGATCAGGATCTTAAGAACCTGTGCCTCTTCAGGGGACTCCGTAGCGACAGGCACGGTTTCCTCGGAAGGCTCCGTAGCAACGCTATCCTGGGCGGTGGTGTCTGGGGTGGTATCTGCAGCCGGAGCACAGCCGGCCAGCAGCAAGCATACAAGCAAAAGTGCGATCAATTTTTTCAGCATGGTAAATACCTCCTTCATAATGCTATTATACACGATGTAAAGGGAAAAGTAAATTCCATTTTATCGGCCTCGGCTGTCAAACGCGCTTCAATGGCCTGCAATTGTTCAACATCTTTGGGGGGGCACACGGTAACGATACCCGTCCTTCAAATCCTATTTTATCTGATTGCCAACTATCGCTGTCATTGCAAACCGGTGGCCGATGTCACTGGCGTGGCAATCTCAAAAATATTGTCATCCTGAGCGGAGGCAAAGCCGGAGTCGAAGGATCCGTTCTCTTTCAAATGTTATAATCCGGGAATAATTTTGATGGGTAGCGGATTCTTCGGCTCGCTACGCTCGCTCAGAATGACATTTCTGATAGATTTCTGGTTTTCAAAAAAGCTCGATAAAGTCGTATTTGTCAAATCAATTGTACCATCAAATTATGAATTTTTATACCCTAATAGCAAAAAAGCGGGGCTTATTTAGCTCCAACCTATGGAATTAATCGATAAAGAAAAAGCACGATGGCTTCGTGTCAAAACCATCGTGCCTATATGGCTTGTTGTATATTTATTGATACAAAGCCCCAAAATGTACCCCCCTTCCCAAAAGTGCGCAGCTAATGTACCCCCCTATAGAACTCCGGTGGAGGAAATGTACCCCCCTCTGCAAGAGAGGGGGGATGGAGCATCATTGTCGTTGCTTTATGTGCTGTTGCAGGTATCCAGCAGGGTGGCAATCATTATTCTGCCGCCCAACCGGAATGCATAGGCAAACACCGCTGCTTCGATCAAGCCGTACATCTCATTTACGCAATCATCGCACTTTTCCAGTATCACTTGTTGCTCGGGTGTCATATTCGCCTGCAACTGATCCCGGTTGCGCCCCATGAGATTTAGTAGTTCTTTTATCGCCCGGTTGTTATCCTTGCTCTGCTCTTGCGGGTTTATATTCCCATACCAAAAATCTTCAAGTATGTTCATGTCGCACCTCCATCAAAAATAAAACTGCCGTATCGCTGAGATCACTCCCAGGGATACGGCAGTTCCGCTTGGTATTCTTTTGTACTTGGTTATAGGCATTACTTGCACCTCCTTGCAGCAACGCACTATACCATCACTCGGGGCATAAGTAAAGATAACAAATTGTGAACGGGAAACTTATTTTTATGTACTTGTTTATTTCGCACTTTTGCGTTTTTCTCTTGCGCATTGCGGACAACCATTCCCTTTGTGTCTGTTACCTATCAATGCTTGCCACTCATGCCCTTTGCTACAAATCCACCATACTTTTTTATCACTGTTAGGCATTACATCCGCAGGTGATAATCCGTTGTTTCTCTCATAATTCCATTCTTTTGCTAATGCTGGATTAACTGTTTGTAGATCATTTACACCTTTAATCGCATATCGACCTGAACAATAAGGGCAACCAGCACCTTTATTTCTACCTTGTATTATTGCTTGCCATTCGTGTCCTTTACTGCACTTCCACCATACTTTCTTTTTGCTATTGGGCGATACATCTACAGGTGTTAGTCCGTTGTTTTTCTCATGGTTCCATTCTTTTGATAGTATTGGATTAACTGTTTGTAAATCATTATTGCCTTTTAAAACTCTTTGACCTGCACAATATGGACAACCATTCCCTTTATGTCTATTGCTTACCACTGCTTGCCACTCATGTCCTTGACTGCACTTCCACCATGCTTTTAAATGGCTATTAGGTGTCACCTCCGCAGGTGTTAATCCGTTATTTTTCTCATAATTCCATTCATTTGCTAAAGTTGGATTAATCGTTTGCAGATCATTATAGCCTTTTAAAACTTTTTTGCCTGCGCAATACGGACATCCGCGTCCGCCGTTTCTTTCCGCTATCGCCGCTTGCCATTCATGCCCATTGTTACACTTCCACCATATTTTTTTATTACTACCAGGTGTTACGTTCACTGGGGTTAGTCCGTTATTCCTTTCATAATTCCATTCTTTTGCCAAGGTCGGATTAACCGTTTGCAAATCGTTATATCCTTTTAAAACCATTTTACTTGCGCAAAATGGGCACCCGTTTCCGCTGTTCCTGTCTTTTATCGTCGATTGCCATTCATGCCCAGTGGGGCACTTCCACCATACCTTTTTATGGCTATTTGCCGCAAAATGCTCCGGTTTTAAATTGCCGTTCTTTTCATAATTCCACTCTTTCGCTATCTCTGGATTAGAAAACAATAGAGACGTTTCTTTTTCTGTATATTCCCGCAAATTTTCTATGGCAATATTATCTCTTTTTAGGTCTACATCTACGATCGTTCCAGTAATTTCGCTTAAAAGAAGTTTAAGTATTTTTGAGAGATCCTCTTGGTTTCTTTGCACAACAAAGTCTGTAGAACTATCGTTTAACGGTGCCAAACCCTCTCTTATTCTGTATAACTTGATCCCATCCATTGCACACTTGTAATTTTTCGCTAAGTCTTGTTGTGTTTTATCTTTGTGCCAAAGATATCCATCATATTCAATGGCTATTCTTAGGATGGGGATATATACATCCAATTCATAACCTTGTTCTCTGTATGAATGTATTACTTCTAAACCATATTTTTTTAGATAATAAACCAGTGCATATTCGGGAAAAGAAGTGTTTTTCTCTGAACTACAAATAGGGCATCCGTTACCTCTGGTTCTACTACCTATTATTGCTTGCCACTCGTGACCTTTTCTGCATTTCCACCATACTTTCTTATCACTATTAGGCATTACATCTGCAGGTGTTAATCCATCATTTTTTTCATAATACCATTCTGTTGCTATAGCCGGATTAAGCGTTTGTAAATCGTTTTCACCCTTAATAGCATATCGGCCCGAGCAATATGGGCATCCAATGCCGCTATTTCTACTATTGATTGTTGCTTGCCACTCGTGACCTTTTTGACATTTCCACCATACTCTTTTATCACTGTTGGGCATAACATCCATGGGTGTTAATCCGGTGTTTTTTTCAATATTCCACTCTTTTGCTAAAGTTGGATTAACCGTCTGCAGATCGTTTTCGCCTTTAATGGTGTATCTTCCTGAACAATATGGGCAACCATTGCCTCTGGTCCTACTACCTATTATTGCTTGCCACTCGTGACCTTTTCTGCATTTCCACCAGACGTTTTGTCCACTACCGGACATTACCTCCTGAGGCGTTAATCCATTATTCTTTTCATAATTCCACTCCCTAGCTAAAGTGGGATTAACCGTTTGTAAATCATTATAACCTTTTAAAACTTTTTTGCCTGCGCAATACGGACATCCGCGCCCGTTATTTCTGTCCGCGATACTTGCTTGCCACTCATGTCCGCAGGAACCAAGCCACCATACTTTGCGATGACTATTTATAGTAACGTCTTTTGGGGTACAATCGCTGTTTTTCGAGGGATGCCATTGCAAAGCAATTTCAGGCGCAAGTGTAGATAAATCATTATATCCGACAAGCACTTTTCTTCCAGAGCAAATAGGACATTGATTCCCAGCAACGCGACTGTAACAAGCCGCTTCCCATTCATGTCCTTTGCCACATTTCCACCATACTTTTTTTCCGCTACCAAGGGTTAATTGTGATGGGACAATATCTGCATTTCTTTCCCAATTCCATTCAGCCATAAGTTGAGCATTATCGCTCACATATTGTTTTTCTTTCTTTTCTGCCATAACACTCAACTCCTTTCCGTACACAAGATCACTTTTTGATATTTACAATGCAAATATTCCTATTATTTTTATACCACAAAACTGGGTAATGGTAAATAGAAAATATTTGTAGTCCGTAAATCAGCTACTGGGCTGAAGTATAAAAATGGACATTTTGGCTTTTTTCTGTTATAATAAAAAACAAACAGTTTATGTAGGAGGAATTGCAATGCAAGGTGTTGGAAAGTGTCCAATGTGCCATTCAGAGGCACATTTTTCTCCAAACCACGATAGAATGGTGGTATTTTATTCTTGTCCGGTTTGCGGCAGATATGAATATTCGCCGCTTGAAAAATTGAACTACAATCAGCTGGCATCATATCTGTTTTACCATAGTTTTAGGCAAAGCAATGCGGTGGAATACCGTTATCATACTGTTATGGACAAGGAAACTTGTGATCGCTATGGAAAAGAATTTGATGATGGAGTAGGCTACCACGGGAGGCCAGTGTATATGGATGCAGAAATCATAAACAACTGGTACCCGAAAACATTTTCAGACCGAGTAGATAAAATTTTGTTATACCTTGGGGAGCATATACCACACGTGGGGCAAGAGATGACCTTTGAATGGAATGAGTTACTCAGTATGCTTTTTGTAGACCGGTATGATGTTACGGTTGACCCCAGTAATACTAACTACATTAAACAGGATGCCCGCGACGAAGATGCTTGCGAACATGAAGCACAATACATGCTTAATTATCTCAGCAGGACAGCCTATATTGAGTGGGAACGCGGAAGTGCCGGGGACGATGCAGAAGCCATATCTTTGACACCCCAAGGATACGCTCGTGTTGAAACCTTGCAGAAGAATACTTCTTTCGGTCGAAATGTGTTGGTAGCGATGAAGTTTGGTGAAGACACTAAGCAACTTCGGGAAGCAATTCGCAAAGGTATTACTGAAGCTGGGTATATTGCCATTTTTATCGATGAGGTTCAGCACAATGATTTTATTACACCTGAACTACTTAAGTATATCCGCGACAGCAAGTTCGTTGTGGTCGACCTGACTCACCAAAACAATGGTGCGTATTTTGAAGAAGGCTACGCTATGGGATTGGGAAAACCGGTAATTCAGCTTTGCAAAAAGGACACGCATCTGCATTTTGACATTGCACAAAAAAACACCATCATTTGGAGCGATGAGTCAGAAATACCGGAAAGACTCACAAACAGAATTAAAGCAACGATAGATTAACTCCTACCGTTTTTGGATTTGTTGAATACAGAGAATTATAAAAAAGGACTTCCAATTTTGTGATTTTATGGTAATACCATAGCTAACGAAAAAGGAGGTCCTTTTCATGAAAATAACGAAGCGACCGGCAACGGTATTGCCGAAAATGATTATTCGCAGAAATGTGGCAGCTTACTGCCGGGTGAGTACACAGCAGGAGATCCAGCATCACAGCCTGGAAGCGCAGCGGACATATTATGAGAAACTGATCACTGAAGACCCTGCTTGGGAATTCGTTGGGATTTATGCGGACGAAGCATCCGGTCGGCACAATGCTAAAATGCGGGATTTTCAAAGGATGCTGGGGGATTGCCGATCCGGTAAAATAGACTTATTACTTGTAAAATCAATCAGCCGTTTGGGGCGGAATACACTCCAGTTTTTGCAAGCCTGCGATGAGCTGAAACAGTTGGGGGTGGATGTATATTTTGAAGTGGAGAAAGTATATCTTCATAACTCCAAGGCTGTCAGGTTGTTGACCATTTATGCCAGCGTGTACCAAAACGAAAGTGAAACAAAAAGCACCAACACCTGTTGGGGGATTCGTACCCGTTTCGCAAATGGTACATCCGCCATTGCAAACACGCCTTGCTATGGCTATCGCCGGAATGAGGTGGGGGAGTTGGAGGTTGTCCCGAAGGAGGCGGAGGTGGTGCGGTTGATCTATGCATTCCATAATAGGGGGCTGTCTTTGCGGAAAATAGCAGGAGAATTAAAGGAACGTAACATTCTGTCACCCAAAGGCAAACCGCAATGGGGGATAAGCTGTATCCGTCGGATCTTACATAACGAAAAATATATCGGACACGTACTGTTGCAAAAAACGTATGTGTCCGATTACTTTACGGGCAAGCAGACCACTAACAATGGTGAACTACCCCGGTATTTACTTGAAGATCACCATGAACCGATTGTAAAAAGTTATTAAAAATACAATATATTGTGTTTTAGTTATCAAAAATGCACCAAAATATTGACTTTTTGCGGATTTTATATATAATATGGCTATCCTATAGAAAGGAGGAAAAAACAGATTGGCAAAACCCATTAAACCCGGCACTGATAATCAGAAGCCTGGTACCTATGTTGAGGTTGGCCCTCGTGGCGGTAAGGTTAACGACCCTCGTGTCGTGCACATTGACTCCGGCGATCGGCTACCCCCTACACAGAAGCCCGGTAATGGTTGGCAGAAAAAGTGAATAGCTCTACCAGACTGAGTGAGGGGGTTCCCTCACTCTTTCTCTTTTTGCGGAATAAAAAACGATTTGCTAGTTGACAAATGATGAAAAAACGATTTGATGAATTGGGGGCAAATAAAAAAACGATTACTTTTCCAAGATAGTTTTATATCGTTTTATCCGACAGATGATGTTACAATCATTGACACAAAGAAAAGTTTGGAAATTTCCACAAAAAAAGAAATAAATATAAAAATAGGCATAAAAAATACGCCAAGGGAACGGAGACAATGCCGTTCCCTTGGCGTGTATAAGGACTATGAAAAAGATATTTTAGCGGTTTTGCAAATGAGTCCTATGTATTAAGGCTGACACAAATCAATATGAGTGTAATCTCCGTTTTTATTAAATCGGAGCAAATACAACTCGATTTCGTTGCGATAGAAGCTGAACGTTCTGTCAATTTCTGTAGGTTTATGGTCTAAATAGTTATAATCAATAAATGTATAATGGTCGGTTACATTTCCCGATACATTTGCTTGTGCAATCCAGTAGATATGTCCGTCATGGCAATCAATTTTATCCTGATAAGCGTAGTGATTTTGAGAGAATGTAAAAACAGAAGCAATCTCGGTTTGTCCCTCTTTCAAAATACCGATATCTTCGGTATCATTGTCGGCATAGTAAAGAGCGCAGTTATCGTTTTTGCTATCGTAGGAAACGCTATATACATATTCAATAACTTCGGGCAAAATGGAATCAAATACCGTTTCGTTGTTTTGAAGATTAAGCACCTTAATTTGCTCAGAGCATACAAAACTCAAATATTCATTCTCCAAGTTGATGGAATAAGGTTGCTTCGATTTATCAAATTTAACCTTGTAAACATCACTTGTTGTTTTGGTTGTAATATCGTATGCGATTACTTGCACATCTTGTTGGTCATAATTGATGACACAGTAATAAACGGTGTTGAGATAAATACCGATGTTTTGCGGTTGATATCCATTGTCTACTGCCACTTGGAAAACGGTTTCAACTTTTTGTGTTTCAAATACGTAAACCTTGTAAGTGTAGAACTCTTGTGATTTTTCACACCATGCAATGCCGTTTTTATTTGCTTCGAAATACCAAATACTAACATCAGTGGCAGAATAAATATTATTTGCTGAAGTTGAACTTTCGCCGACAGAGATCGTATAATTTTGACCTCCGTATGTACTGTGCAACATTACCCATTGATCTTCCATTTTAATTACCTGTGAGGGTGCAGTTTCTTGCGGATAGGTATTTATAATCTTTGGTTGTTTTTGAGGCATCGATGCAGAACAGCTTGATAAAAGAAGCATCGACAAAACTAAAAGTGACAATAGCGCGTAATAAACAGACCTTTTCATAAATAACCTCCTTGTTTGGAATTTGATTAAACACGAAACTAGAATAGAATGAAACTACATATTACTTATACCATAATTTTGAGAATGTTTCAACTATTTCGCAAGTCCCAATCTGTCCACGGATCTGCTTCTCAGGGGGATCTATATCAAAAAATGCATTTCGCTGGTTCGAATCTGTCTGCGGACTGAAATGCATCTACAAAATTTCGCCACATCGCACCCCGATCACGCCAAAGGCGTGTATATCATCAATCCCGCAGGAATTGCATATCATCAAAACGAAGTTTTGTATATCATCATTGCGAAAAGAAATGTAGCCTGCTGCTGATGATATACACCTTCGGTGATGAGATGCACGCTTACGCGTGATGATATACCATTGCTTTCGCAATGGATAAAAAATCGACAGGTCGAAACCTGTCGATTTTTGGTCCAAGTGGCGAGACTCGAACTCGCGGCATCCTTGCGGTGAAAGCCCCCGCGCAGTATAAAATACTCCCCGGAGAAATTTACAGGATTCTCCGGGGAGTATGCATTATTTCATGCGGGAGAGAATTTGCTGCAATGTGAGACCGCCGTGCTAACCGGGAGTAAGGCAAACGTTTAGTTGACTAAGGTGCCGGTATAGACGGTCAGCCGCTCGCCGGTTGCCAGTTGGCAGACCACCTCGACGGTGTATTCTCCGGTGGTGTAGGGTGACCATTCAGCTGTTTGGATCAGCCGGTTGAAATTCAGGGTCTGCGTGGGGGTGTTCTGACGGCCGGGAACATTCAGGATCACATTGCCGTCCTTATCCTTCAGTTGGGCATAGATATCAGAAAGCCCATAATTCGCAGTAACGCTGCCTGCGTTCAACTCCACGATCCGAATGGTGTCACCGGCGTGACTGAAGGTGCATTGGGTAGGCTCCACCGGATCGGTACCCAAAAACTCCGCAAAGGTAAAGGGGATGTAGTCCTGCGCCATCAGATCGGCGAAGGTAAATTTCCTGTTGATGTAGTTCTTGTGGGTGAAGGTGTCTCCGGCCTCGTTGGTATCTTCCGTCCAGGCACCGTGCTGATCCAGGATGTAAAGGTAACTCTGTGCGGGATCAATGGCACCGTCATTGGTATACACCACCACAGGGTCTGTCTTGATCATCATCGCATGGCCACCCGAGCCGCCACGCACCAGACCGTCACCGTGTTTGGCTTCCGCATAGGACTGGCACATGATTTCAGATCCGTTCTCCCGGATCACCGTTTTGGTGTCCCAAATGTCTGCCTGGAAGCGCTGCTGACTGTCGTCATAGGTATAAGGGCCAACACGCAGAAAGCCGTTGCGGTGAATCATACGGGAGGTGTCCGAGAATGTAGCGGAGTTGATTACCCTGGCCCAACCCCAGTAAGAGCCATAGGAGCACTGGTTGCCAAATAGGGTAGGGTTAGCCATAGGTTCGGTCATATCCACAACGCCGGTGCTCTCGTCAATGTAGTCCATCAATCTGTAGACATTGCCGCCGCCACTGGTGATGTAAGGCAGACCACCGTAGACCCATCCCATAGTCATGGAATCGGGGTTTCCGCTGGAGGCAATGGTGTAGCTCCAGCTTTCATCGGGGATCCAAAGGGCGGTCTTGGAAAAATAGAAGAAATCTACGCACAGATCCCGCAATTCTTCCGTAGTCATATCCTCGGATTTGACGGGGAAGGCGTTGATTGCGTCCCAGGTCAGCTTTTGATTGATCTGCGGCCAGTTTATAACCACGCCGGGAGCAGTAGTGACAGGTACTTCCTTCTCAGCACCGCAGGCCGCCAGGCTCAGCAGCATCATCAGGCAGCAGAGAATTGCCAATGTTTTTTTCATGATCATAATACCCCATTCTGTATTAGAATGTTCTCATTGTATGTAAATTTTCCGCGATTGTCAACTGTTTCGGCAACAGGAAACACAGCGGACAGACTGCGCTTACAGCCCGTGTCCACTTGTGCGTTTGTTTCGCATACGCACATCCGATCACTAAAGTGAAGTTAATTTGCTATAAGGGCGACCGTTGGATGAATGGTCCAAGTGGCGAGACTCGAACTCGTGGCATCCTCGGCTTCGCCGCCTGTTGCGGTGCCCTGTGTGCGCCTTGACGCTGTTGCGGCTGCGTTGCACACAGACCGCTGCCACTCACTCGGGTCGCTTGGCTCCGCCACCGGCGGCGCTCCCCTCGCTCCCCCAAAGCAGGAAACCTGCTTTGTTCGCAGAATGCCGCAGCCTCCAACTCAGCAGCAGGAAAACACAAAGAGAACCACCCGCAAGGGGCAGTTCTCTTTGCGTGGTCCGGACGACAGGATTCGAACCTGCGGCATCTTGCTCCCAAAGCAAGCGCTCTACCAAACTGAGCCACGTCCGGAAATATATAAAACCAAGAAAAAGGGAAAGCAAGCGCTCTTCCTGTTGCGGTGCCCGATATCTTCCTTGCCGACGGAGCGGCTGCGTCAGCTATCGACCGCGGCCACTCGCTCGGCTCTCTTGCCTCCGCCACCGGCGGCGGTCGCCTCGCTCCCCAAACTGAGCCGCGCCCGGTTAATTCGGCTGACCTGGGTTATTATACACACCTTTTTTAAAAAATGCAATCAAAATCTCAAAAAGGAAGAAAGGAAATTGACGCAGATGCGCACACATCTGCGTCAATTTGTGGTCAGGACATCAAATGCTGGGGAAGGGCTTGCGGTTTGCTTCGGCAGCCTGCAGCCGATCAGTGGGGACATCCACCATATCGCAGGGCTCGTCACCGAAATGCATAAACTTCTGCTGCTGGCAGGAAAGGGGAGACCACTGGGGCAATCCCTCAGCATGGGGAACGCCATCTTTTACGAAACCCACATAGTAATCAATTATGTTTTGACTGATCCTGTAGTCTACCTCTGTGAAAGGACGCCAACAATTATCCAGCGTACCAAAGGCGTATTTTGCATCGCTGGCGTGAAATGCGCCATGATCCGAGCCTGGGGCGGCGCGGTCAAAGTATGCTCCGTAGACCGGTGGGAGGCCGGCTTTTTCCATGAGCTGCGCCCAATCGGTGATGGCATTGTAAAGGGTGTGGGGCCACATATCTTCGCTCAGCACCAAGTGGATGGAGGGAACGGGATTGACATTGCCTGCTTCTGCAAGTGCGCGGGGTGCATCGGGTATGAATTCACCGTCGATCACGGGGGTGGAGGCGCAGGCATACCGGCGGTTGCCGGAGCAAATGGTTTTCCAGGCGATAAACAGCTCTTTCGGGGGGATCTGCTTCAGATCATCAATGGTTTTGACGGAAAAATGATTCTTGACCTCTTCCCACAGAGCAAGCATATCCTCCGGCTCTTTGATGCGGAAAGCCCGGGGAAGAATGCCGCCGCCGCTATGGAGGATCGCCCCGCGGAAAAGTCCCTTGGCCATGGGAGACAGGATCAGGTTCTGGACACTCATTGCGCCGGCACTTTCACCCATGATGGTGACTTTTTCCGGGTCGCCCCCAAAGCCTGCGATGTTTCGCTGTACCCACTGCAGGGCGCAGATCTGATCCTGCAGACCGTAATTGCCGCTGTGACCGTCGCCCACTGCGCTGGCAAAGGCATTCAGGCGGTAATTGATGGTAACAAGGATCACGCCCTGGCGGCAGTAAGCGACACCGTGATAGTTAGACGCACTTCCGGTGCCACTTTCATAGCCGCCGCCGTGGATGTACACCAGCACCGGTGCTTTTTCGGCTGCTTTGGGCGTCAGAATGTTCAGATTCAAACAGTCCTCACTATAAACCACCGTTTGCTTTTCCACAGTTTCGTTTTGATAGAAAAGGCTGGTGCCGTTGTTGCCGTAGCCATAGATGCGGCCCTGCGGGCAGGCGTGTCCCTGGTAGGTCGCGTTCAGCTCATCTTCCCATTTGGTTATGGGAACGGGAGACTCCCAACGCTGTGCCTGCGCAAAGGGAATACCTCTGAAATAATCGTAATCTTTTTTGGCAATGCCCTTTGCTGTGCCGCAAGGACATTGGCGGTATGTATAAGTCATGTTAGTCACCTCTGACCATATTATAATGCATAGGAAAGTGGAAAGCAATGACAAAATGTGTATGGCAAAGAGTTTGTAATCTTTATCAATTTGTTAGGTTGACTTGACTATTCTTTTCAGGTTGATATAATATATAATAGATAAATGTGTATATACGCGAGGAGAGTAAAAATGCGTGGAATTCCGTCTTTGATAACAGATATTCGAAAGAATGTATTTACAGAGGTTGCACGGATGGCGTATTCCGGCAAAGGCTACGAGGGAGTGGACGAGCTTCCCTATGTGATCGTGCCGGGTGACCAGCCGCTGCACCGGGAGTCTGTATTTTTGGAGCGGGCCATCGCCAGTGAGCGTGTGCGTCTTGCCATGGGTCTGAACATCCGCCCGATCCAGACCCGGCACTTGATGACAGAAGGTATGGATGAGGCTGCGGTGGCAGAGCAGTATTATAAGCCGCCGCTGATCAATATCATTCCTTACGCCTGCCACAGCTGCCCGACCCATCAGTATAAAGTAAGCAACTACTGTCAGAACTGCCTGGCGGCGTCCTGCCAGCGGGTGTGTCCCAAGGACGCGATCTCGTTCCGCAACAATCGCTCTTATATTGATCTTGATAAATGTGTGCGCTGCGGAAAGTGTGCCAAGGCCTGCCCATACAATGCCATCGTTCACCTGGAGCGTCCCTGCCAGGTTGCCTGCGGCATGGATGCCATTGTGTCGGATGAACAGGGCAGGGCCAAGATCAACCAGGATAAGTGTGTTGCTTGCGGTCAATGCCTGGTCAGCTGCCCCTTTGGCGCCATCGTGGATAAGGGACAGATCTTCCAGGTGATCCAATCGATCCTTCAGGGCAACAAGGTGATCGCCATTGTGGCACCGGCTTTTGTAGGCCAGTTCGGCAAGCACTCTACCCCCGGTAAATTTGTCACCGCCATGAAGAAGCTGGGCTTTGCCCGGGTCGTGGAAGTGGCAGTGGGCGCGGATATGTGCACCATTGAAGAAGCTAGGGACTTTTTGGAGAAAGTGCCTGCGCAGCAGAACTATATGGCAACCTCCTGCTGTCCGGCATGGCATGCCATGATCCATAAGCTGTTCCCGGACCAGACAGACAAGATCTCCATGACACTGACCCCCATGGTGTTCACGGCCCGGCTGATGAAAAAACAATATCCCGGATGCAAGGTGGTATTTGTTGGTCCTTGCGCAGCGAAAAAGCTGGAAGCCATCCGGGAGGACATTCGTTCCGATGTGGACTTTGTGCTGACCTTTGAGGAACTGCAGGGTATGTTCCAGGCTAAGCAGATCGATTTTGAAAGCCTGGAGGAAGCGGATGTGCTCAACGAGGGTACTGCTGCAGGCCGCGGCTTTGCAGTGTCCGGCGGTGTTGCCGGTGCTGTAAGGCGTATGGTGGAAAAGACGAATCCGGATGTCGAGGTTAAGACGGCCCGGGCAGAAGGTCTGCGGGAGTGTCGGAAGCTGATGACCCTTGCGAAGGCAGGCAAGTACGATGGCTACCTGCTGGAGGGAATGGGCTGCCCCGGTGGCTGCGTTGCCGGCGCGGGCACACTGCTGCCGGTGGAGCTGGCTACCACGGTGGTTGGCCGTTATCAGAAGGAAGCATCCCGGGAAGATCCTTTGCAAAGTGAGTACCGTGATCAGGGCAAGCGCCTTGAAGAGGAATGATGTCATATGGAATTTAACGACATATATGATAAAGAAAGAAACCTTACCGGGCGTACCCACCGTCGTGGCACTCCATGGCGGAAAGGTGAGTTCGGCCTGGTGGTGTGCGTGTGGGTCCATGACGGAAAGGGAAACCTGCTGCTGACCCGCAGAGCACCGGAGAAATCCTATCCGGGAACCTGGGAAAATTCCGGAGGCGCTGCCCAGCAAGGGGAGAGCAGTCTGGAGGCCATCGTCCGGGAACTGCGGGAGGAGACCGGCATTTGCGCAGACCCGGAGGAATTTGAACTGCTGGACTCCGCCAGAGACAGAAATGCCTTCTATGACTTTTATTGCTTGCTTCGGGATGTCCCGGTGGAGCAGGTGGTGCTGCAGCCGGGGGAGACGGACGGTGTCCGGTGGGCAAGCTTTGACCAGGTGCATGAGATGATCCGGGAAAAGCAGATCTGCAAGGTGATAGCGAATCAGTTCCTGCGGCAGGAACCGGAGCTTAAGAAAAGACAAAAGAATATGCTGTAAGAAACCAAACAGGCGCGCTGCTTCGGAAAAGAAGCGGCGCGCCTTTGTGTAAAAAAGATAAAAAAATCGAGGTCGCCCTCGAAAAAAACCATTGACAAGAAAAGTAAGATGTGGTAAAATGGTACTCCATACTATGGGGGTGTATCGCTTCGTCGACATACTACCCAGCGTGGATATTGTATCATAGAGCAGCGCGGGTGTCAAGATGGAAAATGAAGGAAATGACAACTGCCCCGTGCGTATCAAGTGAGCAACACATGATTCCGGCGTAAGCCGAAAGAAAGGCGTGATGATCCATATGGCAATGGTCAGGGACGAATTGTTCGGCAAGACCATGCGTAAGTCCTACGCAAAGTACGAAGAGATCCTGGAAATGCCCAATATGCTGAAGATCCAGAAGGACTCCTATCAGTGGTTCCTGGATGAAGGCCTGCGCGAGGTCTTTAAGGATGTTGGTGTGATTTCTGACTTCTCCGGCAAACTGGAGCTGAGCTTCCTGGATTACTCCATGGAGGATAAGCCCAAGTACACCATCGAGCAGTGCAAGGAGCGGGATGCAACCTACGCAAAGCCCATCAAGGTGCGGGTTCGTCTGCGCAACACCGAGACTGACGAGATCAAGGAACAGGAAATCTTTATGGGTGATTTCCCCATTATGACCAACGGCGGCACTTTCGTGATCAACGGTGCTGAGCGTGTCATTGTTTCTCAGATCGTTCGTAGCCCCGGTATGTACTACGGTCACGAGGTGGATAAGTCCGAGCAGCACACCTACACGGCTACCGTGATTCCTTACCGTGGTGCCTGGCTGGAGTATGAGACAGACCTGTCTGATATTTTCTGGGTTCGTATCGATAAGAACCGCAAGCTGCCCATTACTTGTCTGATCCGTGCCCTGGGCGTGGATACTGATGAGAAGATCAAGGCAATGTTCGGTGAAGATCCCCGTATCCTGGCAACTCTGGAGAAGGATACCTTCAAGACCAGAGAAGAGGGCCTGCTGGAGATCTACCGCCGCCTGCGTCCCGGTGAGCCTCCCACAGTGGAGACCGCCATCTCCCACCTGGAGAATCTGCTGTTTGACGCACACCGTTATGATGTCAGCAGTGTTGGCCGCTATAAGTTTAATAAGAAGATGGACATTTGGAGCCGTCTGTCCGGCCAGGAGGTGGCTGAGCCCATTGCCGATCCCATGACCGGTGAGATTCTGGCTATGCCCGGTGAGGTCATCAGTCGCGAACGCGCACGCGAGCTGAGCGCCAAGGGTGTCAACGAGGCAGTACTGAAGGTAGGCGACCGCAATGTTAAGGTCCTGTCCAACAACATGGTGGACATGGCAAACTTTGTGGACTTCGATCCCAAGCAGTACGGCATTAAGGAAAAGGTCTGCTTCTCCGTCCTGAAAGAGATGCTGCAGACCGTACCTGCCGATGGCTGGGAAGACGCAATTGTTGAGCGTATCGATGATCTGGTACCCAAGCACATCGTTGTGGATGACATTATGGCTTCCATCAACTATCTGAACTGTGTGGCAGAAGGCCTGGGCACTGCAGACGATATCGACCATCTGGGCAACCGTCGTCTGCGCTGTGTCGGTGAGCTGCTGCAGAATCAGTTCCGCATCGGCTTCAGCCGTCTGGACCGCGTGATCCGTGAGCGTATGACCGTTCAGGACCTGGATGCAGTTACACCCCAGAGCCTGATCAATATTCGTCCTGTTACCGCGGTTATTAAGGAATTCTTCGGTTCCAGCCCGCTGTCTCAGTTCATGGATCAGAACAACCCTCTGGCTGAGCTGACTCACAAGCGCCGTCTGTCCGCACTGGGCCCCGGCGGCTTGGGCCGTGAGCGTGCATCCTTCGATGTTCGTGATATTCACTATACGCACTATGGCCGTATGTGCCCCATTGAGACCCCTGAAGGTCCCAACATCGGTCTGATCAACTATCTGGCTACCTTTGCCAAGATCAATGAGTACGGCTTTGTGGAAGCCCCCTACCGTAAGGTGGATAAGGCTACCGGCAAGGTCACAGACCAGGTGGACTACATGACCGCAGATGTGGAAGACGATTTCTACATCGGCCAGGCCAATGAGCCTTTGGATGAGAACGGCTGTCTGGAGAATGCGCGTATTACCTGCCGTCACCGTAATGAGATCATTGAGGTGGACCGCAATGTGATCGACTACATTGACGTTTCTCCCAGAATGATGATCTCCATCGCAACATCCTTCATTCCCTTCCTGCAGAACGACGACGCAAACCGTGCACTGATGGGTGCAAACATGCAGCGTCAGGCTGTGCCTCTGCTGACTACCGAGCCTCCCATTGTTGCTACCGGTATCGAGCATGCAGCAGCTGTAGACTCCGAGGTCTGTGTCAAGGCTACCGGCGACGGCACTGTTATGTCTGTTTCCGCAACGCAGATCGTTGTCAAGTATGACGACGGGGATGTTCAGACCTACCAGCTGACCAAGTTTGCCCGCTCCAACGCAGGTACCTGCATCAATCAGCGTCCCATCGTTACGGTTGGTGAGCGCGTTACCTTCAATCAGATCATTGCCGACGGTCCTTCCTGCTCCGGCGGTGAGATCGCACTGGGTAAGAACGTGCTGATCGGCTTTGTCACCTGGGAAGGCTATAACTACGAGGATGCTATTCTTCTGAACGAGCGTCTGGTTCGTGAGGACGTCTTTACCTCTATCCACATCGAAGAGCACGAGACCGAAGCCCGTGACACCAAGCTCGGACCGGAAGAGATCACCCGCGATATCCCCAATGTTGGCGAAGATACCCTGAAGGACCTGGACGAGGACGGTATTATCCGCATCGGTGCTGAGGTCCATTCCGGTGACTACCTGGTTGGTAAGGTCACCCCCAAGGGCGAAACGGAGTTGACCCCCGAGGGGCGCCTGCTTCGTGCGATCTTCGGTGAGAAGGCAAGAGAAGTCCGCGATACCTCTCTGAAGGTGCCCCACGGCGAGAGCGGTGTGGTCGTGGATGTCAAGGTCTTCACCAAGGAGAACTCCGATGAGCTGGCACCCGGTGTTACCAAGTCTGTCCGCGTCTATATTGCCCAGAAGCGTAAGATCTCTGTTGGCGATAAGATGGCAGGTCGTCACGGTAACAAGGGCGTTGTCTCCCGTGTTCTGCCGGAAGAGGATATGCCCTTCCTGCCGGACGGCACCCCCCTGGATGTGGTTCTGAACCCCCTGGGCGTGCCTTCCCGTATGAACATCGGACAGGTTCTTGAGGTCCACCTGGGCTACGCCGCAAAGACACTGGGCTGGAAGGTTGCTACCCCTGTGTTCGACGGTGCAAATGAGAAGGACATCCGTGAGACCCTGAAGCTGGCAGGCCTGCGTGAAGATGGCAAGACCATCCTCTACGATGGCCGTACCGGTGAGCCCTTCGACAATCTGGTAACCGTTGGTTATCCCTACTACCTGAAGCTCCACCATCTGGTTGATGATAAGATCCATGCCCGTTCCACCGGTCCTTACGCACTGGTTACCCAGCAGCCCTTGGGCGGTAAGGCACAGTTTGGTGGTCAGCGTTTTGGTGAAATGGAAGTTTGGGCGCTGGAAGCTTACGGCGCCGCATATACCCTGCAGGAGATCCTGACAGTCAAGTCTGACGACGTGACCGGCCGTGTCAAGACCTACGAGGCCATCGTTAAGGGCAGCAACATTCCCAAGCCTGGTGTTCCGGAATCCTTCAAGGTTCTGGTGAAGGAACTGCAGGCACTGTGCCTTGACATTCGCGTATTGGATGAGCAGGGTAACGAGATCGAACTGAAGGATGACGAGGACGAGGATGAGATCGTCTATGCTGCCGAGGTGGGCAGCACACTGGTAGGCAGCACGGACGAGGTGCTGGATGCCGGCTTTGTCATCGATGAGGACGGTCCGGAAGATATTATGGACGTGTTTGGTGAGGCAACCGATGCCGAAACCGACACGGGCGAAGTTTAAGGAGGCGATACTGTGTCTGAAGCTATCTTTGATGCTATTAAAATTGGTATTGCTTCTCCGGAGATGATCCGGGGCTGGTCCTTTGGCGAGGTCAAAAAGCCGGAGACCATTAACTACCGTACTCTGAAGCCTGAGCGTGACGGTCTGTACTGTGAGCGTATTTTTGGACCCACCAAGGACTGGGAGTGTCATTGCGGTAAGTACAAGAAGATCAAGTATAAGGGCAAGGTCTGTGACCGCTGCGGTGTCGAAGTCACCAAGGCAAAGGTCCGCCGTGAGCGCATGGGCCACATTGAGCTGGCAGCACCCTGCAGCCATATTTGGTACTTCAAGGGAATTCCTTCCCGTATGGGCCTGATTCTGGATATCAGCCCCAAGATCCTTGAAAAAGTGCTGTATTTTGCAGCCTATATCGTCACCGATCCCGGTGATACACCCCTGGAGCGCAATCAGATCCTCTCCGAGAAAGAGTATCGTGATTATCGTGAAAAGTACGAGGACGACTTCAGAGCCGGCATGGGCGCTGAGGCTGTCAAGGAGCTGCTGGAGCAGATCGACCTTGAGACACTGTCCGTGCAGCTGCGTGAGGAACTGAAGACTGCCTCCGCACAGAAGAAGCTGCGCCTGGTCAAGCGTCTGGAGATCGTGGAGGCATTCCGCGAGTCCGGCAACAAGCCCTCCTGGATGGTTATGGATGTGCTGCCGGTGATCCCGCCCGACATCCGGCCTATGATCCAGCTGGACGGCGGCCGTTTTGCTACCTCCGACCTGAACGATCTGTACCGCCGTGTGATCAACCGTAACAACCGTCTGAAGAGACTGATCCAGCTGCATGCACCGGACATCATCATCCGCAACGAGAAGCGCATGCTGCAGGAGGCTGTTGACGCACTGATCGACAATGGCCGTCGTGGCCGTGCCGTTACCGGTGCAAACAACCGTGCACTGAAGTCCCTGAGTGATATGCTCAAGGGTAAGCAGGGCCGTTTCCGTCAGAACCTGCTGGGTAAGCGTGTTGACTACTCCGGCCGTTCCGTTATCGTCGTTGGTCCTGAGCTGAAGCTGTACCAGTGCGGCGTGCCTAAGGAAATGGCTATCGAGCTGTTCCGTCCCTTCGTTATGAAGAAGCTGGTGGCAGACGGTCTGGCAAACAACATCAAGTCTGCAAAGAAGATGATCGACAAGGGCAAGACCGAGGTTTGGGACGCACTGGATGAGATCATCAAGGACCGTCCTGTTATGCTCAACCGTGCACCTACTCTGCACCGTTTGGGTATCCAGGCCTTTGAGCCGATCCTGGTGGAGGGCCGTGCACTGAAGCTGCATCCCCTTTGCTGTACCGCATTTAACGCTGACTTTGACGGTGACCAGATGGCTATTCACGTGCCCCTGTCTGCAGAGGCACAGGCAGAAGCCAGAATGCTGATGCTCTCTGCCAATAACCTGCTGCGTCCTCAGGACGGCAAGCCTGTTACCGTGCCGACGCAGGATATGATCCTGGGTGCTTACTATCTGACCTATACCCGCTTGGGCAAGGCAGAGAAGGGCGCGGAAGAGGTGTTCGTTACCGATGCCGGTGAGACCGAGCTGCCTGTACAGCAGCTGGTGGATGCTGATGAGTTCGTTGCAGCAAATGCCAAGGCCAAGGCCGAAGGCAAGCAGCCTGCACAGTTCCGTCCCAAGCTGAACTACTCCAGCGTGGACGAAGCCATTGCCGCTTATGCAGACGGTGATGTGGGCCTGCATGCGCCCATCCGTGTCCGCTACGGCAAGGAGATCGACGGTGTCATGCAGTATCGTGTGATCAATGCAACTGTTGGCCGCCTGATCTATAATGAGCCCATCCCGCAGGATCTGGGCTTTGTGGACCGCAGCGTTCCCGGCCATGAGTTTGACCTGGAGGTAGACTTCCTGGTTGACAAGAAGCAGCTGGGTAAGATCATTGATAAGTGTATCCGTGCCCATGGCTTCACCATTGCTACCGAGATGCTGGACCGCATCAAGGCTTTGGGCTACAAGTATTCCACAAAGGGCGCTATTTCTGTCTCCATTGCGGATATGGTGGTTCCTGAGATCAAGTATGAGCTGGTCCGTGAGGCTGAGAAGAAGGTCGTCGAGATCGAGCAGTTCTACCGCAAGGGCTTTATTACCAATGATGAGCGTTACCGTTTGGTGGTTCAGCAGTGGGAAAAGACCACGGCAGATGTTACCGGTGCTCTGCAGGGCAACCTGGACGAGTTCAACCCCATCTACATGATGGCGGACTCCGGTGCTCGTGGTAGTATGGCACAGATCCGTCAGCTGGCAGGTATGCGTGGCTTGATGGCGGATACCGCAGGTCGTACTATTGAGATCCCTGTTAAGGCGAACTTCCGTGAAGGTCTGAGCGTTCTGGAGTACTTCATTTCCTCCAGAGGCGCGCGTAAGGGCATGACCGATACCGCTCTGCGTACCGCTGACTCCGGTTACCTGACCCGTAGAATGGTCGACGTTTCTCAGGATGTCATCATCCGTGAGCACGAGTGCGGTACCAAGAATGGTATTTGGGTCGGTGCTGTTTACGATAAGAACGGTGACATCGTGGATTCCTTCGGCAACCGTATCCGCGGCCGTTACCCGGTTGAGGATGTTCTGCACCCCGAGACCGGTGAGCTGCTGCATTCCAAGGAAGTCATGATGATGCCCGAGGATGCTGCCAAGTTCGAAAAGGCCGGCATTGAGAAGATCTATATCCGTACTATTTTGGGATGCCGCGCCCGGGTCGGTGTCTGCGCACGGTGCTACGGCATGAACCTGGCTACTTCTAAGGAAGTGGATCTGGGTGAAGCTGTCGGTATCATTGCTGCACAGTCCATCGGTGAGCCCGGTACTCAGCTGACCATGCGTACCTTCCACTCCGGCGGCGTTGCAGGTGACGATATCACCCAGGGTCTGCCCAGAGTTGAAGAACTGTTCGA
>JAZSER010000060.1:0-29215 GCA_045531815.1 Faecousia sp. | reverse complement strand
ATTTGCAAGGTATTAAGAGATATGTAGCCCGGTGTGTGGGCCGGATAGGTGCGTTCCACCGCTACAAACACTATTTTGTTGTTTGGTGCAAATAAAAAAGCACCTATCCGAAGATAAGTGCATCCCGTGGCGAAAGCGCCTGAGGGAAGCACAAACCGTTCGAATGTATCAAGGTTTGCGTTCTCTTTGAATTACGCCTTCGCAAATAAATATTCTATTTATAATATATGCGTTTTTGCGAAAAAAGACAACCCCCTCTGACAAAAAATTTTTCAAAAGGAGAAAAACGATGAAGATTTACAAATACATCACCATTCTTATGATCGTCCTGCTGGGCATATTTTGCGGACGAAATTTGGGGCAGTCCCTGGCTCCCGATACCTTTCTCTATCCCGCTGCCTGCTTCGGCCTTGCCCTCATCGTATGGGGATCAGACTATGAGACCGCATTTCGAAATGATAGATGATTTGTCATTTTGAAATGACATTCAGATTTATTTTAGATTAATCAAAGGCGAAACTGTCGTTTCGAAATGAGTGCCGCTATCTCTTCAAAATGACGGATGGCTCTCTCTTCGAAATGAAGATATGACTGTCCTCTCGATATGCGACAAGGGATTTTTCTCCCTCTGTTTACTATCGAAGAGACAGTCATTTTTCTTGTCATACGAAAAGGATAGATTTTCAGCGAATGAAAGGCACTTTCGTAAGGACAGTTTTTCGCTTCAAACTATCGAAACTTTATCATTTCAAAAAGATAGGTTACCTCCTAAGGAAAAAGTATTGATTTTGATTTAGAAGAGATTATTCTGATTTAGAGCGATTTAGGACGATTTATCTTACGTAATGTGCTCGAATGGTTATCGTTTGTGTACGAATGATAGCGTTTTGTGTATGTAATCAATAATGAATCCTTAAGGGGGACCTCGTGTTTCAAAAACGTTCCCCCTCTGCAAAACGGTCCTTAAATAGTAAAGTTGGGATATCCCAAACCCCGAAATTCTTGAACAAATTGAACCTTTTATGCAAAACCCATTGACGGAGCATATAACATTGGCTATAATATAAATGATGATACTTGTTATATCGCAAGGAGGCTTATTATGCAAAAGCTGATCAAACATATAAGAGATTATCTGGGACTGAGTCAGGCGGACTTTGCCGAAAAGCTGGGCGTGAATTTTGCCACGGTGAACCGTTGGGAGAACGGCAGAGCCATCCCCACCAAGCTTGCCCAGGCGAAGCTGTACGACTATTGCAAGGAGCAGGGCGTTCCTGTCTATCAATTCGTGTTGGATAAGCTCGCAAATGAAGCTGCATCCGTCAATTTGGAGGACGGACGGATTTTGCTGTACCACGGCTCTAAGTCCGGCATCGTGGGGGATATTGCGCCCAAGAGCCGGGAGATGTGCGACTTCGGCAAGGGCTTCTATATGGGCACTGAGCCGGGTCAGCCGCTGACGCTGATCTGCGACTTTGATAAGTCCAAGTTTTACATCGTGTCCATAGACACAAAGACTCTCGACACCGTGGAGATCAAGGCCGACCTGGATTGGGCAATGCTGGTTGCTTTCCACAGAGGCAGAATGGATAAGATCAAGGGCACATCCTTCTACGAGAAGTACAGCCGTATCGATGACGGCAAGGATCTCGTGATCGGCAGCATCGCCAACGACAGAATGTTCTATGTGCTGGATAATTTCTTTATGGGGAATATTACGGATATGGCGCTGGTGAATAGTCTGTCGGCCCTGAAGCTGGGTAAGCAGTACGTGGCGACCACAGAGAAGGCCTGTGCCGCTGTTCGCATTGAGCGGGAGATTCCTCTGTCTATGATGGAACGCCGCTTCCTGCAGGACGAGAGCGACGCTAACCGACAAAAGGGCATCGCACTTGCCAACGATATTTGTAAGAATTACCGCCGTGAAGGGAACTTCTTTGATGAAATTTTGGATGAGGCGAAATGAGTATGAATGAACTGGAATTTAAACTGTGTGATATTCAGGGCAGACTGTTCGAACTGTCCGGCAAGAAGGGTTACGACAGCGCCACCTTTATCAAGGCGTTTATGGCATCCCAGGTCGCTAAGGGACTGGATTCCAAGTTTAACCGCATGCAGTGGGCAGGAGAAGAATACCTCCTTGCCGAGCTTGCAGAGACGGTTGAGCTGACCAAGACCGGCAATGTGTTCCATAGAGAAGTACTCTATTGGAGCGGCTACCTGTACCGCTTCTGGCACTTTACAACCGGCGAGGATAGCAAGGAGATCTACAAGCAAGCTCCCGCTGAAACAATGAACCGCAATTGGTTTATCTTCCACTCCCTCGCCCCCGAAGTGGCAATTGAGGACTTAAAAGAGATTTATAGGCAGCGGAATGAAACCGAAAGAACAGAGAAAATATTATCTAAAATTGATAAAGCAAAGAAAATTAAGGACGCAGAAGATACAATTAGTAAAATAAATGAACTGTTGTCCAATTCTACCTTGTTCAGGCGCATAGCTGATTCGTTATATGATGAAGTTGCAAGCAACCATGATTATGCTCCGTATATTGCCGTTGCCAAAGCGGCAAAAGGTATGATGGGCAATATCCCATTTAGACAACTTCCATATAAGGCTAAACTTAACGCATTTTTAATGATACGAGATGCAATTAGATCGTTTGTAGTTGATGAAATAGCAAAAGAGGAGAAATAAAATGGCGGGAAATAAAAGTTTGGGGGCTGCTAGATTAGCAAAAGAAGACGAATTCTATACGCAGCTTACTGATGTAGAAAAGGAAATGCGTCATTACAGAAAGCATTTTAGAGATAAAACGGTATTTTGTAATTGTGATGATCCGTTTGAGAGTAACTTTTTTAAATATTTTGTTTTGAATTTTAATCGCCTAGGATTAAGGAAACTGATTGCCACTTGCTATGCTTCATCACCTGTGGCAAACACGCAACTTTCACTGTTTGATATTACTGGAACTGAAGAAGGAAAGCAAAACAAAGCATATAAGGCTGTTGTCACCAAAGTATACGACAAAACCGGTGATGGTGGTATTGATATGTTTGACGTTGCCGAGCTTTTTAAAACTGGTGAAAATGAACTTACAGAACTTCTTGGGGACGGGGATTTTAGATCCGAAGAGTGTCTAGAATTGTTGAAAGAAGCGGATATTGTGGTTACTAACCCACCCTTCTCGTTGTTTCGTGAGTATATTGCAGTTTTACAGGATAATAATAAGCATTTCATTGTTATCGGAAATCAAAATGCTATTACTTATAAGGAGATTTTCCCTTTGTTAAGAGATAATAAAGTGTGGCTTGGAGATAAGTCTGGCGATATGGCATTTATGGTACCCGGGTATTATGAGGCTCGTGAAACGCGATATTGGGAAGACGAAGCAGGCCAAAAATGGCGGTCTCTAGGCAACATCTGCTGGTTTACAAATTTAGATATCAAAAAAAGACACGAAGAATTGATTTTAGTTAAGCGGTATGATCCAGAATTTCATCTCAAATATGTCAATTATGATGCTATTAATGTCGACAAGGTTTCAGATATCCCGTTTGATTACGCAGGCGTTATGGGCGTGCCGATAACCTTTATGGATAAATATAATCCGGATCAGTTTGAAATTTTGGGAACAAGTGACAATGGCATTGTGCCGGACCAATATAAAACAACGCCGGGCCTAACCCAAAAGTTTGTTGATGATTATTATGAAGCGGGCGGAAAAGGTTCCTATAAAGAGGGAAATCCGACTGCTGGGGTTTACAAAAACGGTATTGCCACAATGATATATAAACGGATTTTTATCCGCAATAAACACCCAGAGGGGGCGAATTAAAATGCCTAGCAAAACAGATCTTGCGCAGGCCAATAAGGCGAAGAAAGATGAATTCTATACACAACTATCTGATATTGAAAAAGAGATGCGATATTATCGGAAGCATTTTAAGGGAAAAACAGTTTTTTGTAATTGTGATGATCCCTTTGAAAGCAACTTTTTCAAATATTTTGTGTTGAATTTTAATCGTTTGGGATTAAAGAAACTAATCGCAACATGCTATGCGTCGTCTCCTGTCGCAAACACACAACTTTCGTTGTTCGATATAACCGGTGCAGAAAGTGATAGTGAAAACAAGGCATACAAAGCCGTTGTTACAAAAGTATACGACAAAACAGGCGATGGCGGCATTGATATGTTTGATGTTGCAGAACTTTTTAAGTCGGGTGAAAACGAGCTTGAAGAACTGAATGGTGATGGAGACTTTCGAAGTGAGGAATGCATCACCTTACTTGAGGAATCCGATATTGTAGTTACCAACCCTCCGTTTTCTTTGTTTAGAGATTATGTTTCTGTACTTATGGAACATAAAAAGCATTTTATTATTATCGGAAATGTCAACGCCATATCCTACAAGGAAATTTTTCCGTTGCTTATGAACAACCAAATGTGGATCGGGGCAAGCATTCATTCCGGAGATAGAGCATTCTATGTTCCCGATGATTATCCATTAAATGCATCCGGGTGTGGTGTCGACGATGATGGACGAAAATATATTCGCGTAAAGGGTGTTCGTTGGTATACAAACTTAGATATAAGTCAGCGCCATGAAGAGATTATTCCTATTAAAAGATACAATAGCATCGATTATCCTCGTTATGATAATTATGATGCAATCGAAGTGGGTAGTGTTTCTGACATTCCTTGTGACTATCCTTATGTTATGGGTGTTCCCATCACATTTATGGATAAATACAACCCTGATCAATTTGAGATCATCGGTTTGACACAAGGGTGGGACGATTTACATTCGAAACGATACGGTCAGCAAACACAGATTTCTAAGACAGGAAAACAGTCTAAGGTTATGAAACTTAACGATGGTCCATCAATTGAGGTTTTTGAAGCCCCTAAAGACAAAACCTACTATATTGTGGATGATCATATGTACATAAAAATGTATGCCAGAATTCTGATTCGCAACAAAAATCCAGAATTGCCTAAAGGAGGTAAACAATAATGCATATAGAGGAACGAAAAATATCTGTAAGAGATATTACATACAACTATTTTAACGATGCCGAGGAAGGCGTTGTTGGATATGATGAACAACTTGACATTCGCCCGAAATATCAGCGTGAGTTTGTATATAAGGACGAACAGCGCAACGAGGTGATTCGTACTGTTATGAAGGGTCTCCCTTTAAATGTTATGTATTGGGTAGACCGTGGTGAGGAATTTGAGGATGATCCCGATACGCCTCGATATGAAGTTTTAGATGGTCAGCAACGCACGATTTCTCTTTGTGAATACGTAGACGGTAATTTCTCTGTAGATGATATGCTGTTTGCAAATCTGCCAAAAGATAAACGTGATGCAATTCTGAATTATGAACTGTTCATCTATGTCTGTAATGGAACTGAGTCCGAAAAATTGGATTGGTTTAAAATCATAAATATAGCGGGCGAAGAACTTACCGATCAAGAGTTGCGGAATGCAGTTTATGCGGGATCATGGACATCCGATGCTAAAAGATATTTTTCAAAAACGGGTTGTGCTGCTGACAAACTTGCTGGAGACTATTTGAAAGGTTCCAGTATTCGTCAGGAATATCTTGAAACAGCTATACTGTGGGCGGCAAGTGCTGAGGGTAAAACCATCGAAGGCTATATGTCTGAGCATCAGCACGACCCGAGCGCAGTAACACTTTGGAATTATTTCCGTTCGGTTATCGATTGGGTACAAGCCATATTCCCGAAGAAGCGCAAAGAAATGAAGGGATTACCTTGGGGCTTGTATTATAACGAACACGGCAAGCGTACCGACCTTGATCCCAAAGCTCTTGAATTAGAGATTCAGCGTCTTATGGGCGACGAGGATGTAACGAAGAAATCCGGCATTTATGAGTATTTGCTGACCGGAGAAGAAAAGAAGCTCTCCATTCGTGCTTTCGATCGTCGTGATGCTCTTGCTGCTTACGAAAAGCAGAATCATAAGTGTGCAATTTGCGAAGAGGAATTTGACTTCGAGGAAATGCACGCAGACCATATCAAAGCTTGGTCGAAAGGCGGACACACAACGCCCGAGAATTGCCAAATGCTCTGCCGCGATTGCAATCTTAAAAAAGGCAATCAATAAACATATTCTTATTGTATAAAAATTCTCTGTTGTGTAGCTAATAGAGAAACTTTGAGCATAGTAATGGAGATAATATATTGTGAGATAAATAGTGATTACAATAAAAGGAGAATGATCATGAGGTTAAAAGATGGTCAACTTAGTAAAATAAAAATCAAGGGTTATAAATCAATAAAGGAATGTGACATTGATTTTGGAAAGATTAACGTACTAATTGGAAGTAATGGCGCAGGAAAATCTAATTTTATCTCTGCGTTTGCATTGCTACAAAACATATTAGTTAGAAATTTGCAAGTGACTGTTGCACAGAGCGGTATAAACTCTTTGTTTTACAAAGGGAGAAAGACCACAGAAGAAATTGCTTTTGAAGTCTTTTTTGGCTACAATTCCTATGGATTTAATCTGATACCTACAGATGATAACAGAATTATTTTCAGAAAAGAGTACTTTGGATATTATGGTACTTTTGAAAATGAAAGTAATGTGTCTAGAGGACATAGTGAAGCTATGTGGCAAACCGGCACACATAATTATTTAGATAACTATGTAAAACCAATTTTGGAAAAACAAAATTGGAGAGTTTATCATTTCCATGACACTGGGCGAACAGCCAAAGTAAAGCAGGAACACAATATTTCTAACAATCGGGTGTTACAGTTCGATGCATCAAATCTTGCTGCGTTTCTTTACAGACTCAAGAACAATTATAAGACGAATTACGATGAAATTGTAAGGACCATTCAGCTTATTGCTCCTTATTTTGATGATTTCATTCTTGAGCCGCAAGAAGCTAATGAAGAGCAAATTGTTTTAAAGTGGGCGCAAAAAGGCTGTGAGGATGTGTTTAATGCATCTCAATTCTCTGATGGAACATTAAGATTTGTTTGCTTAGCTACATTGTTGTTACAGCCTCACGAATTGCAACCCGCAACTATTATTGTTGATGAACCCGAGTTGGGGCTGCATCCTTATGCTATAACAATTTTTGCAGAAATGGTTAAGCAATTATCTGACGAAAAACAAATTGTCATTTCCACACAGTCTGTAGAACTTCTTAATGAGTTTGAAGCAGATGATATTATCGTAGTAGACAGAAGTGAAAATGGATCTGTATTCAAACGTCTTGAGTCTGAAGAACTAGAGATGTGGCTCGAAGAAGATTATTCTTTGGGTGATTTGTGGAAAAAGAATATTTTGGGAGGTAGGCTCTCAAAATGAAAAATGTATATATTTACTGCGAAGGTCAGACAGAAGAAGCCTTCATCAATGATGTTTTGAGTCCATATTTTGCGAATATGGAAATTTGGGTATATCCTATTGTATGTACGACCAAAAGAACTCCATCAAAAAAGTACAAAGGCGGAGTGTCCGACTACCAGAAAATCAAAAAGGAATTATATCTAATTTGTAGGCAACACCATAACGAGATTGTAACAACGATGTTTGACTATTACGCAATGCCAGAAAATACACCTATGATTGACTGCAACGACCCAGATATATATTCTCGTATGAATAAAATTGAAGAAGCAATCAATCAGGATATTGGCTTGCAAAACTGCCATTTTAACTTCTCCCTTCATGAGTTTGAAGGACTGCTGTTTTCAAATCCCGATTCTTTTAGATTGATCGCAGATGATAGCGTTGTACAAAGGGTTCAAGAGGCGAAGGATTCTGCACCGACCCCCGAACATATTAACAACTCCCCTGAAACAGCGCCATCTAAAAGACTTGAGGCACTGATGCCTGGTTATGCAAAAGTTAAAAATGGCAGTATATTGTCTCAGGATATGGGAATTGATGTCATTATGGCGAATTGCCAGCACTTTGCGGCATGGATTCAAAAGATAATTTCCCTATAAAGTACTTCAATAAATCAAGCCACAAGTAGGATTCAAGGCTCAGTTGGTCGATTGACTAGCTGAGCCTTACATTTTTGACGTTTTTGCAATTGTTTACAAAAATTTCACAGAAAATCTTGCGGACGAAAATTGACCCATTGAACAGGGTGTTACTTTATGGTATACTACCTACATATACATAACACAAATGAAGGAGGGATTTTCGTCATGAAAAAAGAACAGGACAATCGCGTGATTGCGATTTATTCACGAAAATCGAAGTTTACGGGAAAGGGCGAGAGTATCGGCAATCAGGTGGAGCTGTGTCGGGAGTACATCCGTCTTCATTTTGGAGAGGAGGATGCGAAAAAGGCGATCGTGTTTGAAGACGAAGGTTTTTCCGGCGGCAACATCAACCGTCCCGCTTTCAAAAGGATGATGGCGCAGCTTGAACGCAAGGAGATCAAGGCGCTGGTGGTTTACCGTCTGGACCGTGTGAGCCGAAACGTCAGCGATTTTGCGGGTATGGTGGAGTCCCTGAACCGCAGGGACGTGACCTTCGTTTCTATCAGCGAACATTTTGACACCTCAACCCCAATGGGCAGAGCCATGATGTACATTTCCTCGGTGTTTGCCCAACTGGAGCGTGAGACCATCGCCGAGCGAATCCGTGACAATATGCATGAGCTTGCCAAGACAGGTCGCTGGCTTGGTGGCAACACCCCTACGGGCTATAGCAGTGAGAGCGTCAAAAGTGTCACCGTGGATGGCAAGACTAAAAAGGCCTGCAAGCTGAAGCTGATTCCCGAGGAAGCGGAAACGGTCAAGACCATTTTTGACCTATTCACCCAAACCGGCTCTCTGACCCTCACCGAAGCGGAACTGATGAAGCGCAGGATCCTTACCAAAAACGAAAACTATTTCACCCGCTTTTCCGTAAAGTCTATTCTCCAAAATCCCGTCTATATGATTGCTGACGAGGACGCATTTGAGTATTTTCGTCTGAAGGAATCCGAGGTGTTTTCGCCCCGGGAGGAGTTTGACGGTGTGCGTGGCATTCTCGCCTACAACCGCACCGATCAGGAGAAGGGCAAAGCGACGGTGTTCAATCCCGCAAACGAATGGATCGTGTCGGTGGGCAAACACCCCGGTTTGATTCCCGGTAAGGTGTGGGTGGCTGTGCAGGATAATTTGGAGCGCAACAAGACCAAATCCTACCGCCGCCCCCGTAAGAACGAAGCGTTACTCACGGGAATGCTGTTCTGCGCCTGCGGCAATCGGATGTATCCCCGCCTTTCCAAGCGCACCACCGCAGACGGCAACGTGATCTATACATACGTCTGCAAGATGAAGGAACGGAGCAAGAAGGAGCTTTGCAAACGTCGCAACGCCAACGGTAATATTTTGGATGTGGCTGTCATTGAACAACTCAAGCTGCTTGCTGACGAAAAAAGCGATTTCGTCAGTCAGCTGGAAAAGAGCAAGATGTTCTACACCGGCAATCGGGAGCAGTACGAACAGCGCCTTGCCACTATGCGAAAAGAAAAAGTCGACCTTGAAAAGAAGGTCAACTCCCTTGTGGACACCCTTGCCGAGACCGAGGAGGGTGCTGCCAAGCGGTATATCATTAACCGCATGGGCGAAATGAATTTGGAGATCGACAGACTCTCCCAAAGTATTGACGAGCTGGTGTCCATCGCCGCTGAGCACGCCTTGTCGGACATTGAATTTGACGTAATGCGGGATCTTCTCACGATGATCAAAAACGGCATCGACGATATGACCTACGAACAGAGGCGTGCCGCCATTCGCACCGTAGTGCGTCGTGTGATCTGGGATGGGGAGAACGCCCACATTGTTCTGTTCGGCGATCCGGAGGGTGACATGGAATACCCCGATATCAGCCATCTTCTGAAAAATCCCATCGCAGAGACCGACGAGGAAGAAGAACTCATGCCCTACGGCGAGGGCGACGAGGAAGAGGATTTTGGTCCTGAGACTAAAACCCATTGGGGCGAGGATAGCAAATGAGATCCTTATGTATTTTCGCAGCCAAAAGAAATCCAGCCAGGATGTTTCCCTGTCTGACTATATTGAAACAGGGACAGACGGTGCGGCGCTGGCGCTGATGGATGTGGTCAGTGATGAAGAGGACCTTCTGGAGCGGGTCAGTGACAGGCAGATGCTGAAAAAGCTGTGCACGGCTGTGGATACGGTGCTGTCGGACCAGGAGCGCCGGGTGATCGTGGCCCGCTATGGGCTGGGTACAGGAGAACCCCTGCGGCAGCGGGAGGTGGCGCAGCTGACCGGAGTCAGCCGCAGCTATGTATCCCGGATCGAAAAGCGGGCTCTGGAAAAGCTGCGCTCCGCGCTGGAATAGCGCTGTCAAAGGGAGGAATTCTACAAATTGAACAAACTGTTAAGCTTTCTTCCACCGGGAAATAGTCCTTGCAAACAAGGCGGTATTCTGCTATAATGATATTCTAAAAAATATGTCTGCGTATGTCTTTTTACACCCTTCCGTCCAGATGTCTTTCTGAGACCGCAGCGTGCTGCGATACAACATGATGAGGAGAGGTATTTACATTGATTATTACCAAGACACCCTTCCGTATGTCCTTTTTTGGCGGCGGAACGGATATGGAAGAATTCTTTCGGGAACATGGCGGTGCGGTACTGAGCACCACTTTTGATAAATACTGCTATGTAAATGTCCGCCATCTGCCCCGGTTTTTTGATTACCGCACGGAGCTGTCCTACAGCCAGATCGAACGGGTCAGCGATGTCAATGATATTGATCATCCTGCGATCCGAAACGCAATGAAAATGCTGAATATGCATGAGATCCGCCTGACCTATGAGGCGGACCTGCCTGCCCGCAGCGGCTTGGGAACCAGCAGCAGCTTTGCTGTGGGTATGCTCAATGCCTTCTATTGCCTGAAGGGAAAGTATGCAAGCAAGCGCCGGCTGGCAGACGATGCTATCTATTTGGAGCGGGTACTGTGCAATGAGGCCGGTGGCTGGCAGGACCAGATCGCAGCAGCCTTTGGCGGCTTTAACCGGATCAGCTTTTCCGGCGACGGCTACGATGTGCATCCTGTGATCATTTCCCCGGAGCGCAAGGAGCGGCTGAATAACAATTTGATGATGTTCTTCACCGGCTTTACCCGTCTGTCTGCCAAGGTGCAGCAGGCCAATGCCGGCAACCGGGAGGAAAAGATCACCCGGCTGAAGGAAATGCTGACCCTGGTGGATGAGGCGGAAAAGGTGCTGATCGACCGGCACGGGGACCTGGACACATTCGGCAGATTGCTGGATTACAGCTGGCAGCTCAAGCGCGGTACCGGCCGTGCTGTCAGCACAGAGGACATTGATATCTTCTATGAGAAGGCGCAAAAAGCAGGTGCCATCGGTGGCAAGCTTTTGGGCGCCGGAGGTGGCGGCTTCCTCATTTTCTATGTAAAGCCGGAGTATCAGCAGCCAGTACGCGAGGCGCTGTCTGATCTTATGTATGTGCCCTTTGACTTTGAGGATGGCGGCACCCGGGTGATTCACTATTCTCCGGAGAGCTACTTCCCACCGGAGGAGACGCACGGATGAAAACAGTAATTATGGCAGGCGGCAGAGGAACACGCATTTCCTCTGTCGCCAGCGACATTCCCAAGCCAATGATCAAAATCGACGGAAAGCCCGTTTTGGAGCACGAGCTGGAAAGCCTGTGCCGGCAGGGCTTCACCGACATCATAATGACAGTGGGACATCTTGGGCATATTATTATGGACTATTTTGGAGATGGCACCAAGTGTTCCCCTGTTACAGGAAAACCCTTTGGCGTGCGTATCTCCTATTATTTTGAGCAGGAACCTCTGGGAAATGCCGGTGCGCTGTTTAAATTGCGGGATCAGCTGACAGAGGATTTCCTGCTTTTAAACGCAGACGCGGTGTTTGATGTGGACTTTAATCGGTTCGTGGACCACCACAGGAAAATGGGCGGCCTTGTGACCCTGTTTACCCATCCCAACAATCACCCCTATGACTCCGGCCTGATCGTCGCAGACCAGCGTGGCGCGGTGCAGAGCTGGCTTGCCAAGGAGGATCCCCGCCCGGGGTATTACCGAAACCGGGTCAATGCCGGTCTGCATGTGGTGTCTCCTGAGATTCTGCAGACGCAGATCACCACGGACAAGGTGGACCTGGACAGACAGCTGCTCAAGCCCCTGGCAGGCACGGGAAAAATGTTTGTTTATGACAGCCCGGAGTATGTCAAGGACATGGGCACACCGGAGCGCTATGAAGCGGTTTGCCGGGATTTTGCTTCGGGAAAGGTCCAGGCGAGAAATCTGTCCCGCCCCCAAAAGGCAGTGTTTTTGGACAGAGACGGGACGCTGAACCGGTATGTGGGCTTCCTGCGCAAGCCGGAGGAGCTGGAGCTTCTGCCCGGTGTGGCAGAGGCGGTGAGGACCATCAATGCCTCCGGATATCTTGCGGTGCTGGTGACCAATCAGCCGGTGATCGCCCGGGGCGAGGTGACCTATGCCCAGCTGCAGACCATCCACAATAAGCTGGAAACCCTTTTGGGTGCAGAGGGCGCGTTTTTGGATGCCATCTATTTTTGCCCCCACCATCCCCACAAGGGCTATGCGGGGGAGATCCCGGAGCTGAAGATCGAATGTGCCTGCCGAAAGCCCAAGCCCGGCATGCTGCTGGAGGCAGCCAAAGCGCTGAACATCGACCTGCAGCAAAGCTGGATGGTAGGTGACGGCGAGAATGACATCCTTGCAGGCATAGCAGCAGGCTGCAGGACCTGCCTGGTGGGATCGGACGGACAGTTCGGTCAGACGGTTACGGCTTCGGATGTGAAAGAATTTGCAATGACCTGCCTGTAAGCGCCAAAGGCGCGATCACAGGAGAAAGGAAAAAGCTATGGAGACCATGGAGCGGATAGAGGACCTGATCCGACGCTACCCTGTGATTGCCGGGATCCGGCAGTCCCTGGAGGACGGATACCGCGCGCTGGAGGCTTGCTACGCAGCAGGAGGAAAGGTGCTGGTGGCGGGCAACGGCGGTTCCTGTGCGGACGCGGAGCATATTGCCGGGGAGCTGATGAAGGGCTTTTGCCGGAAGCGGAAAGTAGCACCTGCTTTTGCACAAAAGCTGTGCGCGGTAGACCCGGAGCTGGGTGCTGCCTTGTCGGAGTGCCTGGAAGGGGCGCTGCCCACGGTTGCACTGACAAACCAAAGCGCGCTGGCAACAGCTTTTATGAACGATACAGACCCTTATGGTGTTTTTGCCCAGCAGGTCTACGGTCTGGGACAGGAAAAGGACCTGTTTTTAGGCATCTCCACCTCGGGCAACAGCCGTAATATCCTGATGGCAGCCGTGGCTGCCAAGGCCAAGGGCATGCAGGTCATGGCCTTTACCGGAGCAGGTGGCGGCAAGCTGGCAGCGCTGGCAGATGTGGCGGTCATGGTCCCGGAAAAGGAGACCTTCAAGATCCAGGAGCTGCATCTTCCCATTTATCACTGCTGGTGTCTGATGCTGGAGGATCGGTTCTTCGGCGAATAAAAAGAAAAGAGAGGGCTTATGATGGAAAAACAGCCTCTTCTGAATACCTATGTTAATAATGTGACCTTGCCGGAGGCAGTGGATGCCATTGAGCAAATGCTCTCCGGGGAGAAGCAAGCCTATGTGGTGGCCATCAATGTGGATGTGGTCATGAAGATCGAGCAGGATGCTTATCTGAAAAAGATCACCGATGAAGCAGATATGGTCCTGGTGGACGGAACACCCCTGGTGTGGATCGCCAAATACCATAAGCGGCCTGTCAAGGCCAAGGTGTCCGGGTCTGACCTGGTGCCTGCCCTGTGCGAAAACGCTGCCCGGAAGGGGCACACTCTGTTTATCCTTGGGGGCAAGGACGGCATTGCCGCGCAGGCAAAGGAAAAGCTGGAGCAGAAATATCCGGGGATTCAGGTGGTGGACACCTATGCACCGCCGGTGGGTTTTGAAAAGGACCCGGAGGAACTGGAGAAGGTCAATGCCCGGATCAGTGCGGCACATCCGGATCTGCTGATCGCCTGTTTGGGCTGCCCCAAGCAGGAAAAGTTTATTTATGAGAACATTGGAAAGTACCGGGCCAAGGTATCGGTGTGTGCCGGTGCCACGGTGGACTTTTTGGCAGGAAATGTAAAGCGCGCGCCCAAGTGGATGAGCGATCATGGCCTGGAGTGGTTCTATCGCTTCACCCAGGAGCCCAAGCGCCTGTTCAAGCGCTATTTTGTGGACGATGTAAAGATTTTAAAGCTGATGTTTAAGTACAGGTGACACCATGGAAAAGACCAATACGCTCAAGGACAAAAGAATTTTGCTGTTTACCCGGGTCATGGGCAGCGGCGGGACGGAAACGGTGATGCTGCAGCTGACCCAGCTGTACCGGGAGCAGGGCTGCTATGTGTGCGTCTGCGCAGCAGAAGGTCCGGGAATGGACAAGCTGCGGCAGCAGGGGGTAACGGTGTATCCCATCGCGGATATGCAGAGCAAGGATCCGCTGACGATGCTGAAGATCCTGCGTACGCTTTGGGGCATTTTGCGCAAGGAACGGATCGACATTGTGCATACCCATCACCGGATGGCGGCTTTTTATACCCGGCTTCTGCTTCCGTTTCACCGGTTTGTGTTTTTGAACAATATCCATAATACCTTTGAGGACAAGCATGCGCTGACCCGGTTTGCCTTCCAAAAGGCCTGCAATGTTGCGGTGGGTCAGGCAGTTATGGACAATATGGTCCGGGATTTCGGACTTGCACCCGGGGTGGTCCGGGTGATCTATAATGCGGTAAAGGCACCTGTGGTGTCGGACACCCAGGACCCGCTGATCAGCAGCCTGCGTCAGCAGGGAAGATTCATTGTGGGCAATGTGGGTCGGGTCGATCCCCAAAAGGGATTTGCCTATTACATCGAGGCGGCAAAGCTCTGCAAACAGCAGGGCCTTCCCATGGCCTTCCTGATCGTTGGCGAGGGAACGCTGCAGGAGGAGCTGAAGGAGCTGGTCCGGAAGGAAGACCTGACGGATACGGTGTATTTCCTGGGCTACCGCACGGATGTTGCCAATGTGATCGCCCAGACAGATGTGATGGTGCTGTCTTCTCTGTGGGAAGGATTTCCTCTTACCCCCATTGAGGTGTTCAGCGTAAAGAAGACCATTGTAGCCACCGATGTTCCCGGCACTATGGAGATCGTCAAGGACGAAGAAAACGGCCTGATCGTACCCATGGCAGATGGCGCTGCCATTGCAGACGGCATCGGCAGACTCTACACAGACGCTGCGCTGCGCAGCCGCCTGGAAGAGAATGCGCTGCGTACCTATGAGGAAAAATTCAGTTATGAAATATTCTGCCGGAACTATTTGAAGCTTTTAGAGGAGCTGACGCAGTGAAAGAGCATAATAAGAGTTTGGGAAATCATATGTCAAAGCCGGTCAAATGCGTCTATTACGCGGTGGTGCTGCTTGGCAATATGATCGTAAATAAGCTGCCCAGCCGCCATCTGCGGAAGTGGTTTTATCAGGTACTGGGCGCGAAGCTGGGGAAGGGTACGGTTCTGTGCCGACGCACAGAGGTGCTGTTGCCTATGGGATTGAAACTGGCAGACCGGGTCAGCGTGGGCTGGTTTGCGGAACTGGATGCCCGGGGCGGTATCACAGTGGATCACGATACCAATATTGCCAGCCATGTCAAGCTGATCACCGGATCTCATGATATTGACGACCCGGAATACACTGCGGATTTTCGCCCCATTACCATTGGACACCACTGCTGGATCGGCACCGGTGCTATGGTGCTGCAAGGTGTGACCATTGGAGATGGCGCTGTGGTTGCCGCAGGTGCGGTGGTCACCAAGGATATCCCACCCTATGAGGTTTGGGGCGGCGTTCCTGCCCAATTTATCCGCAAGCGCCCGGAGGGCATGGAGTATAGGATTGGCGTCACTCCGATCCTGCACTGAATAAAGTTGAGGTAATGTGATGAAAACAGTAATGCTGGTATTTGGCACACGGCCGGAAGCAATTAAAATGTGTCCGCTGGTCAATGAGTTGAAGTCCCGTCAGGGGATCGAGACGCTGGTGTGTGTCACCGGTCAGCATCGGCAGATGCTGGATCAGGTGCTGCAGGCCTTTCGGGTCGAGCCGGATTACGACCTGTCCATTATGAAGGATAAACAGACTCTGTTCGATGTGACGGTCAATATTCTGGAGCGGATCAAGGGCGTTCTGGAAGAGGTGAGGCCCGATGTGGTGCTGGTCCACGGTGACACGTCCACTACCTTTGTCACTGCCCTGGCATGTTTCTACATGCAGATCCCTGTGGGGCATGTGGAGGCGGGATTGCGAACCTATAATATTTATTCTCCATACCCGGAGGAGTTCAACCGTCAGGCAGTGGGTATTGTTGCACAGTATAACTTTGCGCCGACCCAGATGTCCAAGGACAATCTGCTGAAAGAGGGTAAGAATCCGGAAAGCATTTATGTCACCGGCAACACTGCGATTGATGCCCTGAAGACTACGGTTCGCCAGGATTATACGCATCCGGAGCTGGATTGGGCGGCAGGCTCCCGTTTGATCGTTATTACTGCCCATCGGCGGGAAAACCTGGGTGAGCCCATGCACAATATGTTCCGTGCTATCCGCCGGATCATGGAGGAACACCCGGATGTAAAAGCGATCTATCCCATCCACATGAATCCTGTAGTCCGCCAGGCAGCACAGGAGGAGCTGGGTGGATGTGACCGTATCCGTATCATCGAGCCTTTGGAGGTTTTGGATTTTCACAATTTCCTTGCCCGCAGCTACATGATCCTTACGGATTCCGGCGGAATTCAGGAGGAAGCACCCAGCCTGGGCAAGCCTGTGCTGGTGATGCGAGACACCACTGAGCGGCCTGAGGGTATTGCTGCAGGCACACTGAAGCTGGTGGGAACGGATGAAAATGTGATATATGAGAATTTTAAGCTGTTGCTGGAGGATAAGGCTGCCTACGATGCCATGTCCCACGCAAGCAATCCCTATGGCGATGGCTTTGCCTGCAAGCGTATTGCGGATATTCTGGAATTTGGTCAGATCAGATGAGGTGATAATATGATCCCCAAGAAGATACATTATTGTTGGTTCGGACGCAATCCGAAGTCTGAACAGATCCAGCGCTACATAGCGTCCTGGAAGAAGCACTGTCCGGATTATGAGCTGGTGGAGTGGAATGAGGATACCTTTGATATCAATTCCAATCTCTATGTAAAGCAGGCTTATGAGGCGAAAAAATGGGCATTTGTTTCTGACTACGTTCGGTTGTATGCAATCTATCACCAGGGTGGTGTTTACATGGATACCGATGTGGAGGTCCTGAAGCCTCTGGACGAGTTCTTGCAGCATGACGGTTTTTCCGGCTTTGAGGTGGATGAGAATCCGCTGACAGGCATCATGGGCTGTGTTGCCGGTCAGCCGCTGGTCAAGCAGGTGCTGGACGGCTATGAGAACCGCAGCTTTATCCTGCCGGACGGAAGCTATGACCTGACGGTAAACATCGTGCCGTTTCGCCAGGTCTGTCTGGAACACGGACTGAAGCTGGACAATACGTTTCAGGTGGTCAATGGCTTTGCCTTATACCCGAAGGAATACTTTTGTCCTTACGATTTCGTAAACAAGCGCTTTGTACCTACGGAGAATTCCTATACACTGCACCATTTTGCCGGCTCCTGGCTGCCTAAGTCCACCCAGCTGCGCAGAAAGGTCAGCAAGGTGATTGCCGGATTGCTTGGGCCCAAGCTGACCCTGGCAGTCAAGAAGCTGAAGGACAAGCTTGAAAAATAAATGAAAAAGGAGAGGGGCATATGAAAAAACAGTTGGCAAGGCTGATGCAGTTTGCACAGGCACATGCTGAAATGATAATGTATTTCATACTGATCCCTTTCCTGCACCCGAGGGGATTGGATGCGGCATGGCCCTGGCACAAAACTCTGTTTACCCTGTGGCTGCTGCCTGCTATGGCGGCGATCTTTGTGCTGGTGCTGCTGGAAATGGTGAAAAGGAGACAGCTTGGCGGTTCTCAGGTCATTGCGGTGATAGCATACTACGGGCTATTCCTGGGGATCACCCTGGCGACCCAGGGCGGAATTTCCGAGGGGATACAAAAGCTGCTGGGCGCACCGGCGTTGTATTTGTTCAGCTTGCTGTGCCTGCGTTATGACAGCAGGCGGTTTCTGCGGGTGACCGGAAACATCCTCTTTGCAGTGATGCTGCTCAATATTACAGTTTTCTGCCCTCCGATCATGGATGGGTTGAGCGGCTTGTATCATTTGAATTATCTGGGGCATGTACAGGTGTGTGCCATGTTTGGCATACTGGGTATTGTGATCGCTGTGGTGCAGATCATCATGGGGGAAGAACGGCTGCACCCGATCCTTTTGGCAGGCGTATCGGTGTTATCTATGCTTTGGTCCGGAACGGCTGCCAGTCAGCTGATGCTGTCAGTGCTGTTTTTAGGCGTTTTGCTGTGGTATGTTCCCAAGGCCCGCCGATGCCTTCTGCTGGGGCAAAAGACATATCTGATCCTGTATCTGATTCTCAATGTGCTGCTGATGGTTTACTCGCAAATCGGTGTTTACGAGTTCTTTGGGAAGAACTTGAGTATCAGCGGACGAACGCACATTTGGTGTGAGGCACTGCAGACGATTTGGGAAAGACCGCTGTTTGGCTACGGCGCTTACGGTGTGCAGGTGCAGCCGTCCTGGTCAGATACGGCTACCAACTATGCCCACAACGAGTTGCTGCAGCGGCTTTTAGACGGCGGTATCGTGCTGTGTGTATGCTTCTACGCAATGATGTATCAGTTCCTGCGGCCCATACGCAGCGTGAAAAGGGAAGCGGTCCGTGCCTTTGCAAACACCTGCGTTGTATCGGTACTGCTTTTGATGCTGTTTGAAAGCACTACGGACTACTACTATATCGGCATGTTCCTTGTGCTGATCTCGCAGCTTCCGGGGCTGACAAATCCGAAAGAGCCGGAGGGGAAGCGATTGGCCTGATGGGTCTTTCTTCGCTTATCCATAAACACAAATAAAAAGCTGCTGATAAGGAGGGAGCTGCAATGGGTCTTGTTGTCTACCTGAGGGATAAGGGCGTCAAGCGTGCTTTTCAGGTGATCTATCAGTATAAGCTGGACATTCTGTTCCGGTGGATGATTCTTCCTTTTGTGAAGAACAAGCCGCTGGAGGACACGATCGTCATTGAAAGCCACGACGATTTTGATTCCAACGGTGGCGCACTGTATGACTATCTGGTCCGGGAGGGCTATGACCGACGCTATAAGATCGTCTGGCTGCTGAAGCATCCCCGCCCTGAGGGGCTTCCCCAGAGCGTTGAAACTTACTGGCTGCGCAGACCCAGCTTAAAGAAAATGTATCGGATCTGCACAGCAAAATATTTGTCTGCCGACAATGAACTGGTGGAGAAGGCCCGTCCGGAGCAGATCTCCCTGTTTTGCGATCACGGCGGTGTCAGCATGAAAAGTGTCCGGGGGCTGTACTGTCTGCCGGACAGCATTGATTATATCCTGTCCCCTTCGGAAGCCTACGCGCCTGTTCTGGCAAAGCAGTACGACATTAAATGGCCCGATGAACGATTCATCCATGTGGGATATCCTCAGCATGATGTGTTTTGGCAGGAATCTGCCAATGAGGTGCAGAAGCTGACACAGAAGAAGTATGAGAAAGTTTTTTTGTGGATGCCCACCTTCCGCAAGGGGATCGGTTTCCGTCGGAACGATTCTGCAGTTGAGCAGCCCTTCGGCATTCCCTTGGTGGAGACAGAGGCGGACCTTCAGAAGATCCAGGCCTTTTTGGAAAAGACCAACAGCCTGCTGATCATCAAGATCCATCCAAAGCAGGACCTTTCCACCGTGGAGCGGCTGCGGGGCAGTGAGAACATCCGCATCCTCACCGGACAGGATATGAAGACATACGGGATCAACAATTACCGGCTGCTCAAGAACGTGGATGCGCTGCTCAGTGACTATTCTTCCATAGCATACTCGTTTCTGCTGCTGGACCGACCGGTGGGCTATGTGCTCTCGGATATGGAGAGCTACACCCGGGGCTTTTCGGTGGACGATCTGGAAGCGTACCTGGTGGGACATAAAATCTATCAGTTTGAGGAGTTCTTTGGATTTCTGAAAGCGGTTTGTGCCGGGGAAGACCCCTATGCTAAGCAGCGCAGAGCTCTGACACAGCAGCTGTTTGCCCATAGTGACGGGCAGAGCTGCCGCCGAATCGTTGAGATTTTGAAATTGGAGAAATAAATGGCATTATTGGATAAGCTCAGGGGCTATCGGAATTTGGCAGAACCGGTGAAGGCCTCTTTGTGGTACACGGTCTGCAATGTGCTGAATAAGGGCCTGGCGCTGCTGGCAACCCCGATCTTTACACGGATCATGACAGAGGAGCAGTATGGCTCTTTTGCGATCTTTCAGTCCTGGTACAGCATTATTCTGATATTCACATCGTTGAATATCTTTATGAATTCCTACAATAAGGGTCTTATCACCTATGAAAAGGATGCTGACAGCTTTACTTCTTCCTTGCTGGGCTTGACCACGGTGATCACCTGCTGCTTTGGCGGGCTGTATTTGCTGTTTGCGGACTACTTCAACCGGTTTTTTGAACTGACCCATGCGCTGATGGCAGCGATGTTTGTGGAGCTGCTGACCATGCCGGCGCTGGAATTTTGGGCAGCACGGCAGCGGTTTGACTATAAATACCGTAAATATGTGCTGATCACACTGCTGCAGTCAGCGCTGAGCCTTGGCTTGGGCGCAGTGGCGGTGATGTGCACGGACAGCAAGCTGGAAGCCCGGGTCTATACCGATGTTTGTGCAAAGGCGCTGTTTGCCGGCAGCCTGTTTGTTCTGATCTTTCGCAGGGGTAAGCGCTTTTTTCACAAAGAATACTGGCGCTATGCCCTGGTTTTCAATCTGCCGCTGATCCCGCATTACCTGTCCAATTATGTGCTGAACCAATCGGACAGGATCATGATCGGAAAGATGGTAGGCTCTTCCCAGGCAGCCTTTTACAGCGTTGCCTATACCATTTCCACGGTGATCAATCTGGTGATGGTAGCCATCAACAACAGTCTGACGCCTTATATTTACAAGAGCCTTAAGGCGGAAAAGCAGGCGGATATCCGCTCTGCCTCCAGGCCACTTTTTTTGCTGGTGGCGGTGTTGTGCATTCTGACCATGTGCTTTGCCCCTGAGGTGATCCTGCTTTTTGCGGGAAAGAGCTATACGGATGCGGTTTGGGTGATCCCACCCATTGCCGCTTCGGTGTATTTTGTGTTTGTTTACACAACCTTTTGCAATGTGGAGTATTACTTCCAGAAGACTGGGACTATGGCATTGGCCAGCTGTACAGCTGCAGCTGCAAATATTGCGCTGAATTATGTTTTTATCAAGCTCTTTGGCTACTATGCCGCAGGATACACCACCCTGGCATGCTATATCCTGCTGGCGCTTATGCACTACATTGCGTATATGCGGGTTTTGCGCAGCGCTATGGGGCAGAAAACGCCGCTGTATGACCATGGCGTGATCCTGGGCTGCAGTGCTTTGGTGCTGGGGGTCATGCTGGTGATGTTGCTGACTTACCGGCTGACCTTGGTGCGGTACGCAATTGTACTGATCCTTTTACTCCTGGCGGTGATCTACCGGAAAAAGCTGATGCAAATCCTAAAAGCAATCAAATAAAACTTCCCGCGGATCCAACGGATCCGCGGGAATCTGTTATTTGTGCAGGTCGGTTTTGATCTGTGTGGTGCTGATCTCGGGGGTGCGGGGCAGATAGACCACCTCGACGCCTTCCTCCTTCAGAAAGTCGAATTTGCCCTCCCAATCGTCACCCATCACAAAGGTGTCGATGTGGTAATCGTGGACATCGGTACGCTTCTGCTCCCAGTTGTCCTCCGGGATCACTAGATCCACATACCGCAGTGCCTCCAGCAGCTCTTTGCGCTGGGCATATGTGAAGTAGCATTTTTTCTGCTTTTCATTCCAGTTAAACTCGTCTGTGGAAAGTGCCACCACCAGGTAGTCGCCCAGTGCCTTGGCTCTGCGCAGCAGGTTCAAATGCCCGTAATGCAGCAGATCGAAGGTGCCATAGGTGATAACTCGTTTCATCCTTGGGATTCCTTTCTGTATTTAGTGGTTGAACATGTTTTATTATTATACTCTGTTTCCCGGTGCTTGTCAATCAAAGGGCAAGGGTGAAGAAAAGTTGATTTCCTGCCGGGGGTATGGTATACTGTCCCCGGTGATTAAAAATGATTGATCTACATACCCATATCTTGCCAAAGATGGACGACGGAAGCGCCAGCGTCCGGGAGTCTGTTCAGCTTCTGCAGCTGCTGAAGAAGCAAGGCGTGAAAACCGTGGCAGCTACACCGCATTTTTATGCCGTCCAGGACACCCCGGAGGAATTTCTGGCCCGCAGAGCAGAATCCTGGGAAACCCTTTGCTGTGAGCGTCCCTGCCTGTCGGTGCTTCTGGGCGCAGAGGTAGCCTATTTTGAAGGAATGTCCACCTGCCAGGAGCTGACAGCCATGCAGATCGGCAATTCCGGGCTGCTGTTGGTGGAGATGCCCTTTACTCCCTGGTCGGACAGGATCGTCAATGAGGTCTGCTCCCTTCCGGAGCGCTTGGGTGTCACAGCGGTGCTTGCCCATGTGGACCGGTATTTGCGACGGGATCAGATGCGCAAATACGCAGAAAAGCTGATATCCGGCGGCGTGTATATGCAGTGCAATGCCAGTATCTTTGCCCACAGCTTTAGAAGAAGGTGGATCCTGCGGCAGCTTGCTGCAGGCAATATTTCCTTCCTGGGAACAGATTGCCACAATATGGGCAGCCGAAAGCCGGACATGGAGCAGGCGCTGCAGGTCATTGGAAAAGCCCTTGGCCCGGCATTTTTGGCAGACATGGATGCCAACGCAAAAGAGATCCTTGGTTTGGACGAATAATGTCCGGAGCGAAACGCTCCGGACATTTGTTATACCTGCTGTGCAGCTTCTGATTTGGAAGGATCTTCCACAGAACTGAGGATCAGATGCTTGGGACAAACCGTTGCGCACAATCCGCAGCCAATGCACTTGCTGTAGTCGATCACAGCAAGATTCTGATCCACACGGATGGCCTTCTCCGGACAGGTCCGGGTGCACACACCGCAGCCGACACAACCCTGTGTGCAGCCCCGGACGGTTACAGAACCCTTGGCATGGGAAGCACAGGCGATGATGGTGTGGCTGCCGTAATCCACCGCGGTGATGAGATTCCGGGGACAGACCTGGGCACAGGCCATGCAGCCGATGCATTTTTCTTCATCTACCTTTGCAATGCCGTCCACAATGGACAGGGCATCGTGCTGACATACCCGGACGCAGCTGCCAAAGCCCAGGCAGCCGAATTTGCAGACAGTAGGGCCATTGCCGGCGACCTTGGAGGCGGCAAGACAATCCTGCAGACCTTCGTAGATGCCCTTGATCCGCACACCGACCCGCTTGCCGTTTTCGTCTGTTCGGCGGTAGCCGGAGCAGCGGACCAGTGCGACCTTTCGTGTCATCTCAACCGCCTCGATACCCATGACAGCAGACATTTGCTGCACACATTCGTTGCCGCCGGAGGCGCAGGCGCCGATGGGCGCTGTACCCTGCAGAACAGCTTCTGCATAGGCAGCGCAGCCGGCATACCCACAGCCGCCGCAGTTTGCGCCGGGGAGGGCATCCATCAGCTGGGACAGCCGGGCATCGGTCTTGACATAAAAGATCTTGGAGGCGGCAGCCAGGATCACACCGAACAGAAGACCCAAGCCGCCAAGAATGCCGATGGCTATTAAAATTTCAACCATAATTCCAACCTCCTCAGAAGAAACGCAGGCCGGAGAAGCCCATGAATGCCAATGCGATGAGGCCGGCAGCGATCAGTGCCAGGGGGTAGCCCTTGAAGGCCTCCGGACAATCGGATTCATCCATCCGCTCCCGGACAGAGGCGAACAGCACAATGGCAAGGGTAAAGCCCAAACCGCCGCAGGTGCCGTTGACCACACTTTGCAGGAAATCGTAGCCCTCCTGCACATTCACAAGCGCCACGCCCAAAACCGCGCAGTTTGTGGTGATCAGGGGAAGAAAAATGCCCAGTGCCTGATAAAGGGCAGGTACGCTCTTTTTCAAAAACATCTCCACCACCTGCACGATGGATGCGATGACAAGTATGAAGGCAACGGTCTGCATATAGCCCAGATCCAGGGGCTGGAGGATGTAGCGGTCCACTGCCCAGCAGGCAGCGGCAGCGATGGCCATAACAAAGGTCACCGCCATGCCCATACCCAGGGCGGTATCAGTTTTCTTGGAAACGCCCATAAAGGGGCAAATGCCGTAGAACTTAACCAAGATGAAATTCTCGGTCAAAATAGCAGAAAGCAGGATGCCGAGAAGAGATTGCATATATGCCATATTATCTCACAGCCTCCTTCTTGCGGCGCTCAAGCCGCTTCATCAGCCACTGTGAACCGGCGATCACAAAGCCCAGGGTCAAAAAGCCGCCCACCGGCATGATCATCTGCATAGCGGGGTAGCCCTCCGGGATGATCCGGATGCCCTCACCGCCGCAGAGGATGCCGCCGCCGAAGGTGCCTGCGCCCAAAAGCTCCCGGATCACGCACATGATCACCAGAGCTACGGTGTAGCCGATTCCCTGGAAGATGCCGTCCAGCGCAGAGGCCACCACACCGTTTTTGGAGGCAAAGGCCTCGGCCCGTCCCAGGATCATGCAGTTCACAACGATCAGCGGGATAAACACACCCAGACTTTCTGCCAGAGCCGGCAGGAAGGCCTGCAGCAGAAGATCCACAATGGTCACAAAGCCTGCAATGATCACGATGTAGGCAGCGATACGGATCTGCGGGGGGATCACCTTCCGCAACGCGGAGATGAGAATGTTGGAGCAAACCAAAATAACGGTCACGCTCAGACCCATACCGATGCCGTTAAACAGGCTGGTGGTAATGGCCAGGGTGGAGCACATACCCAAAAGCTGCACAAGCACTGGGTTTTTGGTCAGAAGACCTTCCGTAAATTGTTTTTTCATATTCATTGCGGGGCCTCCTGAATCTGGCAGGACAGTGCTGCATTCACACCGTCTACAATGGCCTGAGAGGTAATGGTAGCACCGGAAAGGGCATCGATATCCCCAACGCCCAGAGCTGCTTGCCCATCCGCACCCACAAAGCTATCCCGGAAGGCTGTGCCTGCTGCGTTTTTTGCGGCAGCGATGGCTCCGAGGCCGGGGGTCTCGGCATGGGAGATCACCTGGATGCCGGAAACCTTTTGGTCCTGGGTGATGCCCACCATCAGGGTGATCTCACCGCCAAAGCCGGCAGGATGCACCTCCACAGCCCATCCGTCGGAGGTGGAAAACACGGTGTTTACCATGCCGCTGGCATCGGTGTATTCCGTTTCGGTTAATTGACGAACCTCTGTGCCCTGGGGAAACAGGGCAAGAATGGCCCGGTTGGTTTTTTCTTCCCTGGCTGCAGCGATGGGAGCTTTTGTAAACGCGTTGACCCCTGCCAAAGCAGCAGCAACAAAGGCTGTGATCAAAAAGAGGGTAACAGAGAGCTTCAAAACCTGTTTCATTTTGCAGCCCCCTTTCCTGTGCCGAACTTCTTGGGTCTGCCGATACGGTCCAGCAGAACAACACAGCAGTTCATCACCAAAATGGCATAGCTGACACCTTCGTTGTAGCCGCCAAAATAGCGGATCACCACCGTCAGAACACCGCAGCCCATACCGAAGAGCACCTGTCCCAGCTTGGTGACAGGGCTGGTAACATAGTCGGTGGCCATAAAGACCGCACCCAATACAAGGCCGCCGGAGCACAGCTGGGCAGCGCACCACCGGAGAGGATCGTTTCCCTGGGGGAACAGCAGGGCAAGCACTGCCACTGTACCCATAAAGGAAAGGGGGATCCGAAGGGTGATGACTTTCCGCAGCAGCAGATACACAAGACCTACCAGTAGCAACAGCACAGAGGTCTCACCGATACAGCCGCCAATGTTGCCAAGGAACAGATCCATAAGGCTTTCCTCCGGCAGCTGACCCCGGTGCATGGCAGCCAGGGGTGTTGCAGCGGTGATGGCATCCGCAGTGGAGAAAAGACCTGCAGCGTTTTCAAAGCCAACCTTCACCCAGTTGCTCATAAGTACCGGCCAGCTGAACAGAAATGCCCGGGCCGCCAGGGCGGGGTTTACAAAGTTTTTGCCAATGCCGCCAAAGAGCTGCTTGACGACGATGATGGCAAAGAAGTCACCGATCAGGATGCACCAGTAGGGGATCGTCACCGGGCACACGAATGCCAAAAGCACACCGGTGACCAGGGCAGACAGGTCATAGACCTTGCTGGGCTTCTTTCTGAGCTTGCACCATGCCCATTCAAAGAACACACAGCCCGTTGCGGAGATCAGCGTGACCAGCAGTGCCCGCAGTCCGAAGAAGAAAACACTTCCTGCCAAAGCCGGTGCCAGTGCGATAAGCACATCCCGCATAATGGTTTGCGTGCTCACCGGGGCATGGACATGGGGGGAGCTGGAGACCGTCAGCTCATAATAGTATTTCATTTGCGCCAATGATTTCCACTCCCTTCTTACTTGCTGGCGGCAGCCTGGCGGACCTTATGCTTGCCGGTACGGAATGCCTGGACCAGGGGAATGCCGGCAGGACAGGTGTAGGCACAGCAGCCGCATTCAATGCAATCCATCAGATTTTCATCGCACATTTGCACGGGGTCTGCGGAGCGCACCGCCCGGTAAAGATTCACAGGCATCAAATGCATGGGGCATACATCCAGGCAGCGTCCGCAGCGGATGCAGCTGGGATCGTCGATGTAGCAGCGGTTCTGCTCACCCAGAATGGTAACGGCATTAGAGCCTTTGATCACAGGCACAGCCAGGTCGTACTGGGCAGCACCCATCATAGGACCGCCGGAAAGGACCTTGTAGGGATTCTGCCTGTGGCCCACAGCCTCCAAAAGATCGTTAAAGCTGCATCCAATGGGGACCATCAGGTTTTTCGGCACCATCACCACATCACCGGAGACAGTAACGATCCGGCGGACCAGGGGCATGCCCTGGTACACTGCGTCATGGATAGCCTTGCAGGTGGCGGCATTGAATACCGCACAGCCAACACTGGCAGGCAGGCCACCGGAAGGGATCTGCCGACCGGTAATGGCCTGGATCAGCTGCTTTTCCGCACCCTGGGGATACATAGCAGGCAGAACATCCAGCAAGATCCCGCTTTCCGGGTCAAGCACCTGCCGCAGCACATCGGCAGCGGCAGCTTTGTTGTCCTCCATGGCAATATGTGCCGTATCCAGACCAAGGATCTTCATGATGATCTTCAGACCGGAGATCAATTCTTCGGGATATTCCTGGCAAAGCCGGTCGTCTGCCACGATGTAGGGCTCACATTCCGAGATATTTACAATAATGGTATCCACTTTTCCCATGGCGGAGCCGAGCTTCACATGGGTGGGGAAGGCAGCACCGCCCATGCCGACGATACCGGCCTCCCGGATGATCTGCATCAATTCGTCCCGGGAGAGTGCGTCTGCCTCCTGCTGGGTACGGGGGTGGATGTCCGGACAAAGGGTATCCTGGTGGTCGTTCTCAATGACCACGCTCATGACCATAGTGCCGCTGCTGTGGGGACGCATTTCCACAGACTTCACAGTACCCGAAACAGATGCGTGGACAGGTACGCAAAGCCCTTCGTTGTCACCCAGCTTTTGACCCACGGTGACAGGATCGCCCTTTTTCACCAGGGGCAGACAGGGGGCACCGATATGCTGGGACATGGGGATCACAACCAGGTCCGGTGCCGGAAAGTCCTGCGTCTTGCAATCCTGGGCATAGAACTTGTTTTCTTTGGGGTGAATACCGCCAAAAAAGGAAACTGCCATAAGTATCACCTCTTGCTGAAACTGAGAATAGAAAAATACATAACGAATTAATAATACAGTGCTTTTAAACAAATGTCTATTAAAAAATTGTAAAAACGGTGCATTTTATTAAAAAAGTATTCATATATCGATAATAAAGTTATAAAAAGACCCGGCATTGGCAGCAGCCAATGCCGGGTATTGGTTTAAGCTTCCTGGAGAAATTGCCGGATCTTTTCTGCTACAGGGCAGCCGGGGGCGTAGGCGCAGGATTCAAAGGCACAATCCACCTCGGTCAATTCTCCGTCCTGGGCGGCAATGCATACCATGCGGCTGCTGTCAAGCTGCCGGCAGTAGCCGGTAACAACGCTTTCTTTTTCCATGCATTATCCCTCCGTGATGCAGAAGCCCATAGGTGCCAGGCGCAGGATGCCGGGGGCGGTCTGCGCGCAGCCCCGGGAAAACAGGATAGGTGCGCCGGGGATCTCCCAGGACTCTGTTGAATGGTTTACATAAATCAGAACTTTGTCCTCTTCACAGCTACGGGCATACCCCAGACGACCGTCTGCAGCTTCAAAAAAGGTGATACCGCCGGTGCGCAGGGGGTTGCACTGCTTTCGCAGCTGACCCAAAGCGGTAAAATGCGCCAGCAGCTGCGGATCTTCCTTGCCCCAGGGATAAGTGCGGCGGTTAAAGGGATCTTTGCCGCCTTCCATACCGGCTTCATCTCCGTAGTAGATGCTGGGACTGCCGGGTAGCGTAAACTGGATCAACGAAGCGGTAGCAAGCAATGCCTTCGCCTCCTGCAGCTGCTTTGGAGAGAATTTTCTTACAGCCAGTTGTTCCCGTCTGCCGTCAAAATCATCCAGCAGCGCGGTGAGAATCCGGGGGGTGTCATGAGTTCCCAGCATGTTCATATTGCACTGTATTACCTGAGAGGGATAGTTTTCCAGTAGTGTCATCACCTGGTTAGCGAAACCGCTTCCGTCGTCGTTCCCCCGAAGATAATTTAAAATGGCGGTGCGGAAGGGGTAATTCATCACGCTGTCCAGTACGGCGTCGGTGAAATACCGGCAGCGTTTACCGTAGGCGATCTTGTTGGAGGCATCCTCCCAAACTTCGCCGATGAGCAGGGCATCCGGACGGATCTTCCGAATTTGATCTTTTAGAAGTTTAATAAATTCATTGGGCAGTTCGTCAGCCAC
>JAZSER010000066.1:0-11735 GCA_045531815.1 Faecousia sp. | reverse complement strand
CCATTTCTGATACAGCGCTTCCATCCGGGCTGCATAGTCCTCCGGGGTCGGGGCCGGGGTCAGCGTGTCCCCGGCATCTGTGCTGCTGTCCGGAGAGGTTTGGGGTGCATCCCCCTGGAGCAGCTTGGACCAGGTCTGCTCTCCTACGATCCCATCTGCCGCCAGATTGTTCGCCTTTTGGTAGGTCTTGACGGCATTTTGCGTTTGGACACCGTAGATCCCATCCTCCTCCAGATTGAATTTTCCGGTGCTGTTCAGCAGCTGCTGGACTTTTTTTACTTCACCGTCAGATCCCGCGTCCCGGGATCCGAGGCTGATCTGTTTATAGCTCATGGTCTCCTCCTTATTGTGTGCGGGCGGATGGTCTCCGCCCGCTGTTTTTGTTGATAACCGCCCAATTTTTGCACATTGGGTCAGTTCAGCGTAAAGGGAGCTGCGGAAAGGACCGTGAAATACGCCCCCTGGGTCCGGGCTGTGATCTGCACGGTGGCCGTATCGTCCTCGGTGGTGATCTGCAGAGTCTCCATGTCACAGCTCCAGGTTCCGTCTCCCTCCACCAGCAGTGCGGTATGGACCGGGTCCACACCGTCCGTGCCGAAGAGGAAAAACACCTGCTGACCATCCCCTTCATAAAAGGTAGAAAACCGTGTATGGATACGGAAAATGCCCTCTGCATCCACGCTGCCGGTTTGCAGATACATTCCGTTGAACGGTCCCACCAACGTGACCTGTCCCTGCTCCAGCTGCGTTCTTTGGACGAAGGTGTTTTGCAGCTGGTTCTTCAGGGCATTGGTAAAATCAGCAGAGTACAAAAGCAGCTGCTTGGTGCGATCAAGCAGTGCCTCTGCCGTTTCCGTCTGCTCACCGAAGGAAAGTCCGTCTGTCAGCTGATTCAGCTGCTCCGCCAGCTGATACAGATAGCTGCGCAGCTGCTCCAGCTTTTCCTCCTGGGTACCGGCATGAAGCCGGGGAAGCCGAAATCTCTGACTCATGGGACTTCACTCCCCTGTTCTACGGTTTTGGTGATGGAATACAGCTTTCCTTGCCCGCTTCCTTCCAGCCGAAGGTAAAAATGGTCACAGCGCTTTGGACGCACCGGAATATCGAAGCTTCCCAAGCCGTTTCCGGTGGCTGTGTACAAATGCTCCCAGGCATCGGAAAAATCGCAGCGCACATACAGCGCTGCCGTCGCCCCGGCTTCCAGCCAAAGGCGCACATTCAGCCGGGACAGATACTTCCGGTCCGGAGAGTACATCCCGATCTGCCCTGTCTGCACGGACCAATCCACCGTTTCCTCCCCCGGTGCATCGTCACCTGCCAGGATCAGAATGGCATTGTCCACGATGGCATAGAGCTTTCCTTCCCCGGCTGCAAAGTCCCGGACCCGCAGGGCATCCTCCCGGTGCCACAGGCCCTTTTCCGTGTCGTAGACGAACAGGTGCGGATCGTCCCTTTCATCTGTCATGCTGATGTAGTATTTTCTTCCAAATGCCCCTGCAACCGCATCGGTATAGCGTTCATTTCCGAATACCGACGGCAGCGCCACCGGCACAGACCCGTCATAGGCCATGATACCGTTGCGGCTTTTATACAGCAGCGTATCCCCCACCACTGCCAGGCTCTTGCTGCACCCCGGCTGCACCCCCTGGCAAGGGGTATCGGCAACACGGTGGGCACCGTTGGGGCTGATATAGACCTTGTGCAGCACATTCTCCTTAAAAAAGATGGGATAGCCCATATAGCAGACCGCTCCGGTAAACGGACCGTCGCTGCCCAGCTGCAAAGTGGCGCTGTCTGTGGAAATGCCCATGAAGCAGCTCCAGTTTGTAAAGTCTCCCAGCTTGGAGCAGTAGATCTCGTTGACCACCTGCCCGGCCTTGTTTTTGCCGTAGCGGCAGCCCCACAGGCGGTTGCCGCACTCGATGACATAGTCCATCTCCGGCATCTCCCGCTTTAAGGAAAATCCCTGCTCTTCCAGGGTGATGCTTTTCTTAAGAAAGCCCTGGATCACCACGCTCCCCTCCTCCAGGGCCCAGATGATATTTGCCCCATTCAGCCCGGCCAGCTCCGGAGCTTCCAACCCCTTCAGCTCCACACCGTCGTATTTTCGAAAATGCACGCCGATTTTAGGGGCATCCACCCGCACATAGGTGGTACTGACCGTAGTCCACAGCCCCTCCTCCTGGGTGCCGGTCCACTGCTTCAGCTGGTCGCCGTCCAGCCACAGGTCTCCGTTTTTCGGTGCCTGGGGCTTTTCTTCCGGCAATTCTGCTTCTGTGTACACTGTGCCGTCCGCCCTGCAGGGAGAAAACACTGCCGTTACCCCGGCAGCAAGGGTCCAGGAAGCTTCCACTGCACCGTATCGGTCCGTTTCGGTGCTTACTTCCTGCCCGGGATCATATTTTGCCGTGTTGAACCACATATTGCAGGGCTGAATGATCACATACGCGCCCATGGAGATCATACGGATTCCAGTGAGGCTTGACTTAAAGCGCAGGGGCTGCTCCTCGTTGATATTTCCCAGGCAAAAGAATCCCATATTGGGAGACATAGGACTTGCCAGGGTATAGCACAGGGCATTTTTAAAGGCCAGCCCCTGGGGATCCAGCAGCTCCCTCCGGTAGGTGCGTCTGGGTTTGCGGGGCATCAGCACCGGATAGCCGTCGGAAGACATATTCTGCATCTGGTAAAACTCCCCGTCCCCAATGCGCAGGCTGTGGTTATAGCCGCCAAACACATCGATCATCTGCCTGGTCTGGGACGGTGCGCGCAGATTGGGATACTCCACGATACCCCCTCCTTTCTGAGTTTTGCCGGAACGGTGCTTTCCCACGGAAGCCCCGTTCCGGCACATTTGATTTAGTGGAAACGATTGTTTTCTTTGGATGCGGCGGCAGTTCGCAGGTGGTGATCCGCAAACCGCTGCCACACCGTCTGAAACATCGCATTTGCGTTGTTATACCGGGTGAATTCCCCGTTGGCATAATCGATCCTGGCCTCCAGCCAGTAGCGGTACACCTCCTCAAAGGGCGCACCGATCAGCAGCGGGGTATCTGCCGGTGTTGTTTCGTCGTAGCCGGAAAAGACCGTCTTTGCCGCTTTCCCGGCATCCAGGATCATGGTTTTCGTCAGTGCATCCAGCTGAGACAGCCATGTCACCTTCTGTGCATAGGTGCAGGTATTGTGCTTAAGCGCATCGATCTGATGGATCGCCTCCATAAGGGTCATGTCTATCCCACCTTTTCCATCACATACCTGCGCTGAGCAGGCTGTCACGGTGTCTGTCCTGCAGCTCCTGGGCCTTCATGGCGCGCTGGATCTCCCGTGCCACCGCCTGGGGCACCTCCGACTCTCTGCCCTTGGGCAGCAGATAGTTGACACCGTTGACACTGACAAACAGATTGGGGTCCTCATTGGATGCGCCCCGGGGGATAAATACCTTTACCCGTGTGGTTGTCTTACTCATTTCATTTCCTCCTTATGGGTTGTTCCTCCGGAGGCGGCGCTGCCGCCTCCGGGTACGAAAGATCAGTTGGGCTCGTCAGTGGAAGAGAAGCTGGAGCAGCTCATCAGACGCAGGATGCGTTCGGTGTAAAGCACCGTAGCACCGTTGGTCTCCAGCTTATAGCCAATGGTGGAGAACTGGTTCAGAGGACCACCGATCTGGCTCTTGTCATGGACGATCATTTCCAGGGCACCGCCCTCGGGATCGATGATGCCGAAGGCATCCTTGCCAAAGAAATAGGTAGCATAGGTCACACCGCCGTCTTCATTGGCATATTCTCCGCCCAGCACAGGGGCAAAGACGTTTTCGATGAACCGGCAGCCATGGAGCTCACCGATCTCACCGTTGAAGATCTCACCGGGGGCGCAGTACTTGTGGGCCTCGATCCACTGGTCGCACTTACGCAGATCGTAAGCCACGCTGGGATGGATGATGGCATAGTACTTGCCGCCAATGGTGGGCACTCTGTCCTTGCGCAGCTTGGTCACCGCCTTGGCCACCATGTCCGGGGTCAGCAGGCTCATGCTCTCGGAAGAGCCGTGCATCCCGGAGGGGTCCTCGGGGGTGTCGATCAGTGTGCCCTCAGGCAGGGAAATATTGTCGCAGTACCAAACATTGGTGTTGGTCAGCAGCGCATCCCGGATCAGGGTCTCCTGGGTCTCCGCAGCGGAAGCGCCCATTTCCTCGGTAGCACCCAGGATGATGTCGTCATAGGCCCGCATCTCCAGCTTATCGGAGATGGCTGCATACGTGCCGTACTGCTCCACAGTGGCGGTCTTGGAGCTCATGCCGAACTTCTGACCGCTGGGGATCACACCCTCTTCCAGCTTGGAAGCCTTATCGAAGGTGTTCCACTTGCGCCACTCCACAGTGGTTCCGTGGTTGGCAGGCAGTGCCTGCCGCTTTGCAAACTGCGCAAAGTACATTTCTGCTCTGGCATTTTCCAGCAGCTCGGTATCGTAAAAGCTCTTCAGCTCACCGGACAGGGCATTGCTTGCCTGCTTGGTTTCATCATAGGCATTTACCGTACCGCTGCTGACGTTGACAGTTGTGCCCGCCTGGGCAAACAGCTGCAAAAGGTTGATGGTTCTTTCCATAATGTTTCCTCCTTCAATGATGTGGGTCGCCCCGCAAATCGGGGGCTTACAATCCTGTTTCACCCGGGTAGAGTTTTTCTCCCCGGGCCCCGGCAGCCCGGATCGCCTTTTTCAAGGCTTCCCGCTGCTCCCGTCCGGCGTTTCTGTAATCAAAGGCGGTCAGAGAAGGCCCGTGTCTGCCTGTACCGTTTTCTCTGGGCCGCAGAGTGCCTGCACGGATGGCATTGGAGATCTGCTGCGCGGTCTCCTGCTGCAGCCGGTCTCTGTGGAGCGTGTAGTAGGCATGCTCCACACTCACGCCCCCATGGGGGGCGGTAAGCCGCAAAAAAGCAGGGTCCTGCAGTTCCTTTGCAAGATCGAAATCCGGGATCCGCTGCCGAAGCACCGCTGCCTGCTCTACCAGAGCGTCAAAGTGCCTGCGAAGCGCCCCTTCCGAGCGGACATTTCTTTCCACCTCTGCACCCTGGGGCGCAGTCTGTCGCGCAGGTGGAACAGACGCTGCCTGCTTCTTGGAAAGGATCGCCTCTGTCAGCGCGGCATAATCCAGCTTCTCCGGGTCCATGCCGTAATCTCCGGCAAGGCTTTGCAGCGCAGGCGTCAGGGTATCCAGGTCTGTTTGGGCTTTTTTTACCGTTTTCAGCCTGGCCTGCACCAGCTGCTGCATTTTCTCGTTGAACCGGGGATCGGCTTTGATCTTTTCCCAGGTCAAATGCTCTGCTTCCTCCTTTGATCCTTGTGCAGCGGCGTCCTGCACAGCTTCTGCCCGCCCGGAGGGGATGGCAGACTCCGCCCGACGAAGTGCTGCGGAATCGCCCTGCGCAGCAAGCTCCGTGTGCCCGGCGTCAGCACCTGTTACGCCCGTATCCGCCGCGCTGCCGTCCATTGCAAACAGCTGCAGCAAATTGTTTTTCCTCTTCATAGTTTCCTCCTGCCGGTTCAGCCGGCGACGCTTTGTGAATCTTCCTTCTGACGGGGCTTTTCCCCGGTAAACACCCGGTAGCAAACATACTCCGGGTAAAGGGTGTGCAGCAGTGCAAAGCCTGTGCACACCGTGTCATACACCAGGGTGACGATGGGCCTTCTGCCCTGTTTGGGGCGGCATCGGATCCTTGCAAAGCCATTTTCCAACCGGAGCACCGGCGCTGTGGCAAAGGACCAGCTCACCAGCTCCGCCACATTGGCAGCCAGGGTCAGCACCAGGGAAGACACCCCGGCACACACCGGGTCCTGCCCCCTTTGGGCAAAGCCAGCATGACCCTTGACCTGCAGCAGATGCTTATGCCGAAGATAGGTTACTGTGATCATGGCTTACCTCCTTATACCCCGGGCTGCGCGGCATTTCTTGCCTGCTCCCTGGCCTGCCGTACCCGGACATGCTCCGGCTGCTGCACCCCGGACAAAAGATCCGGCTGCGGAAGGGTCACCTTACCCGGCTGGGGCTTTCTGCCGGTGAGGGCCTCCAGGTCCGCGGCAACTCTCCCCTGCAGGGAGGGGGCAAGCTCTGTGATCATGCCCATGTACTGCTTCAGCTTTTTCTCCATTGCCGCGTTTCCGGAAATCAGCTGCATCATCCGGTCCTTATCGTCAAAATCCATCATTTCCAGGCAGGTCAGCGCCTGGTCCGCCCGCCCCGGCTCAAAGAAGCCCAGCTTAAAAAATTGCAGCGCCAGCTCATTTTGGCTGACCTTTGTGTAGACATTTTTCTTCTGGGCAGAGATCTTGATGTCAAACACCGGCAGCCGGAAGCCCATGTCCTGTTTTTGGGGCAACAGACCGGTATTGGTAAAGGTGACGAACTGCTGCACACCGTAGCGTCCGGTGATCCGGAACTGCCGGGGCATCTCGTAAAACTGACGGATCAGCTCAATGCACAGCTCCACCACCCCGGCAAAGGCCCGGTAGGAATTGAAGGTAGCATCCCGGCTGCCCTTTCCGGCAGCCTCCTGAAGGGCTGCAATGGCAGAGGCCGCAGTGACACCGGAGCCGGTGGCACCGGTGCTGGCCTCGGTATTGCCGCTGGTCTGACGCAGCTCGTCCACCGTCCGGTCCAGCAGGGCAATATAATTTCCGTCCAGGCTTTTGTGCTCGATGCGCCGCAGGGTGGCTTCGTCCACATTGCCGCTGACCTGCACCAGGGCCTGCTCCAGATCCAGAAACTGCTCCTCATTGACATTGCCATCCACCCGGGAGAAATACCGGGGAACAGCTCCTACCCGGGCATTTTTCACAAAGGCCGTCTTCAAAAGGTCGATCTCCGTCTGAGGATTGCGGCACAGATCCACAAAGCCGTAGCCACAGGGGCTTCCCTCAATGGGATAGAGGGTGTCAAATACATACGGATAGTTGCCGTGGTCGTAAAGCCCCGCCTGGGCAGGTGCGGGCTTGGGATTTCCCAAAATATCCACACCGGGAGAAGCATCGTTTTCCGTGGCATAGAGCACCGTATCGTCCACAAATTTGCAGTAATGCAGCACCGTCTTTCCACCGGTGCGCTTGCGGTAGTACACATCGATCACCGTGGCCTTGTCCGTATCGTTTACCACATCGTCGTACAAAAAGCGGGTGGACACAAAGCTGCTGCCCCGGAGCTTTCCCTGCAGCACCGGATACATCTGCTGCAGCTCCTCCTTACTGCACAGCTCGGTGTGGAACAGATACCGGCTCCTTTGGATATCGGTGATCCCCGGCTCCCAGTACAGGTTCAGAAGATTCACCCGCTCGATGGCAATGTCCCCCAGGCCACCCAGCTTGCTGCCGTCCCAAACTACCTTGTAAACACCCGTTCCGGTCTTGAGCTTCTGCCACATCACATCGGAATAGGTCTGCTCAAAGTGGGTCTGCTCCAGCACACAGGGAATGATGGCCGACAGGCACCCGGCCAGAGCAGTATCCGACTGCTCCCGGGGCAGAATGTTGGGCTCGGGGTAGGCCTCCACCGCGTCGGCATGCTTGCTGACGATCACATTGTGCAGCCAGCCGGAGCGGCTGGTAAAGCCATCGGCATTGGTGGCACCGTCTCGTTTTTCCTCCAGGGTATTGCGCAGCTTCCACCAGTTCTCACTGGAAAGGATCCGCCTTTCCGTGGCGTTTTTTCCCGCCTTATATGCCTGCAGGATCCGCAGGAATTCTTTGACCTGCTCCTGTCCCACCGGCTGCATCGGTTCTAATCTTTCTTCCATAGTTTCCTCCATTTTAAAGTTCCTGTTATCTCAGCGGATCTGCCTGCAGGACTCTGTCCCCGGGCAGCTCCAGTGGTCGGATAGGCCTTGCCATGCACAGATAGCGCCACTCGTCGGCAATATGATCCTCCATGGATGTGTCCAGATCCTCCGGGCGGCTGCTGTCAAACAGCAGCCGGGGCACGGTTCGGATAAAGTCCCGGCAGGTGTCAAAAATGTAGCACCGGGCATAGCCGTTTTCGTCAAACTGCAGCCGGTAGTGGCACTGCATCCAGCCGGGGATGCGCTGATGGTCTCCCGGTGTGAAATACACCCCGTAATGCATGGCGGTGTCCGCTATGCTCTCCCCCCGGGAGGCATCCCAAATAGCCGGGTCTGCCACCCCCAGGATCCGTTTTCCTTTGAGCCAGGGGTGCTCCTTTTCCATCCTGGCAATTTCCGCAAACTGCCGGTCCGGTGTCCAGCGGACACCCACATCCGCTTCTCCTGTGCAGCCGTAAAGCTCCAGGATCCGGTACATGACACCGTCCCGGTCAATGGCCCACCAGCCGCAGGAAAAGGGCTTGGCATAGCCAAAGTCATAGCTGCGATAGATGGTCCAGCTGCGCCGCTGGGTGCTGCTCAGATCAAAAGGCGGGATCACATGGGTAAATCTCCCCTGCTCCCTGGCCTGCTCCGGTGTAAGCCCGGCAGCAGCGCAAGCCACCGAGTCCGGTGCTGTGGCAAAGTCCTGGAAAAACCGTCCCTCAAACACATCCCATCTGCCATACAGCCAGGCATCCCGGAGTTTTTGGGGCAGTGCCTCCAGCTGCCGGATGTAGGCAGGCTGTGCCTGCATCAGGGCATGGTTATCTGTCGCCAGGCTTTGAATAAACGCATACTCCTGGGGGTCTTCCCCGGGCTCAAAGCTCCGGTCTATGAAGATCCGCTTGATGTACTCATGCCCCTGCCCTCCGGGATTGCAGGTGTAGTAGACCCGCTTGGGAAAGGGATTGACACCACGGATGCAGGCGGTGATGGTCTTCATCTGATACTCGGAAAGCTGTGTGGCCTCGTCCAGAAAGATCACATCGTATTCCACACCCTGGAGTCTGTCCAGATCCGCATCCCGGGCGCAGTAGGCAAACTGCAGGGTGCTTCCTCCTGGAAAATACAGGGTCTTGTCCTTGTCCCGGTACTCTGCGATCCCGGCGAGCTCTGCCCGCAGGATATTGACATGGTTGTTCATCAGTTCCGGGTATGTGCGGCGGACGATGAGCATCCGGATCCCCGGGTAGCGCAGCGCCAGCAGCTTCGCCTTGGTGCGCACCGCCCAGCTTTTGCCGCCGCCCCGGGCGCCGCCAAAGCCCACATGCCGGGTCTTTGCCCGGAGAAACCGCTTCTGCTTTTCCGATGGCGGCAGCAGCCGCAGGGTCTTACTCACTGAACGCCTCCAGTTCTCCCTCCAGCACCACCGTCAAGGTCTGCTCCACCGGCTCCTGTCCCTGCCGCTGCAGATTCTTGATCTTCGCCTCCTGCTCGGCAATATCTGCTTCCGAGCGAAGCATCTGGATATCCTTCAGGTCCTTCAGCACCCCGGACAAATGCTTCAGGGTCTGAATGTTCATCTCCATGGGATCCGCTGCCTCCACACGCTGACGGATCTTTTCCAAAAGGGCATCCGCCACCGCCTGCATGGCCCGAAGTCTTTTTTCATTTTTCCTGCTGCCCAAACCGGGCACCTCCTTTCTTCCCCACAGCCGATATGCTCCATCGGCTGTCGGTTGCCACATTGTAGCTGCCCGGACCGCCGGTTTGGAAGTCCCCCTTTGTTCAGGGGGTGTAGTCATACATCCGGTTGAGCATTTTTGCGATGGTGCACCCGGTCCACTCCTTGCGGCAAAACTGCGTTTTAAAGCTTTTCATCCGGTCCTTGGAAGCAAAGCTAAGGTGCAGCCCGCAGGTGTCTGTGATCCCTTCGCAGTGGATCGAAAGTCTGCCGTCACATTTGTAGTAAGGGCACTGTACATGTTCATCCTCTTTATGCATTTTTTCTCCTTTCCCGGACCGAAGGCCCGCTTTAACCAACCGGCTGGGTGAATTGCATATTGCCTTCCACACAGCGTTCACACACCAGACCCTCCAGTCCAAAGCCCTCCAGCGAAAGACACCGCTCCGAGCGGATTGGCTCTGCGCAGAACGCGCACAGCGGCATGGACTCCCACTGACGCTGCAGCTGCCACTGATGGATCTGCTCAAATTCCCAGGGCTCCATGCTTCACCTCCCGGACCAGCCGTGACTGCCGGTCCGGTCCAAATAACAGGACCGTATCTGTGGTAGTGTACCGACAGCAGCCAAATTGCAGAATTTTCTTGACTTGTACAATTGTTTGTACTATAATACCCATACCGAACCAGGCTTTAGCACAAATTTTTGTACATTGCCCCCTCATCTTAGTACAAAGCTTTGTGCTTGTCAAGTCCCGGTCGCACAATGTTTTGTAACTTTGTGTATCCTGTACAAAAGAGGGTAATGCGTTATGGCAGATATGTACAAAAAGATTGACACACTTTTGGCCCAGCGGGGTATTTCCGGTGCGAAAATGAGCGCAGACCTGGGCATGAGCCGCAGCTTTATGACAGAACTGCGCAAGGGAAGAGCCAAAAGCGTCAAGCTGGAGACCGCGCAGCGCATCGCAGATTACTTTGGGATCTCGCTGCACGAGCTTTTGGACGAAGAAACAAATAACGCGCCCGGAGCACACTCCGGACGCGTCAGTGACGAGGATATTAAGTTTGCCCTCTTTGGCGGCGACGGAGAGATCACCGACGAAATGTACGAAGAGGTGCGCAGGTTTGCTGCCTATGTCAAGCAGCGGGAGCGGGATAAGGAGTAGTCATGGACAATCGTGCCCTCTATGATCTGGCAGAACAACAAAATATAGAGGTGCGCGTATGCCCTTTGCCGAAAACCGGCTCTCTTTCCGTGCTTTCCGATACCGGCCGCTGCTGGATCGGCATGGACGATCAGATCCCTGACAGCAGCGTTCAGGAGCGGGTCCACCTGGCCCACGAGCTTGGACACTGCATCACCGGCAGCTTTTATAACATCCACGCCACCGTGGACCACCGCCAGCGCCACGAAAACCGGGCGGATAAATGGGCGGTGCAGCAACTGATCAGCGTGGATGCCCTGGACGATGCAGTGGCAGAGGGCTGCACGGAGCTTTGGGCGCTGGCAGAGCGCTTCGGGGTAAGCGAAGCCTTCATGAAAAAGGCCGTGTGCTATTACGTCCACGGGAATATGGCTTCAGAGCTTTACTTTTAGGGTCCTGCAGGGATGCTTCGATGGCGCGGTCTGCCAGGGTATACAGGGCCATTGCCCCCATACTCACAGGGATCCAAAGCAGGCTGAAGGGCAGGCAGATCTGCCCGTGGAAATTTCCGGGCAACTGCCGGTAATCCCAAACGGCATAGGACCGGTTTACTGCCAGCCCCGTTGCCAGCTCCACCGCGGTGATCACCCCTGCCCCTGCCACCGCCCGCAGTGCAAAGGGCAGCCGGGGCTGCATCCGGTTCAGCTGCCCCAAAAGCAAAAAGCAGCTTCCCCCGGCAAGGAACATGCTTCCGTGGGTCCACCCCCGCCACAAAAGCTCCAGCCCCATATAGCAGCAGCCCCCGGCTGCAAACAGCACCGAATGTTTCCAAAGACCCATTTTTTCCACCTCAAAAACAGCTTTTCCAAAAAATCTTGAAAAATGCAAACAATTCTCTTGACAAATGCCAAGTCGATGGATATAATAACAAAGCTGATTCTGGCGATGCCGGAGTCACTTGACCATATGGCGGCGTAACTCAGTTGGTAGAGTAGCCGGTTCATACCCGGTATGTCACCTGTTCGAATCAGGTCGCCGCTACCAGGCCCGTTGGTCAAGCGGTTAAGACACCGCCCTTTCACGGCGGTAACATGGGTTC
>JAZSER010000087.1:0-11990 GCA_045531815.1 Faecousia sp. | reverse complement strand
GCTACGATCCGACTTGGTGCATACAATGTAGCGGGGCGTTTTTATGCGCGTATCTTTAAATATTCTATGGCATCCATCATAGCTTCCATGGCTTTTTGCAAATAAAGGTAGTGCATCTCCAGTTGCACTTCCGGGCTTGGGCAGATCCACGCTTGCTGACATACCTCCGGATTTGCCACTGCCTTTTCCAACCGGCGGATCCTCCGCTTCAAGCTGCGGATCTGTGACTTGATTTGGTCAACTGTTTTACCTTTTAGTTGTTCTTCATAGTACCATTCCGGACTTGCCATCATAACAAATCAGCTCCTGTGCATATATTCTTCAAAGCGGTCCAATACGACTCTCAGCTCATCCGGCAGACGATTGCGGCATTCCTGCTTCAGCGATTCGGGGACACCGTAGAAGCCTTCTGCAATGCTGCCTGCGATACAGGTCAGCGTGTCACAATCTCCTCCAAGGGATACCGCAGTGCGGATCACATCCTCGAAGGACTCGCCCTCAAGGAAGGCGGTGATGGCCTCGGGAACGGTTTCCTGGCAGGATTCCACATGGCGGTAGCCGGGGCGGATCTGGTCGCAGGTGCGGCTGAGATCATAGGCAAAGGTGCTTTCTGTGTATTCTTTGATCTGGGCCTTGCTGTGACCGGTTCTGCCCAAAAAGATCGCGGCTGCTGTGGCTTCTGCGCCCTTGATACCCTCCGGGTGATTGTGGGTGACCTCCGCGGACAGCCGAGCCATGTGACGAACGGTGTCCAAATCATTGTACAGCCATGCCGCGGCAGCCACACGCATGGCAGAGCCGTTTCCGAAGCTGTTGTAGGGCTGCGGATCCCGGCTTGCCAGCCATCTGCAGAACCGCACACCGTAGCCGGCACCGGGGTAACGGTTTCCCCATTTTTGCATGGAAGAAACCAGATGCTCACGGAGTTTGCCATCCTGTTCCGGGCTGTCCATGAAGGCCTCGGCAACTGCCAGGACCATCACTGTGTCATCGGTAAAGACAGAGCGTTCTGAAAACAGAGGAAAGTCCTTGCGCTTATCTCCCATATCAAACTCGTAGGGACTGCCGATGATATCTCCTAAAATTGCTCCGTACATAGCATTAACCTCTTTCTTTGTAGTCTGCATCGACCTGACGCTTCCATTCAGCACTCATAGGCCGGCAGGCGCGTGCATTGCAAACGGCTTCACCCATGGCTGCGTAGATCACGGCAGTGCCTTTGCTGTCTGCATGATAATTGGCAGCGCAATCTGCGTGGATGCCGAACCGGGCAGCCTCCTTGGCAGCGTCGATGTTGGCGCCCAGGAACAGGAATTCCCAGCCGTAGGATTTCTGCTGCCGCCGGATCATAGATTTGACCCGATCGTAGCTGTATCGGCGGCTGGCATTTTCCATGCCGTCAGTGGTGATGATAAACAAGGTCTTCTCCGGCCGGTCTTCTTCCCGGGCATATTTGTGGACATTTCCGATGTGATGGATCGCCTGACCCACGGCATCCAGCAGAGCGGTGCAGCCCCGGACGTAGTAATCGTTCCGGGTCATGGGCTGGATGTCCTGAACCCGAACGCGGTCGTGAATGACCTCGCTTTCTCCGTCGAACAGCACCGTAGAGACCAGAGCCTCACCGCTCTGCCCCTTCTGCTTTTCGATCATGGAGTTGAAACCGCCGATGGTGTCCTCCTCCAGGCCCATCATGGAACCGCTGCGGTCCAGAATGAATACGATCTCCGTCAAATTCTTTTTCATAATAAAACCTCCTATAATGTGGCGTGTTTTTGATTACACCTGCATTATAGGAGGTTTTGAGATGTATTTGGTCAACTGCCAGGGGACTTTTTAAGCACCCAGCAGACTTTGGTCGAATTCATAGAGTGTCAGGTTGATCTCCATGATATTGTATTTTCCTTGCTCAATAAAGAACCGCACGATCAGGTCGAATTTGCTGCTGTTGGTCAGTGCGTACCCGGCACGGCCAATGAGATCCTTGGTATCCTCCAAGTTCAGCTCCAAAGCAAGTGCCAGCGCAATGGCAGTGGGCTTTGTGGGCTTGTAGTTCGGATTGTTTCGGATCTTGGAGAAATGCTGTTTGGAGAGGTTGGCCTTCTTGTAGATCTCAGAATCCTTTTTGCCGCTCTGATCGATCAGCTTTAAAAGGGTCTCCGTAAAGCCGGCATCTGCCTGCTTCAGCATATCCTCAAGAGAGGTGGCCTTGGGTGCTGCCATGGGGGCGCAGAGAGTCCGACCGGAGGCCACATGGTCCTCTGGGAGCACGCAGCTTTCGCATGTTTCCATATCCTGACGGCGGGGAAAACGGAAGCCTGTCTGAGAGGGCTGACGGGCGGCGCTGTGGGCATGCACATAGTGATCGTCTATGTAGCTGGAAACAGCTTGAAACAGCTTTTCCGATAACTGAAAGGAATCACGGTCGTATACCACAAGATAGATATGTATCTCATGCTTCAGAAGAAACTCACTGAATGCGGCAATTGCGATCTGCAGGGCCTTATCTTTGGGGAATCCGTAATTCCCGGTGGAGATCAATGGGAAGGCAATGGATTGACAGCCCTGGGCCAAAGCCAGCTGCAGAGCGCTGTCATAGCAGCTGCGCAGCAGCTGCTCTTTTGCCTGGCTGCCATTCAGCCAAACCGGACCCACCGTGTGGATCACATACTTTGCCGGAAGCTGAAAGGCCGGTGTGATGGCGGAGCAGCCCCTGTTGATATTGCCGATTTTTTGGCGCGCCTGCAGCAGCTGCGGGCCGGCCTTCATGTGGATCGCAGCATCTGTGCCGCTGCCGACTACCGGACGGGGATTAGCGGTATTCACAATGGCGTCGACCTGCATATTGGTAATATCATTTCTGACGATCTCGAAGGGCATAGGTGCCGTCCTCCTTGCTGTTATTGTGCCGCAGCATGGGATGTCTGGGCGGGATACAGCTGATAAAATAGCTCTGCAAAGCGGTTTTCCCAGTGTGCAAAGCCGATAAAGGCAAATTCCGGTCGGGAGAAAAGCTCGGGTGTAGGCGCTATGATCTGCGCCTGCATCAGCTGCAAGAATTCGTGGGCCAGGATGTCGTCGTCAATGGAAAAAACCTGGGCCCGCTCCTGCTGGTTCAGAGGCTGCGGCAGCCACTTGTTCCAGATGGTTTCCTGCAGCGGCTCTTCAATTTCCTTGTACTGGGGAAGCTCTTCCTTCACCGGCCGTGTCACATCGGAAAGATATGCCTCGCTGGCATCGTGCAGCAGGCACGCCAGCTGGACTTTTGCAGAGTACCCCCGGGCCTTGGCCTCCAGGGCGCAGTTTACACAGTGCTGCGCCACGGAGTAAAAACTGGTAAAGTGTCCGTTGGCGCGGCAAAGCATACTCAGAGAATGGGCAATGTCCCCGATCTCGATAAGGTCTGTGTCGGGATGCAGGGGATCAAACATTTTCTTGGAAAAGGTCATGATCTGACTCATGCGTGTCACCACCGTATTTATATTTATATGTGACTATTTTACTGCACCGCTGGCTGAGCGTCAAGGGTGGGGGAGCGGTGGTCACTTGTCGGCTTCGATCAGAAAGATCCGCTTTTCAAACCCGCCCCGGGCCTGGCGCTTTTTAAGGCGCAGTGCCTCCAGCTGCTCTTTTGGGCAGCCCCGTGCCTCTGCGATGGCATATACTACCTCTAAAATATCAGCCAGTTCCTCGGAAGAGTTACTCTGCAGATATTCAGTGGTTTCCTCCTGGAGTTTTTGATCCAGGGCGTCCAGATAGGCCTCGGGCTCCAATGTGGAGGTTTTGCAGGAAAGTCCGCTTTTTTTGATGATCTCCGGGATCTCATCGCGAACCAATTTGTTGTATGTGACCGTCATGGCAGCTCCTTTCGCAGATCGGGGTCAAGGGGCGGTGTAGATCATGTCGATGCCCTTTTGCAGGGTTTCGGCATCGATGGCACCGGCTGCCCGGGCAATGGCATGACCCTCCGGGCTGATGAAATAGGTGGCGGGGATGGAGTACACACCGTAAACGGTGGCGGCATCCACATCTGTGTCATAAAAGACCGGGAAGCTGTAGCCCTGCTGGCTGATAAAAGCGGATGCGGAAGCAAGGGTCTCCTGCCCACCGTCGGTGAGATTGACCATCAAAAACTGCACCTCGCTGCCCAGCTCCAGGTATTTTTCGTTAAAGTCCGGCATTTCAGACTTGCAAGGACCGCACCAGCTGGCCCAGAAATTCAAAACAATGGGCTTTCCGAAAAAGTCAGAAAGCTGCACTGCGTTGCCCTCTGCATCGTAAACGGTAAAATCGGGAGCCTGGGGTGGGGCAGTGGCTTCTTCCGTGCCGGAGGGGGTGGTGCTTTGGGTAGCCAGCTGCTCCGGCGCCAGCTGAGGGCTGAGCTGCTGATAGAGTACATAGGCACCGGCCATCAGCAGGATAAATACCAAAATCAAGATCCATAAAACAGTTTGCTTTTTCATAATGCCTCCTTAACTGATCAGGCCCAAAAGCCGCCCCAGAAGTCCGGTGGCCATAGCGATACCAACCAGGATCAGCAGACCGCCGCTGATGGCGTTGACAACTGCGTAGTGCCGCTTGATAAATTGAAATGTGGACTTGAGATAATCGATCAAAACCGCGCTGAGCAGAAAGGGAATGCCAAGACCCAGGGAATAGCACAAAAGCATCAGTGTGCCTTCCAGCACGTGTCCCTGGGCAGAAGCCAGCATCAGAGCAGAACCGAGAAACGCACCGACACAGGGCGTCCAGCCGATGGAGAAAATGATGCCGAAGAGCATGGCCGAGAAAAAGCCCATGTTTTCCGTGCGGACAGGCCGGGTGATCCCTTTGAACAGGTTCAGCTTGAAAACACCCAGGAAGTTCAGACCGAAGAAAATAACGATCAAACCGGATACGATGTTCACTGCGGCTTGATACTTAGTAAGCAAGCTGCCCAGGGTGCCTGCCAGTGTACCCATGGCGGTGAATATCAAGGTAAAGCCTGCAATGAAGCCCAACGCGCCGGTCAGGGTCTTTCGGACGCTGCGGGTGCCGCCTCCTGCGAAGTAGGAGATATAGATGGGCAGCATAGGCAGCAGGCAGGGGGAGATGAAGGTGATAATGCCTTCCAAAAAGGAGATGATATATTGCATTCTGTGTGCCTCGCTTTCTGAAGGGTAAGGGTTTGCCCTCCTGTATGTAGTGGGACTACTGTATCACCTGAAGCGAAAAGCTTCCGTGATGTTGTCACTTACAGGGGGGCAAAGCATGGCTTATACGCCTAAATTCTTATTGTTCTTTTCTTTTTTCTGCTGGTTGAGCCATACATCCATCACGATGCTGTGGGGAAGAAGCTTTACAAGCCGCACCTGATTGCGCACGGGAAGGCCGTGGACAGACACATCCTTTTTGGTTTTGTACAGGTCCTTAAGACCGGTGGCTACCACATCCCTGGCTTCGTACAGGCGGTTGAAGTACTGCACCTTTGCATCGTTGGTGGGCATAGCGTGGCTGAAGAATTCGGTTTTTACCCAGCCGGGGTTCATTGCCATCATGCGGATGCCCTGGGGCTTCAGCTCCCGGTTCATAGCCCGGGAGTAGCTGAGTACAAAGGATTTGGTAGCACCGTAGGTGGTGATATAAGGGACAGGCTGGAAGGCGGAGAGGCTGTCCAGCTGCAGAATATGGCTGCCGGAGTGCATATACGGCAGTGTCAGACGGGTCATCATCACCAGCGCCTTGCAGTTCAGGTCGATCATGCGGCAATCTTCTTCTGGGGGGATGTTCTCAAAGCTTCCGAATTTGCCGAAGCCCGCAGCGTTCACCAGAAGCTTGACATTGGGCTTGACTTCTGCCAGCAGGTTTTGGTAAGCAGTGAAGCTTTTGGGATCGCACAGATCCAGGGGGACAGGACGCACCGGTGTGCTGACCCGGGCAGCAAGCTCCTGCAGTGCAGCTTCCCGACGGGCGATGACCCAGATCTCATCTACCTGCACATAGGCAGACAGCTGCAGAACAAATTCCTCTCCCATACCGGAGCTTGCTCCGGTTACTACGGCAATATTCATAGACGGTTCCTCCCCGGTCATTCGTTTTCAAAGAAATTTTGCGCAGCCTGCAGAAGATCCTCCCGGGTGTTTTCCACGATCTCGTCCTGCACAAGCTCCAAAAGAAATGCCATGCACTGACCGATATGGGGTCCCGGCTCCTGGCCCAGGGCCAGAAGATCGTGGCCGTTGATGGCAAGCTGCTTGACGCTCAGACAGTTGTCCTCTGCCTGGATCTGTTCCAGCAGCTGGTCGATGGCAGGGAAAGGATCGTGCTCGTCCACAACGCCCTTGCTGGAAAAGTCTGCCTTCTGCAGATCCAACAGCAGCAAAGCGGTGTCTTCCCCGTAGTTGCTTAAGGTCCGGCGCAGGCTCTTTTTGTCCGGCTCAAAGGGGGTCATATGATGTTCAATGAGAAAAACCACTTGATTGCGCAGGGCGGTGGGAGCTTTCAGCCGCTGCAGGATCTGGTCAGCGATCTGAGCGCCGGCCTGGGCATGTCCGTAGAAATGGCCTCTGCCGGTTTCGTCTGTGGTGAAGGTGGCAGGCTTGCCCACATCATGCAGAAGGGCAGCCCAGCGCAGAGTCAGCTCGGGCATTACGGCTTCTACTACCTTGGCGGTGTGGGTGAACACGTCATATGCGTGATGGGGGCTGTGCTGATCGAAGCCTACGGCAGGTGCCAGCTCCGGGATCACCTGGGCAAGGATGGGTGCGTAGTGCAAAAGCTCCTGGGCACTGATGGTGGGAAGAATGCGGCACAGCTCGCTGAATATCCGCTCCTGGGACAATGTTTCAATGAGGTGTGCCTCGGCACACATAGCCTGCATGGTCTTTGCTTCCGGCTGCAGCTTGTAGGTGACCGAAAAGCGGATACCCCGCAGGATCCGCAGCGGATCTTCCCGGAAGCGGGTGGAGGCGTTGCCAACAGCCCGGAGCACATGGTTTTCCAGGTCCTCCTGTCCGCCCCAGGGGTCAATGTAGCCGGTGGAGGGGGAGTAGGCCATGGCATTGACGGTGAAATCCCGACGGGCCAGGTCCTCTTCGATGGTGTTAACGAATTTCACCCAATCCGGGTGGCGGTTGTCTGTATAGCCGCCTTCTGTGCGGAAGGTGGTGATCTCGTAGACCTCACCGCCGAGCACAACGCCGATGGTGCCGTGCTTTTCGCCTTTGTGCAGCAGCTGGGCAGAACTGAAAACGTCAATGATCTGTTCCGGCTGAGCGTTGGTACACATGTCGTAATCGTGGGGGGCAATGCCCAAAACGGCATCCCGGACGCAGCCACCGACTACATAGGCGCTGAAGCCGTTTTCTTCCAGCTTGTCAATGCAAAAGCGGACATTTTCCGGCAGCACCATGGCCACCGGAGCCATGCCGGTGCGAAGACACATCTGGTCGGTAGACAGCACGATGGCAAGGGAAAGATAATGCAGCCAGTGCCCGGAGTAAAGGGCAACGCAGCACAGAAACAGTGCAGTGAAGTGGAAGAAGGCATACTGCCGGCGCACATCCTGGCCGGTGGCCAAACAGGTGCGGTAATAAAAAGCGATCAGCGAGATCACCGATGCCATCAGCTGGAAGAAATAATTTTGCAGCTGGGGCTGGCTGCTCCAGTGGGTGTACTGCAGAACCAGGTGGAACATGAGATGCACCACAAAGAAGGGATACAAATTGTACTTAAACCGCAGAAGTCCGGATCTGACGATGCCATGATATACCAGGCTGATGGCGCCTAAAACACCGGAAAGCGCATACAGGATGCCCAGTGTGTTGGTATCCTCCAGCAGCGTTGCCAGTGCGTGGCTCAACAGACCTATGGCAGCGATTACACAGCCCAGGGCCGGGATGAGGCTGGGCGGGAACATGCGTTTGTACACCGGGGTGCCCTTCAGAGGCAGTGTTACGGAAAGAACGATGCCGACCACTGCGGCAAGCAAAATGCACATCAGGGGGAAAGCAGGGTGACTTGCCAGGTAAAGACCGGAAGGGTCAATGCCGGCGGTATGCAGCCAGAGCTGCAGCCAAAAACCGACAACACCTGCACCGAAAGCAACCCAGGGAAGTGCGCGGGTAGTAAATGGGTTTTTCATAAGCAATTCTCCGAAAAGTATATATTGCAGATATTATAACAGTATGTCTGTCCGATTTCTAGTCTTTTTGGAAAAAATAGACTTGTTTCTGAATTGTTTTGGCGCTATAATCAATAGAGTGTGTAAAAGGCACATGAGGCGAATCACGCGGAGGCGAATGGTATGTTAGTTGGAATCGTGACAGTTTTGTCCCTGGCGGCAGCGGTGCTGCTGTGTATGGGCACCCAGGCGTTTGGGAGCTTTATGTGGCTCTGGCTTCTGCCGGTGGGGTTTTTGGGAAGCTTTTTGGTGCTGGCAGCGCTGGCGTTCGGCATTTTGGTGCTGGTGTGCGCGCTGATCGACCCGGACAAACCCTGTGAAAAAGACAGCCCCTGGTTCCGCAGAATGATCCTGTGGTATGTGGATGCAGCGCTGACGCTGCTGCCTATCCGGCTTCGCACCCAAGGCTTGGAAAAGCTGCCGAAACAGGGCCGCTTTTTGCTGGTGTGCAACCATCTGCACAATGTAGATCCTGCGTTTATTTTGCACTGCTTCCCCAAAGCGCCGATGGCATTCGTGGCAAAACGGGAAGCCAGCAGCATGTTCCTTGTGGGAAAGGCAATGCCCAAGCTTTTGTGTCCGCTGATCAATCGGGAGAACGACCGGGAGGCGCTGAAGACGATCCTTCGCTGCATCAGCCTGCTGAAGAACGATGTGGTGTCTGTGGCGGTGTTCCCCGAGGGCGGCATCAACAAGTACCGCAAGCTGGCGCACTTCCGGCCCGGTGTGTTTAAAATTGCCCAGAAGGCCAATGTGCCCGTAGTGGTATGCACCCTGCGCAATACCCAGTATGCGGTCAGCCGCCTGTTGAAGGGAAAGGGAACCACTGTGGAGCTGCGGCTGCTGGATGTAATCCCGGCAGAGCAGTTGCAGGGGGTTACTACGGTGGATGTGGCAAACCGGATCTATGACATGATGGCAGCAGACCTGGGACCGGAAAATGTCCTTACACCGGAAGAGGAAGAAAATACTTGATTTACCGCCAGTTTTCTGTATAATGAGTGTTAATTCATAATTGGGAGGAAAAACCATGAAAAACAGCGAAAAGACGTTGGAGATGATCGTCAACCTTTGTAAGAACCGCGGCTATGTGTATGCCGGTTCTGAGATATACGGCGGCCTGGCCAATTCCTGGGACTACGGTCCTTTGGGCGTGGAGTTTAAGAACAATGTCAAGAAGGCATGGCTGAAGAAGTTTGTGCAGGAATCCGATTATAATGTGGGCCTGGATGCAGCCATTATCATGAACCCCACCACCTGGGTCACCACCGGCCATGTGGGCTCTTTCTCCGATCCCCTGGTGGATTGCAAGGGCTGTGGCGCCCGTCACCGTGCGGATAAGCTCATCGAGGAGTCCGAGTCCGGCAAGGGTGTCAATGTGGACGCCATGAAGCCGGCTGAGATGAATGATTTTATTGCAGAGCATGAAGATGTTATCTGCCCCAACTGCGGCAAGCATCACTTCACCTCCATCCGGAATTTCAACCTGATGTTCCAGACTAAGATCGGTGTTACCGAGGACTCTTCCTCCATCGCCTATCTGCGTCCTGAGACCGCACAGGGTATTTTCGTTAACTTCGATAACATTCAGCGTACCACCCGTAAGAAGCTGCCCTTCGGTGTCTGCCAGGTAGGTAAGGCATTCCGTAATGAGATCACCCCCGGCAACTTCACCTTCCGTACCCGTGAGTTTGAGCAGATGGAGTGCGAATTCTTCTGCCAGCCCGGCACCGACCTGGAGTGGTTTGCTTACTGGAAGGACTTCTGCAAGAACTGGCTGATCAGCCTGGGAATTAAGGAAGAATCCCTGCGTCTGCGTGACCATGAGCCTGCAGAGCTGGCATTCTATTCCCGCGCTACCACCGATATTGAGTATCAGTTCCCCTTCGGCTCCGGCTGGGGTGAGCTGTGGGGCATTGCCGACCGTACCGACTATGACCTGGGCCGCCATCAGGAGGCATCCGGCAAGAAGCTGACCTACTTCGATCAGGAGCGGAACGAGCACTACATTCCTTATGTGATCGAGCCCTCCCTGGGCTGCGACCGTGTGGCACTGGCCTTCCTGTGTGAGGCTTATGACGAGGAAGTTGTGGGTGTGGATAAGAAGGGCAACGAGGATGTGCGTACCGTGCTGCGGCTGCATCCTGCACTGGCTCCCTTTAAGGCAGCCATCCTGCCCCTTTCCAAGAAGCTCAGCCCCAAGGCAGAGGAGATCTACCGTGAGCTGCGCAAGGACTTCATGGTGGACTTTGACGATGCCGGTTCCATCGGTAAGCGTTACCGCCGTGAGGATGAGATCGGCACTCCCTTGTGTATCACCGTTGACTTCCAGACCGTGGGTGATGACACTACGGAAGCTGACGATTGTGTTACCGTCCGTGACCGTGACACCATGGAGCAGGTCCGTGTTCCCATCAGCCAGCTGAAGGAATACATCGCCCAAAAGTGCGAGTTCTGAATCGTTTGAAGAATCCCCGGGATGCGTCCCGGGGATTTTCTTGTCCGGCCGGAATCCTTTGTAACTGCGTTTTCTGGGCAACTGCCGATACAGGCGGAAGCAGGTTGCATTTTTGAAAGGACCGTGGTATAATGCCCTTATTATTCTAAAACCTAAAGGGGTGATACTGTGAGAGTCTTTGAAAAAGCCAATAAGCTTGAAAATGTTCTGTATGATGTCCGCGGTCCGGTGGTGGATGAAGCGGCGCGGCTGGAAGAGATGGGCATGAAGATCCTGAAGCTGAATATCGGCAATCCCGCCCCCTTTGGCTTCCATGCGCCGGAAGAAGTGATCCAGGACATGCGGCACAACATCGTGGAGTCCCAGGGGTATTCGGATTCCCGGGGTATCTTTGCGGCCAGAAAGGCGATCATGCAGTATGCCCAGATCAAAAAAATTCCCAATGTCAGCATGAAGGATATCTACACCGGCAACGGTGCCAGTGAATTGATCCAGCTTTCTCTGAACGCGCTGCTTAATAATGGAGACGAGGTGCTGATCCCCAGCCCGGATTACCCCCTGTGGACCGCCTGCACCAACCTGTCCGGCGGCACGGCTGTGCACTACATTTGTGACGAGCAATCGGATTGGTATCCTGACCTTGTGGATATTGAAAGTAAGATCACACCCAAAACAAAAGCCATCGTGGTGATCAATCCCAATAACCCCACAGGTGCTTTGTATCCCCGGGAGATCCTGGAGGGGATCGTGGACATTGCCCGTCGCCATGAGCTGATCATTTTCTCTGACGAGATCTATGACCGGCTGGTGATGGATGGCCTGGAGTATATCTCCATTGCTTCCCTGGCACCGGATCTGTTCTGCGTGACCTTCAGTGGACTGAGTAAATCGCATATGGCCTGCGGCTTCCGTGTGGGCTGGATGATCCTCTCCGGCAATAAGGCCCTGGCCAAGGACTATATCGCCGGCATTAACATGCTTTCCAATATGCGCCTTTGCTCCAACGTGCCCGCGCAATCCATCGTGCAAACGGCATTGGGCGGCTATCAGAGTGTGAAAAACTACATCGTTCCCGGCGGCAGAGTGTATGAACAGCGCGACTATATTTATAAGGCGCTGAACGAGATCCCCGGTATCAGCGCTGTGAAGCCGAAGGCAGCCTTTTACATTTTCCCAAAGATCGATACAAAGCGCATTCACATTACAAACGATGAAAAATTTGCCTTGGACCTTCTCAAGGAAAAGAAGCTTCTTCTTGTAAACGGGCGCGGCTTTAACTGGAAAGAGCCCGACCATTTCCGTGTGGTATATCTGCCTCGCATGGAGATCCTGGAGGATGCAGTTGAGCGTTTGGCAGATTTCCTCAAGTAT
>JAZSER010000027.1:0-8767 GCA_045531815.1 Faecousia sp. | reverse complement strand
CATCGCCGGTGAGGATAACCGTATCACCGTTGGCATTTTCGGTGATGACGATAATGGGGAATCTGCCGTTTGCTTTGACATATGCTTCGGGGCTGGCTGCTTCGACTTCAATCAGTTCTTTCTTTGCGTACTGTTCGCCACCGCAAGAATTGATGTCCTCAATAAAAACTTCGTATTCGTTCATGTTGGTATCCCCTTTTTGTTTTGTAGTGTGGATTTTGATTGGTTATCCTCGTACATCCCAAACCGTCGCTTTACCAATGTAGTACCATCTTTCTCTGTGAAACATATATACTCCCCGTAGTTGGAAAATCAAATTTATATAACTGAATTATACCAACCTTACTACCAAATTTCAAGGCATATAGTAAAAAGAAAGTGCCATCCTAAGACGGCACTTTCTCAAGCATTTTTGGTAAATTTTTGGTAAAACCAATCACGGCTCTTGCGCCCAGCCATAAACAAGCCTTAAAAACGGTTGTTTTTATCGCTTTTTCGGTGTATTCCGAAGTTTACAAGGCGGTTTTTAGTCCAGAGGCTTCATTGTGGGGAACAGGATGACCTCGCGGATGGTGTCCGTGCCGGCCAGGAGCATCACACAGCGGTCGATGCCCATGCCCATGCCGCCTGTGGGGGGCATGCCGTACTCCATGGCGTTGAGGAAATCCTCGTCCAGCATTTCGGTCTCATCGTCGCCGCGCTCACGCTGCTCAACCTGCTTCATGAACCGCTCACGCTGATCAATGGGATCGTTCAGCTCGGAGTAAGCATTTGCCAACTCGGAATGGCAGATAAACAGCTCAAAGCGCTCGGTCAATCTGGGATCCTCCGGGCTGCGCTTGGTCAGAGGACTGACCTCCACAGGATACATAGTGATAAAGGTAGGCTGGATCAGATGCTCCTCTACCCGCTGGTCAAAGCAAGCATACAGGGCATTGCCCCAGGTCTTTTCCGCAGCGTCAGCCAGCTCGACACCCTTGGCTGCGGCAGCTGCCACAGCTTCAGCATCATCAGTGATGGCACCAAAATCGATGCCCAGATACTCCTTAACGGCATCCACCATGGTCAGGCGGCGCCAGCCAGGTGTCAGGTCGATCTTCTCGCCCATCCATTCCACTTCATAAGTACCCAGGATCTCCTTGGCTGCACCGGAAATGATGCCTTCTGCAATGTCCATCATATCATGGAAATCCGCATAGGCCTGGTACAGCTCCACAGTGGTAAACTCCGGGTTATGCTTGGGGTCCATACCCTCGTTACGGAAGATACGGCCGATCTCATACACACGGTCCATGCCGCCCACGATCAGACGCTTCAGAGGCAGCTCGGTGGCAATACGCATGAACATATCAATGTCCAGGGTGTTGTGGTGGGTAATGAAGGGACGGGCAGCAGCACCGCCGGCAATGGTGTTCAGCACCGGGGTCTCTACCTCGATGTAATTCCGGTTGTCCAGGTAGCTGCGCATGAACTTAATGAACTGAGAGCGGATCACAAAGTTCCGCTTCACCTCGGGGTTGACCATCAGGTCCACATAGCGCTGGCGGAAACGAAGCTCCTTATCCGTCAGACCGTGGAACTTCTCCGGCAGCGGCAGCAGGGACTTGCTCAGCAGGGTCACTTCCTTGGCCCGAACGGAGATCTCCTCGGTCTTGGTCTTAAAGACCTCACCGGATACGCCCACGATATCACCGATATCGTTTTTCTTAAACCGGGCATACTCCTCCTCACCCAGCTCGTCGATCTTTACGAACAGCTGGATACGGCCGGTGGCATCCTGCAGGTCGCAGAACATTACCTTACCCTGACCACGCTTGCTCATAAGACGGCCGGCAACCCGGACCATCTTGCCCTCGTAGGCATCGTAGTCTGCTTTGATCGCAGCGGAATCTGCGTTAAAATCGAACTTTGTCTGCAGGAAGGGATCTCTTCCCTCTGCCTGCAGGGCCGCCAGCTTCTCCCGGCGGATCTGAGCCTGCTCGGAAACGGGCAGTTCAGCCTGAGGTACAAACTTTGCCATAATCAACCCTCGCGTGTAATATTCATGATCTCTACTTCATAGGAACCGGCAGGTGCGATCACCATTGCCTTGTCACCGATGGACTTGCCGATAATGGCACGGCCAAAGGGAGAGTCGTCAGAGAGCTTATACTCCATGGGATTGGCTTCCTGAGAGCCGGTGATGCGGTACTCAGTCTCTTCGCCGGTAGCCAGGTCCTTGATCACGACCTTGCAGCCCAGGCCAACGCGGCCATTGAGCTCGTTTTCGTCCTCGATGATCACTGCATGGGAAAGAACATCCTCAATTTCTGCAATGCGGCCATAGAGCTTTGCCTGCTCGTTCTTCGCTGCATCGTACTCGGAGTTTTCCGACAAGTCACCGTAGGAACGGGCTTCTGCGATCATTGCCGCAATTTCCCGCTCACGGGTGGTTTTGAGGTAATTCAGTTCCTTTTCCAGCTCTGCCAAACGCAGGCTCGTAATCTTAAATTCCTTTGCCATAGTAGAAATTCCTTTCTGAAAGAAAAATTTCGATATCTTTTTCTATTATAGGGGAAACATCCTTTTTCGTCAAGCATGGTTTTTCGCCACACTCCATTTTTATAGGCAAAAATCTGGGGGCAGTGTCTGCCCCCGGGATCTTTTTCACTTCAGCGCATCCAGTGCAGCCTGGATCTGAGGGTCCTCCTCCCACGCTACAAGGCCGGCATAGACATTGGCAGCGGTTTCCTCATCCAGCTCCACCAAAACCTCCGGCTGCAGGCCGCCTTCCTCTGCCAGGCTGACACCGTTGGGGGTGTAGTACTTGCCCACAGATAATCCAACAGCAGAGCCGTCACTAAGCTGGAAGGTATTTTGGAAATAGCTCTTGCCCGTGGTCGGCTCGCCCACCAGTACCGCCCGGTCATATTCATTCAGTGCCGCAGCAAAGAACTCCGCAGCGGAATAGCTGTCTGCATTGATCAGCACCGCAAAGGGAAGCTCCAGGCAGGCTTCATCCGAGTAGTCCTTGCTCTCATATCCGTCATAGCTGACGCTGTGGAACAACACGCCCTCCGGCAAAAGATGGTCCAGGATCTTTACAAGCTCTTCCTTAAATCCGCCGGGATTGAAGCGCACATCAAAAATCAGCGACTTTGCTCCCTGGGAGACAAGCTCGTCAATGGCTGCAATGGTCTCTTCCGCGCAGCGCTCATCAAAATTGGCGATCTGCACATAGCCCACCTGATCTGTCAGCATCTGACCGGCAGCCACCTGCACCTGGATCACCTGTCTGGTAACCTGGAATGTCAGCTTCTCACCGTCACGCAATACGGTTACCTCCACCTGACTTCCCTCTTCTCCCCGGACCAGCGCTGCAGCACCGTCCAGCCCAAGGACATCCATGCCCTGTCCGTCCACTTCCACCAGCAGGTCGCCCGGCAGAATACCCGCAGCTTTTGCGCCACCGGTGGGCTCCACCTGCAAAATATCGAAGCCTCCTGCCTCTTCGTTGTAGGCAATGGTAATACCGATACCCACATAAGCATTTTGCATCTGCTCCACATAGGCATCGTACTGGGAAGCCGGGATATAGTAGCTCCACCGGTCTCCCAAGGCATCGACCATGGCAGAGGCTGCGGCATCTTCGATGGCTGTGCGGTCCACTTCTCCGACGAATTTCTGATCGATCAGTGCTTCCAGCTCATCCAGCTTGGAATTTCCCCCAAAGAAAGACAGCGTCAGCACAAAGGTCAGGCAGGCGGTTGCCAATGCCACCAGAACATAAGACAGGATCTTGATAAACTGGTCGGTACGGTTATTTTGGTTTTCCATAGAATCACTCCGTTAAACGAGAACAGTTCCCACAGCCCATTAGCGGGCTGTGGGAGCATTGTCAGATATTGATGTAATTGGCAGGATTCACATGTTCTCCGTAGTAAAGGATACTGAAATGCAGGTGCGCACCGGTGGATGTGCCGGTGGAGCCAACATAGCCGATCACCTGTCCTGCGGAAACATACTGGCCTACAGAAACAATGTAATGGGTCATGTGCAGATACTTACTGGAGAAACCGTCCTGGTGATCCAGGGTCACATAGTAACCCGCAGAGGAGCTATAGGTAGCAGTTGTAACAACACCGGATCGGGTGGCGATGATCGGGGTGCCGCTGGGTGCGCCCAGGTCAACACCGTAGTGGAAGCGCCAGTCACCGTAGACAGGGTGTACGCGCCAGCCGAAGGGGCTGGAAAAACGGGTGTAGTTACAGGGGATCAGCCATGTCAGGCCGCCAACCACATTGCTGTCACCGGCACTGCCGCCACCGGGTCTGGGCGCGGTGGTGGGGGGAACAGATGTGGAAAGCCACTGCTGGTACTCCGCATCCTCAAGTCTGTCCTCTGCGTCCTCAAGATCGTTGCCGATCTTTGCTGCATCCTCTTCTGCTGCATCCAGCAGCTTCTGATACTCCTCACCGGTAGCAACCAGCTCTGCCAGCAGGCGGTCTGCTTCGGCGCGCTTTACTTCCAGCTTCTCCTGAGAGGCGGTGAGCTCAGCCTTGGTGACTTCCAAAGCTGTGCGCTGGTTTTCCAGCTCGGTCTTGGCCTCCTGGACTACCTTGGCTGCCTCGCTCATTTCCTTCAAACGGCGCTGGTCCGATGCCGCGATCTCTTCGATCATATTCATTCTATCCAAAAGATCGGCAAAATTATTCGCTTTGAACAAAACGGACCAATAAGACAGGCTTCCGTCCTCTTCCATGGCGCGGATGCGCTCTTTATTCTTGTCATTGAGTTCTTTCAGGTGCTTCTCTGCTTCATCCAGCTCTTCCTGCTTATCTGCGATGAGCAGGCCGTATGTTGCGATCTGCTCGTTGAGATTTGCCATCTGAGAGTGAAGCATGAAGATTTCCTGGTCAATGGTATTCTTCTGATTGACAATGGCAGTCATATCATTCAGATTGTCAGAAAGCTGGCCTTCCAGCTCTGCGATCTTGGCATCAATGTCCTGCTTTTGCTTCTCCAGGTCGTCCACCTGCTGCTGCAGCTCGGAGATGCTTGCCGCATTTGCCACCAGGCCCGGCAACACCCCAACCACAAGGCTCATGATCATGATCAGCGCCAAAACACCGGCCAGGATCGATACCCACAGTTTTCTTTTCTTCATAAAGACTCCTTTAAACGTCCATAAACTTCCGGATGGAGGTCCAGCTACCGACCATACCGACAAACATACCCGCAGCCGCGAAGGTTGCCACCATAGGCCACAGCAGCTGAGTGAAGGGAACGAAGCTGAACAGCTTCAGGGTATCCACCTCTGCCAAGCGCATGACCAGTGCATCGTACATCAGCCATTCCAGACCGAATGCCAGTGCAGCACCGACCATACCCAGCAGGAAGCCTTCCACCACAAAGGGCAGCCGGATAAATCCATTGGTCGCACCAACCATCTTCATGATGGCGATCTCGTCACGGCGGTCATACATTGCCAGCTTGACCGTATTGGAAATGATCAGCAGACTGACCACCAGCAGCACAGAAATCACCGCGATGGATGCGATATGTAAAATATCCTGCAAGGTGGAGAAGCCCTCAGCCAGCTCCTCTGCAGCGTTGATCTTCGCCACACCGGAAATCGCTTCGATGCTTGCGGTGGTCTCCTCCATCAGGTCATTGTCCATCAGGGTGACCACAAATCTGTGGCGCAGGTCCTCTGCCTGCACACCGGAAAACGCATCGTTCTCCTGGTGATCCGCAATGAAGTTCTTCAGGGCTTCCTCACGGGATACAAAAACCGCATTCTGCACATTGGCGATCCGGTTGATCTGTGTGCCGATGCTCTTGGCCTCCGCTTCCGGAAGCTCGCTGTCAATGTATACCAGGATCTCGTTGGTCTTGTTCAGATCCTCCACCATGATATTCACATTATAGATCAGGCTGGAAAAGCTGCCGATGATCAGAAGACATGCCACTGTCACGCAAACGGCAGCAAAGGACATAAAGCCGTGAAGAAAAATTCCCCGGATGCCCTCTTTTAACAAATATCCAAGATTATTCAGCTTCATATCCGTCCTCACCGTCCAATCCGTCACTGACTACCAATCCATCATCCAGCACGATCACGCGCTTTCCAAAACGCTCCACCAGGTCGATCTCGTGGGTAACCACCAGGATGGTCGTACCCAGGTTGTTGATCTCCTGGAGCAGGCTCATGATCTCCAAAGAACGGGCAGGGTCCAGGTTACCGGTAGGCTCGTCCGCAATGATCGTGGAAGGGTTGTTCACCAGCGCTCTGGCAATGGCCAGACGCTGCTGCTCACCGCCGGAAAGCTCATTGGGATGGCGACGGCTCTTGGTCTCCAGGCCCACAAGCTCCAGCACATAGGGCACACGCTCCTTGATCTCCTTCTCCTGTGCTCCGATCACGCGCATGGCAAATGCCACATTGTCATAAACAGTCTTTGTTTCGATCAGGCGGAAATCCTGAAACACAACACCCACCGTACGGCGCAGGTAAGGAATCTCACGCTTGCGGATCCGCTCCAGAGAGTAGCCGTTTACATGGACAGTGCCGCTGGTGGGCTTCAATTCACCGGTGATCAGCTTGATAATGGTGGACTTACCGGAACCGGAAGGTCCAACCAGGAAGGCAAACTCACCATCTTCGATCTGCAGGCTTACACCCCGCAGTGCCTGTGTACCCACAGAATAAGATTTGGTAACGTCAGTAAATTCAATCATAGCAAATAATACTCCACATCATGTATGTAACCAAATTGTAACACATTGTAAACTTAATGTCAATGCTTCCACCGGGAAATATATCTGGTATTTCTGGAAATCCTACCCTTTTCCTCAAAAAACGGGCCGCACGATCCGTGCGGCCCTGTCATTGCTCATCAGCGGCTGTCACGGGAAGAAAGATACTTACGGACCATCAGTGCTACCTTAAACACAATTGCATGGTCAAATTGCCGCAGGTCAAGTCCGGTCAGTTTCTTGATCTTTTCCAAGCGGTACACCAGCGTGTTGCGGTGCACAAACAGCTTTCTGGAGGTTTCAGAAACATTCAGGTTATTCTCAAAAAACTTATTGATGGTAAACAAGGTCTCATGATCCAAAGAATCGATGGAGTTCTTCTTGAACACCTCAGAGAGGAATATCTCGCACAGGGTCGTGGGCAGCTGATAGATCAAACGGCCAATGCCCAGGTTTTCATAGTTGATGATGCTCTTCTCTGTGTCAAACACCTTGCCCACATCAATTGCGGTCTGCGCTTCCTTATAAGCATCTGCCAGTTCCCGCAGGTGCGTAGCCGGTGTGCCAATACCGATGACGGTCTTGATAAACAGTTCGTTACGCAGGGTCTCTTCCATGGTGCGCGCCAGCGCTGCCAGCTCCTCAGCCGTTGCATTTCCGCTGAGCTGCTTGACAACAGCGATGTCTGTCTCGTTGATGCTGATCACAAAGTCCTGGGTCTTGTCCGGGAACATGCCGGCAAGCACATCCACCGTTGCAACATCGCCCCGGCCGATCTGCCGGACCAGGAACACCGCCCTGGGAGATTCTGTGGCAAAATGCAGCTCCTTGGCACGAATGTAAATATCACCAGGAAGAATATTATCCATGATGATATTCTTCACAAAGGTACCCCGGTCATGCTTCTCTTCGTAGAAGATCTTTGCGTCATTTAACGCAATATATGCCAGATTGCAGAAGGAACGGGCCTGCTCATCGTCACCGGTGCAGAAAACCGCATACTCGAAAAAGTTCGCTCCGCCCACGATGGCACGGAAGGTCTTCTGGGCGAAGGTGACCACATTCTCACCGGAACCGGAAACCTTGAGCGCAGCGTCTGCCCAGCGCTCCCCCAGCAGGGTAACATCGGTACAGGAGACAACTGCTCCGTCATTATCGATAACTCCGAAGGTGCGGTCGGTGGCATCCTTCAGCTGCAGGATCACACTTTGAAAAACGCTGTTAGACATATGTAAATGCCTCCTTAGAAAATTGCACAAATACGCATTACACAAAACTGCCCTATTATTATATATCTAATTTGCACAATTTGCAAGTAGTTTTTGACATATTATTGCAAAAACCCCTTCCATTTTTAGACATTATACCGATACATCTGGAATATTCCTCTGTAAATTACAGGTTTTTCAGCAAAAACGCCATAAAAAGATTCGTCATTTTTCCAAATTCAAGATTTCTTCTTCCGTCAAAATCCGCACTGCGCCCCGCTGCAGGGTACCTAAGGAGAGTCCCCCTTCTTCCCTGCGCTCCAGGTATGTCACCGTCATCCCCCTGGAGGCCATCATCCGGCGCACCTGATGGTATTTTCCTTCACAAACTGTAACCAGGCTCTCTCCGGGGCCCAAAGGCTCCAGCCGGGCGCTGCGGCAAAGCGTACCGTCACGCAGCGTAAGGCCAGCAGCAAATGCCACCACATCCTCCGCTCCGGCTGTCCCCTCATGCCGGGCATAGTAAACCTTCGGCACTTCTTTTTTGGGGCTTATCAGACGGTGCAGCAGATCCCCGTCATTGGTAAACAGCAAAAGCCCCTCTGTCTCTTTATCCAGTCTGCCCACCGGTCTCAGTTCCGGATTACGATACTGCGGCGGTAGCAGCTCCATAACCGTTTTTTGTTCCTTGTCCTCAGTAGCTGTAATATAGCCTGCAGGCTTATTCAGCATCAGCACCACTCTGCCGGTCCGGTTCAACGCTTCCCCGTCCAGCCGTACGCTCTGCTCCCCGTCTATCTTTCGGCTGCCATCGGTGACCG
>JAZSER010000001.1:0-6010 GCA_045531815.1 Faecousia sp. | reverse complement strand
CCGACATGGCTTCCATGACCGGCGGCGGTGTTCAGACCCCCGGCTTCATGGGTCACGGTAAGCACTTCATCTCCTCCAAGAAGTTCATCGCAGCCGAAGGCGGCCCCGGCCGTATCGTCTGGATGCCCAAGATGCTGAAGGATCAGATGCGCGAGCGTCTGGATGCTACTGTTCTGGAAATGTACGGTGTTGAGAACTTCACCGACATGGTCGCTGACGAAACCGTCTGCACCGAGGATCCCGAGCAGCTGCTGGAGTTCCTGGGCAATGTTGGCCACCCCGTTCTGGGCATGGAACCCTTCGATATGTAATTTCCAATGGACAAGCGGCCTTATTCCTTGGGGATTCCTGCGCTTTTATAGTTGATAGTTGAAAGCTGACAGTTGCGGCGCACCCATGTAGGGGAGGGTCTCTGCGCCCTCCCGCTGCTGCACCGATTATACCAACCGGGTGCGTTCATGTGGCTGGGTAACGGGAGGGGATGGAACCCCTCCCCTACGGCTGCTGTTCGATGGCGCACCCATGTAGGGGAGGGTCTCTGTGCCCTCCCGCTGCTGCACCGATTATACCAACCGGGTGTGTTTATGCCACCGGGTAACGGGAGGGGATGGAACCCCTCCCCTACGGCCGCACCGAAGGCAAGCAGGATCAAGGTTTCGGCTTTTTTGATTTTCTACGAAAATCGGAAAATGAGGACACTTACCGGCGGCGGGAGCACGCCCCCGCCCTACGCCCGCTTACCGCACCGGTTATACCCACCCAGTTCGTTCGATGCACCGCACCCATGTAGGGGAGGGTCTCTGCGCCCTCCCGCTGCTGCACCGATTATACCAACCGGGTGTGTTTATGCCACCGGGTAACGGGAGGGGATGGAACCCCTCCCCTACAGTCTGGATACGGGAAAATTCCAATAAATTGTGCCCTTTTTACCAAGTAAACGGGCTCGGATGTAAATTCGGAAGCACCTCGCCCCACTGTATGACCACTGTATTGTTTGTTCTGTCAGAAGGAAAGCCAGGGGGTATTATCCAGCACACTTTTACTGTATCTTTGTATGAGATTGATATCCCCGCAGCGGGTGCACCTCTCATAGTATCCGTCTCCTCGCACATAATCGTGGGAGCCGTAGGCTGGCACTTCCCGTATTTGCATATTATCGCAGCCAGAGCATTTGTAGAATGCTGCTCCCGGTGATGTGCAACCATTGCGATAAAAGGCGCTACCGGTGACTTCGTAGTACTTGTGTTCGGCAAGCTCCAGGGTGACCGTCTGTTTCATTCCGCACAGCACACAGTTCTCCTCCGCTTCTCCGGCCTTTGTGCAGGTGGAGGCGCGAATCACCGTCTGAACAAAGGTATGCATATCGTTGGTGGGAACTTCCTGCTCCTGGGTATAGCCGCACTGGGTGCAGGTATACGCGTGGATGCCGGTCTGCACACAGGTAGCACCCTTGATGACCTTATATTCCTCCCCATAGGCATGGGGCTGCATGGGAATACTCTTTTCTGTGACCGTGCCGCAATCGGCGCAGGTGCGGCGGCCTGTACCCTCTGCGGTGCAGCTGGCTGCTGTCAGCACCTCTTCTTCCCCGTAGGCATGTGCCAGCACCGGGATCATCTGCACATAGCTCTGCTTGCAGGCGGTGCAGGTAAAGGTCTTTTCACCGGGCTTAGCGCAGGTGCTCTGCAGGGTCACCGCGCTTTCGTATGTATGGTCACAGGGGATGGGGTCCGTGAGGAAACACACCGCCAGCGTCACGCACAGCGCCACCGCGCCCAGCACGATCCAAAGCATGGGCTTTTTATAATTGACGATGCCCTTGATCCGCGCCTTCACACTGACCTCACCAAATGCCAGGGGGCATGCAAGGACCAGGCTGCGCCCGTTACTTGCCTGCAAAAGCGCCTGGGAATAGCTGATCTTATCCGCTGCGTCCATGGTGCGGATCACTTTTTCGTCGCAGGCCTGCTCAATATCCCGGCTCAGCAGGATAAATGCCACCCACAAAAGAGGATTGAACCAATGCAGCGACAGCAGGAAAAAGCCCAGAGGCTTCCAAAGATGATCCTTCCGCTTCAGGTGCGCCTGCTCATGGGCCATCACATGCCGGAGCTGTTCCTCCGGTAAAGCCGAGGGCACATAGATCCTGGGCCGGAAAACCCCCAGAATAAAAGGCGTATCGATATCGTCGCAAATATATGCGCCACCGTCGGTCTTAATGCTGACCCGCACCCGATTTCTCAGACGCAGGGTGCTGATCAGGCTGTAAAGCAGCATAATGGCAACGCCTGCCAGCCACACCACCGTTACAACGCGCAGCACCTGCTGCAGAGAATTTCCCTGGACCGACGGCTCTGCGGTAAAGTGCTGGGAGAGAACGGGATTTACCGCCTCATTCACCGCCGGGATGCCGCTTTGGATGGCAGGACGGGACACGGACGCAATATTTTGGGGGATCGGCCCGGCACTGGGCAGCAGGCTGAAGCTGCTTTGCACGGAGAAGGGCAGCAACAAACGCACCGCCACCAGCGCCCACATCAGGCACACAGACCACCGGGGCGCTTTGTGCAGCGCAAGGCGCAGCACCAACACCACCAGAACCAGCCAGGCGGCAGTGATACTGATATTGAGAATGAAGAGAAATACCCGGTCCATATTGCTTCCTCCTGTCCTATGATTCTATATTAAGACTACCATTTGTAGACCGCTCTGTCAAGCCCTTTTTTCAATCTTAAGATTGTGCAAAATCCCATTAAAATACACTATTGCTTCCCAGCATATTTCATAATATAATCAATTCATAAACTGCCACAGGAGGGCTTTTATGAAATACTTACTTCGCTGCATTTCTCTATTATGCTGTTTGGCGCTTCTGCTGTGTGGCTGCGCGCCCCAACAGGCCGAACAAACCGAATCTACAAAAAGCCAGGAGGAACCGTCTGTGTTATCCAAAGACAAAACCTACTCTGTTCTGTTTATTGGCAACAGCTACACTTTTTACAGCGATATGCCCACCATCTATTTTGCCAATATGGCAAAAAGCTGCGGCTATCAGGTAAAGGTCACCGCCATCACCAAGGGTGCACATACCCTGGAAAAGTTTGCCGATCCTTCGGATAGCTACGGCAAGATGGTGGATACTGCCCTGTCTGTTCCCGATACATATGACTTTGTGATCCTGCAGGAGCAGAGCGCCCGCCCCGCCAGCACCAATGTGCCTGCCTTTTACGATGCCGTGCGCAATCTGGCAGAGCGCATCCGCCAAGCCGGTGCGCAGCCCATTCTCTACGCTACCTGGGGACGCCAGGAGGGCAACAGCAAGCTGGAGGAGCTGGGTCTGACCCATGATACCATGACCTGGAAGCTGGCCAACGCCTATCAGGCCATTGGAGACGAGCTGCAGATCCCTGTCATGCATGCCGGCCTGGCATTTCATGATGTGACCGCCAACAGCGATATCAACCTCTACAGCGCCGACGGCTCGCACCCCTCAGCCACCGGCAGCTATCTGGTGGCCATGACCCTGTTCTGCGGGATCTTCGGTGTGGACCCCCTGGAAGCCACCTTCTCCGGCTCAGCCACTGCAGAGGAGGACCAGATCCTCCGCGCCGCCGCACACCGGGTGCTGTACGAAGCCCCTGCCATCCCGGAAGAATACCGGGAACCCTCTCAGGGGGTTACCGCCAACTAAAAAGGAGGCCACTATGAAAACACTTCTTCGGATCCTCTCCATTCTTTGCTGCGCGGCACTGCTGCTGACCGGCTGTACCGCCCAGCCAGCCCAAAATGAAACAGAGGCAACCCAGATGCAGGACGCAGGCAATCCCTTGGACGGCAAGAAATTCTTGTTTATCGGTGATTCCTTCCTCTTTACCGGCCGGGCGGTGCTGCTGAACACCGCAGAAACCGAGGCAGAACGGAAATATGACACCGGCTACTTCTATCAGCTTTGCAAGGCAAACGGGGCAAATGTCTCTGTCACCAATCTGACAGTAGGCGGCACAGCCATCTCTGTGATCCTGCGGAGCAAGCTGTCCATGCTGTCGGATCTTTACTATGACTATGTGGTATTCTCCGGCGGCAGAAACTCCGCCGGCACCTTCGCGCAGCTGGAGGAGACCCTGGAATATGCCAGAAGTATCTTCCAGGCAAAGAATCCGGATGTGAAGTTTTGTTATCTCGTCACCTCCGGTGCCCACAACATCTCCGTAAAAGAGACCTTCCCCATCGATGTGCTGAACAATCTGGACAAGCTGCCCGAAATGGGCGTCACCGTGGTGGACTGGGGCAAGCTGGTGGCAGACATCATCCGGGGGGAAACAGAAGTTCCCGGGGCTACTCAGACCTATAACAATTACAGCTTCGTGCATCACAAAAGCGATATAGACGGCTACCATCCCAATCAGCTGTCCGGCTATATCCTGTCGCTGATGCTCTACTGCACCCTCACCGGGGAATCTGCCGTGGGTCAGCCCTACAGCTTCTGGAACGACAGCAAGCTGCATACCCAGTTTGATCCTGCCGCATATTATCAATATGCCTACAAGCTGGGAGATTCCAACTATCAGGATGTATTTGCCTCAGAAGCAGATATGCTGGGCATCCAGCAGCTGGTGGATCAGTACATCGAAGCCAAGCATTACATGAACTACAATTTCAGCTAAAGAAAAGGACGCACCGCGGTGCGTCCTTTTGTTTACTTCTCTGCGGGGAGGATCTTGTAGCGGTGGACCACATTCAGGTCCTCCGGGATGGCATCCCCGTGGGTGCCGATATAGACCACACCGTTGGGCTTTACCAAAGGCGGGATCTTATGGCTGCCGTGGTCCATGGCAAAGCCAAGCAAGGTATCGTGGTGCTTCCAGTGCTCCAGGATCAGGTGGGCAAAGGTATGGAAGGCCCGGCAATTGCACTTCAGCTCCGTCAGGGCTTCCAGCCCCTCCGGGCCTGCCCGGTGCTGGCGGAAATCATAGTTTCCGTTGTAGATCACCAAAAAGTCGTACCGGTCCTCCAGCACCAGCCGGGCAGCAATGGCATTGACCTCGTCGGCGTCCTTGCCCTCGTAATAATCCATTTCCCGTTCCCGGAAAATGTTGTTCAGGCTGCAGTTGGGGTTGGACACAATGGCACATTTTTTGCCTGCGCGGATCATAGCATCAAACAGCGAGTCGATCTTGATCACCGGCTTGGCATATTCCTGAATGCCGTGGACCTCCGGCTGCGCACCGGTGTACATAGTGCCGAAGCACACCGGGGTCACCGAGGGCATCACCGTGCGCAGAGGCAGCGCCAGGTCGGTATGCTCCACCACCTCTGCGGTGAGATAGGGGTATTTTTCATAGACCCATTGGCCGATGGCATCGGGGTTGTACATCACGATCCGGTCCACCTTTTTGCCGGAGAGCATTTGATCCACATAGCCCGTCAGCAGGGCATTGGGCGCAGCGGCATGGGCAGGAGGCTCAATTCCCATGGCATATGCCAGGGAGGCACATACGGTATCCATAGAGATCTCGTTTAACATATCAGACCCTCCATTTTTAAGATATCCGCATTATATACCCAAACATTCCAAAAAGCAATACCGTTTGCAGGACATCCAAAACACGCGGGGCGCATGAAACCAACCGGGTGCGGATGATCGGTGCGGCTGCGGGAGGGCGCAGAGGCCCTCCCCTACACAGCCGCGCCATCGAACACCGGCTGTAGGGGAGGGGTTCCATCCCCTCCCGTTACCAGGTCACCACAACCACCGGGTACGAACATACCGGAATTTTCCCGTAACAGGAATGTATGGGCAGCTATCAGCTGCCCGCCCGGAAATTGTCAAATTTCCGGATTTTCGAAGAAAAAAAACCGAAACCTTGATTCTGCTTGCCTTCGGTGCGCAGGAGGGGTTCACAGGGGAGGGGCAAATTCAAGTGATATAAATCCTTACGGATTTGTGATATACGCTTCGCGTGTGATATATGGCTGCGCCATGTGAAATGCCTGCGGGCATGAGTGGTTT
>JAZSER010000011.1:0-3295 GCA_045531815.1 Faecousia sp. | reverse complement strand
CCGACCATGTTGACACCGCACTTCCAAGCGTTGATACCCTCTTCATAGGTGGAGATATCGGCCATCAGGACGATATCGGGATACTTTTCCCGAATCTCCTTCAGGAACTCGTTGATGGTCTTGCCGTCGCCCCGCTTCATGTAGGTGCAGTCCAGAGCGATGACATCGGAATCGGCTTCCACCAGCTCGTCGATCTCCCGCATGGTGGGGGTAATGTAGGAATCAAAGCCCTCGTAGTTGCGCTTGATCAGACCGATGACAGGCATGCCGGTCTTTTCCTTGATGGCAATCACATCCCGGACACTGCTGGTGCGGATCACTTTGCTTCCGGCCTGCTGTGCGGCCTTGGCGAAGTAGGGCATCAGGGACATTTCTTCGCAGTACATGGGTTCATGGGGCAGAGCCTGGCAGGAAACGATGATGCTGCCCTTGACCAGATCGAGAATTTCGTTCAGAGATTTCTTCATGGGAATGTCCTTCTTTCTTAATGTATTGTAATGGAATGTTTGGATCAGGTATTTTCACCGGCATCGCCGGTTTCGTACGGTTTGAATACAGGCTCCAGAAGGTAAGCCGAAAGCAGTGCTGCAATTCCGGGCGCCACCATTACCGGTATCAAAAGCCGCAGGCAGAGCCAGCCGGCAGCGATATTCACCGCGCCAAGAGCCATGGTCCGGGGTAAATGGGCCAGCGCCAGACGTATCGCCGTCATGTTCAGAGAGGCAAAGTCGAAGGTGAACCGGGACAGCAGCGGGAACACCCAGGAAGCGGTGCCCACGGCCACAGCCAGAAAAACGACCATAGCGTAGGCCAGTACCAGATTGATATCGGTACCGGCAGCAGAACCGGTAAAGCTGCGTATCAGGAAGAAAAGCAGACCCAGAATGGCAGCCCACAGCAAGGTGCTGGGAATACTTTTCAGAAGTTCCCGGCGGAAGGTACGGAAAAACCGGGAGAACAGGGCACGGTCGCCATCCTTGATGCACCGGGCGCAGCAGTCGTACATGGCGGCACTGGCGGCACCCACAGTCACCATCGGGATGCTGAAGATCAGCCACAGGCAGCTGAGAATCAGAAAGTCCGCAACCAGTCCGAAGGGCTGCCAGATCCAGTTTTCGGAGTTAAACAGACTGTTTTTCATGGGCGTTCACCAATTGAGGAACCAGCTCCGCCAGCTTCTGTGCCAGTGCGGCATGGCCGTTGCGGGTCAGATGCATACAGTCGGTTCGGTTGAATTCGGCCACTTCTTCGGCGTCCAGGAAGGCACAGCCCTGGCGCTGGGCAACGGCTTCATAGAACCGGGCCAGTTCCCGGGATTTCCGGGGGCAGCCGGCACCCATGATGCCGCCGAAGGGGCCATCGTACAGACCGTCGAGAATATGGGGCGGGGCGATGAGCAGAATGTTGGGCTTACCGTTTGCCCAGCACTCCACGGTATTTGCCTTGGCAATGAGCCGTTCCATGCCAACGCCGATACATTCGGCGGAAACACCGAAACGCTCTTTGGTATCGTTGGTGCCCAGCATCACGATCAGAAGGTCAACAGGCTTGTGACTCATCAGAGCGGGGAAGATAGCGTCAAGACCGCTGAGCCCTTCTGTCAGAGGATCCCGGAAGACGGTGGTTCGGCCCCCCAGGCCTTCTTCCAGAACCAGGTATTCTTCACCCAACTGCTTTGCCAGCAGACAGGTCCAGCGCTCTTCTTCGTTAAAGCGCTCGCCGTGGTCGGCGCAGTCCCAGGGTTCAGCGCAATAGCCGTGGGTATTGGAATCACCGAAACAGACAATGTGTTTCTTCATATGCGGGACACCTCCCAGTTTTTCTTTATCATATCATGCAGTTTTGCAAATGTCACTAGGAATGAGAAAAATATTCATAATAAAAAAGCGTTGAAAATAATTTTCACATATAGTATACTATTTTCAGATAATCTCCTCCGGGATGCAAAGGAAAGGATGGGCTCCGCAATGGCTCTGGAAATCAAAAACGTATTTGAGATCATCAGTCATAACTATTATTCTTTTACGGCTTCGGAAAAGAAGCTGGCAGACTACATGCTCACCAACCAGGACGGTTTGGCCTATCTGTCCATCGGACAGCTGGCTTCCGGTGCCGGGGTGGCGGAGGCAACGGTTTCCCGGTTCTGCCGCCGGCTGGGCTTTAAGAATTATGCGGAATTTAAGCTGACTGCCGCCAACACATCGCTGCGCTTCAAGCCGACCAACAATCCCCTTTCCGGCCAGATCGAAGAAGGGGATTCCGTGCCGGACATCTGCCGCAAGCTGTATACCGCAGAACTGGAGGCCATCGGACAGACCATGGATGTACTGGATCCGGAGGCGGTGGTTCGGGCAGCGGACTTTCTGGAAAAAGCACCCCGGGTGCTGTGCATGGGCCAGGGCGGCTCCATGCTCATTGCCCAGGAAACGGCCCATCTGTTCTCCACTGTGGATAACCGGTACCAAGCGGTGGTGGATTCCCATATGCAGGCTATTTCCGCGGCAATGATGGATCCGGGAGACGTAATCATGTTTTTTTCCTATTCCGGTTCCACCAGGGCCATGATGGAAACGCTGAAGATCGCCCAGGAACGACAGGGCAAGGTGATCCTGGTGACCCGGTTCCCTCATTCTCCCGGTGCGGAGCTTTCTGATATCGTGCTCCAGTGCGGTGCAAACGAGAATCCCCTGCAGTCCGGTTCCGTTGCGGCCCGGATTGCCCAGATGTATCTGATTGACGTTCTATTTTCTGAGTGCTCCCGGCGAAATCTGGTGAAAACCCGCTACAATCGGGCGAGAATTGCCCAGGCGCTGGAGGACAAGCATTTGTAATTTCAGGAGGCATCTTCGGATGCCTCTTTTCTGCTGTCCCCGGACAGTGAAGACCGGCTTTTCGCGGGAAAAAAGAAATTTCATCCCCGGAAAGCCCTGAAAATGAATTGATTTTTAATGAAGTCGATAAATACACAAATTATCGAATCAGCATTGACAGATTCCACAAAAAACCAATTCCGGCAAAGAAATGGAAACGTTGTAAATTGTTAAAAATGCAGAAAATTTCTTATGCACTGCTTCTTGAAAATTATTTTCATGATACGGCGTTGACTTTCTTGTGCACACTAGATAAAATAAAACTGGTAAAAACGGAAGAAGAATATCTAATTTACCAAGTATAAATTTAGGAGGAAACAAAATGAAGAAGTTTATTGCACTTCTGCTGGCTGTCGTTATGGTTCTGGGCTTGTGCGCCTGCTCCGTCTCCGGCGGCAAGAAGACCGAGATCACCCTGTGGACCT
>JAZSER010000043.1:0-69891 GCA_045531815.1 Faecousia sp. | reverse complement strand
CTGGATGCGATCCACCGTCCCCTGGGCGCAAAAAGCGTGGATGCGGTAAAGCGTCGTGTCCGGGCCGGTATGGGACGCTGCCAGGGCGGCTTCTGCGGCCCGAAGGTAATCGAGATCCTGGCCCGGGAGCTGGGCTGTGATCCTACTCAGATCAACAAAAATAATGCCGGTTCCTACATGGTCACCGGTTCTACCCGTTGATGGGGAAAGGTGTGAATGCTATGAATACGATCAAATGTGATGTAGCGATTATCGGCGGCGGTCCTGCCGGTTTGGCAGCGGCAATTGCCGCAAAGGAAGAGGGCGCGCAGAAGGTATTGGTGCTGGAGCGTGACAATGCCCTGGGCGGCATTTTACAGCAGTGCATTCACCCGGGATTTGGTCTGACTCGTTTCGGTGAGGAACTGACCGGCCCGGAATATTACGGACGCTTTGTGGATCAGGCGATGGAGCTGGGTGTGGAGTACATGCTGGACACAATGGTGCTGCAGGTAAATCACGAGGCAAAGGAAATCGTAGCTGCCAGCAGCCGGCATGGCTTGATCTGCGTGCAGGCAGGCAGTATTGTTCTCGCCATGGGCTGCCGGGAAAAGACAAGGGCAGGCATTATGGTGCCCGGCACCCGCCCCGCAGGTCTGTATACCGCAGGTTCTGCCCAGCGGCTTGTGAACCGTCAAAACATCATGGTAGGCAAACGAGTGGTCATTCTCGGCTCCGGTGATATTGGTATGATCATGGCTCGCCGCATGACTTTGGAGGGTGCGCAGGTTGTGATGGTGGTGGAACTGATGGACTACCTGGCCGGATTGACCCGAAACCGTGTTCAGTGCCTGGACGATTTTGGGATACCTCTCAAACTGGCGCATACCATCACCCGCATCCAGGGGGATACCCGTGTCACCGGTGTTTGGGTTGCTCCTGTGGATGAAAAGAAACAACCACTCAAGGAGCAGGAGTTCTTCGTGGAATGCGATACGGTGTTGTTCTCTGTAGGCTTGATGCCGGAAAATGAGCTGACCCGGAAGGCAGGAATCGCTATCAATCCCATCACCAACGGCCCTGCCGTGAACCAGTACATGCAGACCTCTGCCCCTGCGGTGTTTGCCTGCGGTAACGTGGTACATGTGAATGACCTGGTGGATAATGTCAGCGAGGAGAGCCGCCAGGCTGGTAAGTATGCTGCCCGGTACGCTATGGGTAAGCTGAACGGAGCGCAGAAAACAATGGAATGCGTTACCGGCCGGAATGTCCGGTATCTGTGTCCCCAGACCATTGATGCCGGGGAAGCAGATGCTAAGATCAGCGTTTACTTCCGTGTTCTGCAGCCGGAAGCAGATGTTAAACTGGTTGCGCGTTGCGGAGATACGGTGGTATACCAGCACCGGGAGTTCCGGGTCAATCCCGGTGAAATGTGCCATGTAAATATCGAAACCGCCAAGCTCACCGGTGACAAGGTTACCGTGGAAGTGATCAAGGAGGGCTAAGCAATGAAAAAGGAAATTATTTGTACGGTATGCCCCCGTGGCTGTCATATCCTGGTGGAGGGCGAGGGAGAAACGATCGTATCTGTGGAGGGCTACAGCTGCAAGCGTGGTCTGGAATACGGAAAGACCGAATTTGCCCACCCGGTAAGAATTCTGACTACCACGGTTAAGCTGCAGGGTGTGCAGAATGATCTGCTGCCGGTGCGCTCTAGCCAGCCCCTGCCCAAGGAGAAGCTGTTTGATTGTATGGCAGTGGTCCGGGATGCTAAGGTGAAGCTGCCGGTTGATCGGTACGATGTGATCGTTCCCGATATTTGCGGCACAGGTGTGGATATTGTTGCTACCAAGGCGGTGAGGTAATCCTATGAAGCAAAAGTTGTTTGTACTGTCCCTGGATGCCCTCGTCCGGGAGGATATCGAGTACATGATGACAAAGCCCAATTTTCGGAGGATTATGGAAAAACGTGCAGAGGTGGATAAGGTGTTGTCGGTATTTCCCGCTATTACCTATCCTGCCCATACCACATTGATGACCGGCTGCTATCCCGGAAAGCATGGTGTGTATAACAATGTTCCTTTTAAGGACTATGACGACAAGAAAAAGCATTGGTATCGTTTTTCTAAAGTGATCCGGGTGGAAGACCTGTTCACCGCTGCCAAGCGCGCTGGCTGCACTACTGCTTCTGTGTACTGGCCCATTACCGGCTGCCATCCGGATATTGACTACATCATCAACGAGTATTTCTTCTTCTACCCGGAGGAGGATACCATTGAAGCGTTCCGGAATATGGGCGCAAATGACGCAACGGTCAAGGTGATCGAGGAAAATCGCCACATCGTCGAGGGCGTTCGCAGAAAAGAGGTGGGCTTTTCCTATGACCGATTCCTGATGAAGTGCGCCTGCGGTCTCATCCGGGATGTACAGCCGGACGTGATGCTGGTGCATAACTGCATCCCGGACAGTGCCCGGCACAAGTATGGCGCATTTGGCCCGGAGCTGAGGGAAGGATTGGATCGGGTGGATCAGCAGCTGGGTGATGTGATTGCGGCAATGGAAGATGCCGGAGTATATGAGCAGACCAATTTTGTTATTCTCAGTGATCACGGACAGCTTGACTTTGAGAAGCGAACCAAGGTCAATGTGCTTTTGGCAGAAGGCGGCTTCCTGGAAGTTGCTCCTGATGGATCGGTGTACGATTGGCAGGCATATGCGCAAAGCAACGGTATGTCTGCATCGGTGTATCTGCGGGATCCGGGAAATCAGAAGCTTTATGCCCAGGTTTACGCATATCTGCAGAAGCTGGTAGACGATAAGAAGTGGGGCTTTACCAAGGTATATACCACTGAAGAAGTAAAAGAGAAATATGGCACTTACGGCCCGTTTAGCTTCATGCTGGCAACCGACGGAAAAACGGTGGCCAGTGATGCATGGACCAAGAATGCCCTCCAGGTCTTTGGTGCAGACGAACAGCGCCCCGTTAAGGCAACCCATGGATATGAACCGGAATTAGGCCCGCAGCCTGTGTTTATGGCACACGGTCCTGCATTTAAAGAAGGGGCATTTCTTGCCAATGCTAAGCTGGTGGATATTGCACCTACCCTTGCCAAGGTGCTGGGTCAGGAACTGCCGGAGGCGGAAGGTCGCTGTTTGACAGAGCTTTTGAGGTGAATGTATGAAAAAAAGAATTTTGATCTGTGAATTTCACCAGGAGAGTAATACCTTCAATCCCATCGTCAATGGAATCGGTCGGTTCAATGCCGGAGATGCTCTGGAGGGAGAAGGTGTCTTTCAAATGCGTATGGCATCACGCAGCACCATTCACGGAGCGGTAGATGCCATCCGGGAAGCCGGCGGTGAGGTATATCCCACCGTATTTATGCACTCCGGCTCCGGTGGTCGGGTGAGCGACGAAGCGTTCGGGTATTTCTGTCAGCGGGTAGAGGAATATATCCGCAAGGACGGAGACTTCGACGCAGTGTATGCGGAGCTGCACGGCGCTACCTGTACGGAAAGTCTGGACGATGCCTGCGGAGAGATTTTGGAGCGGCTGCGCAATTGGGTAGGGAATAAGCCGATTACCGTATCCTGTGACCTCCATGCCAAAATCACTCAAAAGATGCTCGATAATGCGGACTTTATCTGCGGCTATCAGACATATCCGCATATCGACCTGTATGAAACAGGCTATCGTGCGGCGAAGCTGTGCCTGGCGATGCTGGAAGGGGCAGAAATGGTATGTGCTGCAAGTATCGTACCCATGCTGGTCCCGCCGGCAGGCTATACCGATAAGGCGGGCGCCTTTGGTGCGCTGATGGACAAGGCAAAATCCTTGGTCAAGGATGGCACGCTGATGGATTTCAGCATTTTTGTGGTTCAGCCCTGGCTGGATGTGGAAAGCATTAACAGCACAGTGCTGACTGTGGCAAAGGATCCCCAGACAGCCAAAAAGAAGGCAGAAGAACTGGCAAAGGAACTGTTTGCTATCCGGGAAGAAATGTGGCCGGACCTGGTGGATGTGGATGCAATCATCGATATCGCAGAAAAGAACAAGACCGGAAAGCCTGTGATCCTTGCGGATTCTGCGGATTCTCCCAATGGCGGTGCTGTGGGAGATAGCCCTGCGGCAGCACTGCGGCTGTTGGAGCGGGGCAGCAAGCTGAAGGCTGCTACCTTTATCCGGGATGCTGCGGCTGTGCAGCAGGCGTTCCAAATGGGGGAGGGCGCCACAGGCGTATTTTCCGTAGGTGCAGGCTATACCCCCGGCTTAGCTGGACCACTGAAGGCAGAGGGTACGGTACTGGGACTTTACGAAAACGAAGTGGGCAGCAAGTACCCGGAGATCGGAAGAGCTGCGGTGATACAATTCGGGGCATTGACAGTGATCGTTGGAACAAACGGCAACAGCACCCGGATGCCGGAGGTTTACCGGTATTTCGGAATCGAGCCGGCAGAGTATGATCTGCTGGTGGTCAAGGCCAACACCTCTTTCCGGGCCTTCTACGCGCCGATCACGGATCTCATTTATGTGGCAGACACCCCCGGTGCCGGTGCATCCAATCTTCTCCGCTTCCACTGGAAAAACGTTCCTAAGGATATGTATCCCTTCCGGAAGAACCGGGAGTGGAGCGGGGATAGCTACCTATGGTGATGATCCTGAAACAGCAGGATTGTACATAAAAACAATGGAATTATCAATTCTATTTCCAATATTACACATGATATAATGATAGCACCGGGGGATATACCTCCGGCGCTAAAAATATATTGAGAGAGGTTATGTCAGATGGTGAAAAGAATTCTGGGAATTGCCATTGCTGCTATCGTTGCCCTTTCTTTGGCAGCCTGCGGTGGGAATCCAAATGACGAGACCGGTGGAAAAACAGATACGCCGGCGGCATTTTCTGTGGGCTATGCAAAGGCGGATATTTCTCCTAAGGAGTCTGTTCCTATGGGTGGATATTCCGATTCCGATACCCGTTGGTCGCAGAATACGGAGTTGCCCCTGGAGTTGATCTGTGTGGCCATGACGGACGAAGAAGGGGAGACGGTGCTGTTCTTTGCGGCGGATCTGCTGATGGCCTACGATTATGTTGCGGATGACCTGCGGAATGCGGTCTCTGCTGCCACCGGTGTGCCTAAGGATCACATTATCTACCATGTGACCCATAATCACTACGGTCCGGAGACCCATCTGCGAGGAACCACTGCCATCGATCAGTTTGTGAAAAATCAAACAGAAGAAGGGGTTCGGATCGCCCAGGAGGCTTTGGCTGACCGGGCTGCTGCCAAGATGGAAACCGGCTTTACCCGCCTGGAGGGGGTTAATTTCGTTCGCCATTATCTGCTGAAGGACGGCAGCTTGCTTGGTGAAGGTGTTGGCACTGTGAAGCAGGATATTGTTGGACATGCCTATGCCCCGGACAACTTGCTGCAGGTGGTGAAATTTACCCGTGAGGGCAGCAAGGATGTGGTTTTGGTCAACTGGCAAGGTCACCTGATGGCGGATGGCGCAGGCTACAATTCTGCAAACGCTTGCTCTCCCGGCATAATGCGTCAAGAACTGGAGAATGCCGGAAATTGCCTGCCTATCTTTATTTTGGGCGGCTCCGGAAATATGAATAATATGTCTCAGATCAAGAGCGAGAATCAGTTTGAAAACTATATTGACCACGGTAAATTTATGGCGAAGCAGGTGATGGAGCTTTCCTGCCAAAGCGCTGAGACCGGCAAGATCTATCTGCAGGAAAGTGTGCTGTCCCTGCTGAAAAACGGCAAGCCGAACGATGTAGCGCTGTATGCCTTCTCCATCGGTGATGTGGCCTTTGCCACCGCACCTGCGGAGATCTTCAGCAAAAATGCCCAGGCGGTACGGGACACTTCCAAGTACCCAATGACCATTTATGCATCCTGCGCCAACGGCTATAACGGCTATCTGCCCACACCGGATGCGTTCCCGTATTATGCCTATGAGGTGCGGATCACCAAGTATCCCCAAGGTACTGCCGAGACGCTGCAGGAGGAGCATACCAGGATGCTGGATAAGCTCTTTACAGATGCCGGTTATACGGAAAAAGAGAAGGCAGAGGGCTATGTTACCCAAGCATTTGTACCCGTCAGCGACGGCGTGGAGTATGTGCGTGTCAGCACGGAAGCAACGGCGGTGAAGAACGGCTATTATGCCTTCCAGATGTTTGCCGGTACTGAAGTGAAGAATATGCTGGCTATTGACGAAGCTACGGCACAGAAGGTGTTGAGCCGGGATTCCGGAAAACTGATGTTCAATGAGCAGAATGTTGTCGTGGACATCGTAGAATAACAGTCAAGGTACGGATAACCGTCCCTTGTAAAATTAGGGTCAACAATCTTCATAAATGATGAATATGGGAAACTTCTTGGAAAAATAAACCATTTTATGATTGGTAGGAGGAGATCAGATGAAAAAGGGAGTCGCTTTGATCTTAGTAATGCTGGTGCTGCTCTCTGTCACTGCCTGTGGATACAGATTTCCTGAAGAACTGGAGCAGTATGCCATTCCCTGGGAAGTAAATGCGGTTAAGCAGGCAAAAGAAGATGGCTGCATTCATTATTATTTTATGTCAGCGCAAGGAATGATTACAGATCCTACGCATCCTAATTATCCTGAAAAATGGGGTGACAGTTGCCTGATCGTATTCCCGGATGGGAAGACAATGCTGCTGGATACCGGTATGCAGACCTATGCGCAGGTGCTGGTAGAAAATCTCAAGCGACTGGGCATCAAGAAGCTGGATTATATGATGTTCTCCCATCCCCATAATGACCATTGTTATGCGGCATTGGTGGAAGGCGGTGTGTTTGACGCATTTGAGGTCGGCCAAGTGTATCATAACGGTGCATTCAATGAGAATTGGACGATAGGCGTTACGGCCATCGATGATATCTGCAAGCAAAAGAATATTCCGGTACAGATATTGAAACAGGGAGATGCGCTGGACTTCGGCTTGGTTTCGGCTAAGATTCTGTGGCCCCGGGAGGGGATTGCAGGACAGACCTTTACCTCCGGCCACGAATACGATGCGGTAGAGGATATCAATAACAGTTCTATTGTGATCCGATTTGATTACAAAAATCATTCCTCTTTGTTCGGTGGCGATGTGTTTGTCAGTGGAGAAGAGGAAATGGTGGCAGATTACAGTGGGGAAAAGGAATTGTTGGATGTGGATCTGATGAAGGCAATGCACCACGGTTCTCAAACATCCAATTCTGCAACTTTGCTTTTTGCTACTACGCCAGAACTGGTGGTTTCCACCGGTTATGCACCGATTGTTGATGAGGTAAAAGAAGTTGTTGATGCGGTAGGTGCACAACTGCTGAACGACAGGGATTTTGGGTATATTCATATATCATCAGATGGTGACAGAATGACCTATGAGATCGGTCAAAAGTAAATATAGGAATTAAAAATCGCCCGTCTTGGCATTGCCAAGACGGGCGAAAAATATGATTGGATCAGATTTCGATATCCATTTTTGCGATGACTGCAGCACAGCGGGGGCAGAGGCCTTCTGCGTTGGCCTGCAGGGAGTGCATCCAGCAGCGGGGGCACTTTTCACCACGGGCCTCGGTAACACCGATGGTCAACTGCGGCAGGTTAGTACCGTTGCCGGTAACAGCACCTTCAGCGGTTGCTTCCCAGCTGCAGGAAGAAACGATGCAGATCTCAGCAAGGTTTACATCCTTACACAGCTCCATCAGCGCATTGTCATCGGTCTGCAGGCTCACATGTGCCTCCAAGGCCTTACCGATACGCTTGTCTGCACGGGCAATTTCCAGAACACCGTTCACATCCTGACGCAGCTTCATGATGGTAGCCCACTTGTCCATAGCAGCATCATCCAGCTTGTAATCAGCGAAGCCCTCAGGCATCTGATTCAGCAGAACATTTCTGGCATCGTCACCGGAGCGGTGGGGCATAGCCTGCCAGATCTCGTCACAGGTAAATGCCAGAATGGGGGCGAACAGCTTGGCAAGGGCATCGACAATGAGGAACAATGCACTCAAAGCAGAGCGGCGGCGCAGGCCATCCTTCTCTTCGCAGTACAAACGGTCCTTCAGAATATCTAGGTAGAAGCTGCTGAGCTCAACAACGCAGAAATCGTTGATGGCATGGGAGATCACATGGAATTCGTAGTTGCTGTAAGCGTTGCGCACGGTCTGTACCAAAGCATCCAACTTGGTCAGAGCCCACTTGTCCAGCTCCTCCATCTGCTCTGCGCCAACAAGCTGATCCGGGTCAAACTCATTGAGGTTACCCAGGCAGTACCGGGCAGTGTTGCGGAACTTCAGATAGTTCTGTGCGATCTGCTTGAAGATCTCCTTGGAGCAGCGAACATCTGCATGGTAGTCAGAAGAAGCGGCCCAAAGACGGACGATATCCGCACCGAAATCCTTGATCAGGTCAGCGGGATCTACGCCGTTACCGAGAGATTTGTGCATGGCACGGCCCTGTCCGTCGACGACCCAGCCGTGGGTCAGAACCTGCTTGAAGGGAGCGCCCTGATCCAAAGCGCCAACAGAGGTCAGCAGGCTGGACTGGAACCAACCACGGTACTGATCAGCGCCTTCCAGATAAACATCTGCAGGCCAAAGCTCAGGAGTATCCTTCATCAGAGATGCAAAGTGGGTAGAACCGGAATCGAACCAGCAGTCCAGGGTGTCGGTTTCCTTTGTAAAGGTCTTGCCGGAGCAGTGGGGGCAGGTAAAGCCCTCGGGGATCAGCTCGGCAGCTTCCTTTTCGAACCATACATTGGAGCCGTATTCATCGAACAGACCGGAAAGCTTTTCAATGGTTTCCGAAGTGGATACGGGCTTTCCGCAATCCTGGCAGTAGAAAACAGGAATCGGCAGACCCCAACGGCGCTGACGGGAGATGCACCAATCGGCGCGCTCACGGATCATGCTGACCATGCGGTCACCGCCCCAACCGGGGAACCACTGAACATTTTCGATTGCTTCAACAGCCTGATCCTTAAAGGACTCCACAGAGCAGAACCACTGAGGTGTTGCGCGGAAAATAACAGGCTTCTTGCAGCGATCGTGGTGGGGGTAGGAGTGAACGATCTGCTCGGAGGCGAACAGCGCACCGGACTGCTTCATGTCTTCCAGGATCACGGGGTTGGAATCTTCGGTCTTTAAACCAGCGTACTTGCCGGCGTAATCCGTGTGACGGCCATAGTCGTCAACAGGAACCACAAGCTCCATGCCGTAACGCATACAAGTCTGATAGTCATCAGCACCAAAGCCGGGGGCAGTGTGGACACAGCCTGTACCGGAATCCATGGTAACATACTCAGCGTATACCAACCGGGAGGTCTTGTCCAGGAAGGGATGCTTTGCCAGCATGTTTTCGAAGAATGCACCGGGGTAGGTAGCAAGGACCTGATAGTTTTCAAAACCTGCGATCTGCATAGTCTTGTCCATCAGGGCTTCTGCCATGATGTATGTCTCACCGTTATCGGCCTTTACCAAAACATAGCTATCCCGGGGATGCAGGCAGATAGCCATATTGCCGGGCAGCGTGCAAATGGTGGTTGTCCAGATTACAAAGAAGGTCTTGCTCAGATCAAAGCCTGCAAGCTTGCCAAGATCATCGTGCATGGGGAACTTGACATATACAGAGGTACAGGGATCGTCCTGATATTCAATATCAGCTTCAGCAACAGCGGTAGCACAGAAAGGACACCAGGTAACGGGCTTTAATCCCTTGTAGATGTATCCCTTGTCAAACATCCGGCCAAAGACCTTGACCTCCTGGGCCTCGAAGTGCTTGTCCATAGTGCGGTAGGGCTTCTTCCAATCACCCACTACGCCAAGACGCTTGAATCCGCCCATCTGCTTTTGGATGAAGTCCTCAGCAAAATCTTCGCAAGCCTTGCGGAATTCAGTAACCGTCATATCCTTGTTGAGCTTGCTCTTGGACTTTTCGATTGCACGCTCAATGGGCAAACCGTGATTATCCCAGCCGGGGACATAGGGGGTATAGAACCCCATCATGGCATGGCTGCGGATAATAAAATCCTTGAGTGTCTTGTTCAGGGCGTGACCCATGTGGATAAAGCCGTTGGAGAAGGGAGGGCCGTCGTGCAGAATGAAGGGGGGCAGATCCTTGTTCTTTTCCAGCATCTGCTGATACAGCTCCTGCTGCTCCCAGCGCTCCAGCATACCGCGCTCACGGTTGGGCAGACCGGCTTTCATGGGGAAGTCGGTTTTGGGTGTGATAATCGTATTCTTATACTCCATTGGATAATACCTCCATAATAATTGCAAAATAAAAATGCCTTTGCCTCCTGCATCAAGAGACAAAGGCATATTATACCTCTGCGGTACCACTCTTGTTCCGGTTACCCGGCACTCGTGTTCGCTGTATCGGGCTTACCCGGCGCGGTCTACTGCTCATAACGGAGGTTCGGCGCGCAGCTCAGAGGGGATACACATTTGTTTTGCTTACTGCCTCGCACCTGCCGGCAGCTCTCTGAAAGCGGAATGCAAACATGCTTGTCCTCGTCAATGCCTGTATTAAATTAGCGATGGGTAGGATCGTAATTCCGACCGAACTGCAGATTGGCAAACTTGCCGGTAGTTGTGTCGGTGGTAGGATGCTTGGGCTCGGCCTTGGGAGAGACATCCTCAGTAGTTCCTACGAGATTTTGAAGGTTGGCTGCGATCTCTGCCGCCACAGCATCTGCAGCAGATTCATGAGCACCGCTGCCCTCAGCCTGATCATAATTGAACACAGCACCGGAAGCAGAGGGGACAGGGCGATTTGCTTCCTTGATGCGGTCCAAAGCCTGGATGCAGGAACGGATCTGCTCCTGCAGATCGTTGATCTTTGTAGCAGCGACCTTTTTGGCTTCTTCTACGCGCGCATTCTCAGCAGCGATCAAAGCATCCGCATTTTTAGCGTTCTCTGCGGCAGCGGCATTGGCATCGTTGAGCATCTGTGTGCACTTTGCCTCTGCTTCCTTAACCATCATGTCGCAGGTTTTCTGCGCATTGACGATGGCGTCTTTCATACTGGCTTCGTTCTTGCGGTACTCTTCCAGTTTGCTGACCAGCACCTTCATTTTGCTCTTCAGGAGCGCGTTTTCTTTGTACAGAGTCACATAGTCCTCAGTCAGAGGCTCCAGGAACTCATCAACAGCCTGCATATCGTAGCCGCCAAAAGCAACACGACTAAAGGCAATTTGATCTATCTGTTGTGGTGTAAACATATGTTTATCCTCACTGTCCTAAATTAAATGTAGCTTTCGATCTCGCCCTGTACATTCTCCAGGTCGCCTACAACATCCATGTTGTGGGGGCAGAACAGATAGGTGGATTGGGCGATCTTCTTGACACTGCCATCCAGAGCGTAAACGCTGCCGGAGAGGAAGTCAACGACCCGACGGGTCAGTGCCTTATCAACATTTTCCATATTCAGGATAACGGCCTTCTTTCTGCGCAGCTCGTCAGAAGCCTTGGCAGCATCCTCAAAGGTCTTGGCATGGAAGAGAACGACCTCCTGTTTGCCGGAGCCCATGCTCAGAACCTGTCCGCTGAAGCCGGAAGAGGAAGAAGCGGGGGAAGAAGAGAAGCTGCTTTCGGTATCCTGTGCAGAGGAGAACGGAGAAGTGCGGCGGGGACGGGGTGCGTCCTGCTCTTCCTCAGCTGCGTCGTCCATTTCGTCCTCGTAATCATCGTATTCATCATCGGAATAGGGCTGGGCAAACTTCTTAACATTGTCCCAAAAACTCATATATCTATATCCTCCTAAAATATGTTGTGTCGTTATTTGGTATAGTCTCTGGCACCGAAGATCCCGGTGCCGATGCGTATCATGGTGCTGCCGCATGCGATGGCGTCCTGATAATCATCAGACATACCCATAGACAGAATTCTTACCCATACATTATCGTATTTTTTTGCCGTTATGTCAACAGCAAGGTTGTATATTTCTTGAAAAAATTTGCGATTTTCGCCGGGATTACGGGAAATCGGGGGGATTGCCATGAATCCAAGGAGACAAATATTGGGATATTCGGACATTCTTTCGCATACAGAATGGATTTGGGAAGGGGAAAACCCGGATTTACTTTCTTCATTTGCAATGTTGATTTCCAGGAGAACATTTTGGATCACAGACATGTTCTTTGCTTGTTTCTGGATCGCATCCAAGAGTCGTACAGAATCCACGCTTTGGATCAGATCCACCTTGCCGACAACTTGCTTTACCTTGTTGGTCTGCAGGTGTCCAATGAAATGGACCGGCGCGCCGTTGTAGGCATGCTCCTGCAGCTTTTGTGTCAGTTCCTGAACACGGTTTTCTCCGCAGCAATCCACACCGGATGCAATGGCAAGACGGACCTTCTCACTGCTATTCATTTTGGTGGCAGCACATAATTGAATCTGGCCGGGATCTCTGCCGGCTTCCAGGGCTGCCTGACGGATCTGAGCGCGAATATGGGCAATGTTTTCTGCAATAGACATGATTGATTACCTTCTAACATTTTTGTTCCCGAGGACATAAACAAAAGGGCAGCGAAGCGTTGCTCCGCCGCCCTTTTGGTTACGCAGTCTGAGCTGCTTTCAGGGGTCGAATGGGGGCCAGTGTCGAGATGGCATGCTTGTAGATCATTTGCTGTTTGCCGTCTGTAACCAGAACGACCACGAAGCTGTCAAAGCCGGTGATCGTGCCCCGGAGCTGAAAGCCGTTCATCAAAAAGAGTGTGATGGGAACTTTTTCCTTACGCACCTCGTTGAGAATGGCATCCTGTAAATTTGTTTGATCAGACATATGTATACCCTCTTTCTTTGAAATTCCCGCCGGGATACATAAATCTTACCATTTTTCAATTGTCGAATTCAGCCAGATGCTGTCGCAGGCGCATAAGAATTTTATCGGTGCCTTCTCCGGAAGCTCTGGTCAGCCAGTGGATATTTGGATTGCGGCGGAACCAGGTCAGCTGACGCTTTGCGTAATGCCTGGAAGATTGCTGAACCTGTGCAGCGGCTTCCTCGATGCTGCAGCGACCGGCCAAAGCATCCACAAATTCTTTATACCCAATGGCTTGCATGGCTGTGGATTTTTCGGGAATGCCCCGATCCAACAGAAAACGGATCTCATCCAGTAGGCCGTCTGCAAGCATTTTGTCCACCCGGGAATCGATTCTTTGATACAGTGTGGAACGCTCTGCGTCTTCAAGTGCAAACCATATAGGATCGTAACGGGGGGGCAGCAGCTGTGTTTGCCTGTTATGCTCAGTGATGGTCGTGCCGGTTTCGTAGTAGACTTCCAATGCCCGCAGAATTCGCTTCCGATCCTTCAGGTGCAGCCGGGCGGCAGACTCCGGGTCTATGGAGGCAAGAAGCTTAAGCATAGCTTCCATTCCGTCAGCATCGGCCTGCTGCTCCAGTTTCTCGCGCATACCGGTGGAAGGGTAGGGGGCAAATGCGTTTCCACGGATCAATGCGTCCATATAAAGCCCGGTGCCGCCGGCAATTATAGCGGTTTTTCCCCGGGCAAGGATGTCGTCCACAATGGGGGCAGCCATGCTGCAGTACCGGCTTACTGAGAAGTCTTCTGAAGGGTCAGCCACATCCAGCATATGGTGTGGGATCGTACCCCTTTCTTCTGCGGTGGGCTTTGCGGTTCCGATATCCATGTATTTGTAGACTTGCATGGAATCGCAGGAAACAACCTCACCATCCAATGCCTTGGCCAAGGCGATGGAGAGCGCTGTTTTACCGGAGGCTGTAGGACCGGCAATGCAGATGATTCGATTCATAGATGGTCCTCCTTCGGAATATGGACAGCTGAAAGCTGCCTCAGGTGCGTTTAAACTGCTTTTCCAGCTGTTTCTTGCTCAAACTGATGCAGATCGGTCTGCCGTGGGGACAGTACTTTAGATCTTCTCGCGCCATGACCTGGCGAACAAGTGCCAAAAGCTCTTTTTCGTCCGTTTGCCAGCCGGCTTTAATGGCCGCTTTGCAGGCAACCGTATGGAGCATTTCGTCCCGGACGTTGGTTGCTTTTTCCCTGCGTCCGTTGAGCAAGTCCTGGGATAAGGACTCCAGTGTATCCAAAGCATCTTCGGCAGAAAGATCCATAGGGATCTGCCGCAATAAGACGGTGTTCGCACCAAATTCATCAATTTCAAATCCGAGCTCCAGCAGCAGCTTGCTGTTGGCCAGGAGTATTGCTGCATTTTCCGGTGCAACGCGGCAGGTCAATGGCGTGATCAGCGCCTGAGAGCTGATGGGCTCTTGGTTTGCTTTCAGCTTGTCGAAAAGAATTCGCTCATGTGCAGCGTGTTTATCGATGAGGAAAGCATCCTCGCCCTGTTCGACGAGGATATAGGAGCGGTAGAGCTCGCCAACCATTCGCCAGGATTCAGACTCCGGCATTGGCAGGCTGATCTGCTGGGCCTCCTCTTGTACCGGATCAACGGAAGAAGATACACAAGGCGCTTCAGGCGCAGGGATAGTGGTGCTACGAATTGCCGGGATCAAATCTCCGGGAAGCAAAGGCTTTTCCCTCAGTGTAGAGGCTGCAGAGCGTTCAACAGCGGCAACCGTTGCCGCTGCTGCGGACGGGGTAGGACGGGGCGCACTCTGTAAAGACTTTGCAAATGTTTGGTATTCCGCGGCATTCATTGTCCGGAAGAAATCTGCTTGCTTGACAGGCGTGTTTCCTGTATTGGCGGTAACAGATGAAGCGGGAATCACTGGGGGAGGGGATGGCTTAAACTGCACAGGAGGTCTGTCCTGGGTCTGATTCAGTGCACCGAGGACACCGTAATGTATGCAGTCAAATACAGCCTTTTCGTTGAGAAATTTAACTTCTGTTTTTGCGGGATGTACATTCACATCCACCGCGTTGGCAGGCAGCATCAGATGCAGAACACAGCCGGGGAATTTACCTACCATGATCTGATTGCGGTAGGCTTCTTCTAATGCTGCAATGAGGATCCGGGATTTGACGGGGCGGCCGTTTACAAAAAAGGTCTGTAAGCTTCTGCTGGGACGGGCATCTGTTGGCTTGGATACATAGCCGCGAAGGGAATAACTGTCCCAGCGGCTGTCCACCGGGATCATTTTTCCACCGTCTTTGCCGTAAATACTGTATACTGCAGCTTCCAATCCGCCTTTTCCGGGAGTGGATAGGATCTCTTTTCCATCCCGAAGAAAACGCAATGCCACATCCGGATGCGCCAAAGCCTGCAGCTGAACGGCTGCTGCGACCCGGCTGCCTTCCACAGAATCCGATTTCATGAATTTCATTCTGGCGGGTGTGTTGTAAAAAAGATCCCGAACGATGATGGTTGTACCTACAGGGCAGCCGGCCTCTGTGTTTTCCTGAATGTTACCTGCTTCCAAATGCAGGCTGACACCACTGATTGCACCGGCAGTTTTTGTCAGAAGATCGATCCGGCTTACGGATGCGATGGCGGCCAACGCTTCACCGCGAAAGCCCATAGTGGAGATGGCTGCCAAGTCTTCTGCGCTGCGCAGCTTGGAGGTAGCATGCCGCAAGAAGGCTGTCTCGGCATCCTCGGGACTCATGCCACAGCCGTTATCCGTTACGCGGATAAAGGTCATGCCGCCGTCGCGGATTTCCACAGTGATGGCAGAAGCACCGGCATCCACCGCGTTTTCAAGCAGTTCTTTGATGACGGATGCAGGCCGCTCCACCACTTCGCCGGCAGCAATCAAATTGGCAACATGGGAGGAAAGCTGAATGATCTTGGGCATTTGTTTCACCTCATGGAAATAATAGCCAGAAAATTGGAAAATACGTGCATTAGGATCGGAGACCAGATAGTGCCTGAGCGCACATAGGCCCAGCAAAGGATCAGCGATGCGGGCAGATACTGAATAAAGCAAATCGAAAGCTGCAATGGGGAATAGGTGCCGATATAGCCGATCACATGCAGAAGAGAAAACAGAACGCTGGTAACAGTGTAGGCAAGTACTCTGCTCCGGTTGTATAGGTTCCGGAAGATCAGTCCGCGGTACAGCAGCTCTTCTGCTACCGGAGCCAGAAGAACTGTGCCTATGGCAATCAGAGGAAGATTCTCCCTGGCCAGTTCATCAATGAGAGAATCGTTGACATTGAAGAAATCCGGAAAAGCAGAAAAAATGATTATATTTAGTATCACATTGGCAAACCAACTCCAGCCAAAGCCTGCAAGAGCACTTCGGATGCAGGAAATGATGTTACTCATTGCGATACGCGCGTTTTCTATCAGAAAACGGTGGAAGATCAGTGTGGTGAAGAAAAAGTTGACGCTGAAGAAAACAAAATTCAGAACAGCGTCGGTCATAGGAACCGGCAAAGAAAGATTGATGAAAACCAGTGCCGGCTGCACCACAAGAAATTGGGATATCAAATATATGATACCAAGAATTGTTTCTGCTTTAGTTAGTGTAACGCAAAGTTTTTTCATATTATTGAATCATTTTCTTGAGCTTGTAAAGCTCGTTCATAGCTTCAATGGGTGTGAGGGTTTCCACGTTGATCTTTTCCAGTGCTGCACAGACCTGGGTGCTGTTCAGGTCCAGCATGCTCATCTGCTCTTGTTCGGGTTCGTGAACCACATGGCTGGGAGCGGGTGCGCCCTCAGCTTCCAGTGAGGAAAGGATCTGACGGGCACGGGTGATCACGCTGGAGGGAATACCTGCCAGCTTTGCAACCTCAATACCGTAGCTGTCGTCCGTGGCACCGGGAAGGATCTTGCGAAGGAAGATCATCTTGTCTCCGCGCTTTTTTACCGCAATGTTGTAGTTCTTTACATTGGGCAATTCGTCTTCGATGGTACTCAGCTCATGATAGTGGGTGGCAAAGAGGGTTTTTGCGCCCAAATGCCGGGGATTGGCAGCGTATTCCAACACGGCTCGCGCAATGGACATTCCGTCATAAGTGGATGTGCCGCGCCCGATTTCGTCAAGGATTAAAAGGCTCTTGGAGGTCGCGTATTTCAGAATAGAGGCGACTTCTGCCATTTCGACCATAAAAGTGGATTGACCGGAAGCCAAGTCGTCGCTGGCACCAATACGGGTGAATACCCGGTCAACAAGACCAATGCGTGCATTGCGGGCAGGAACAAAGGAGCCCATCTGTGCCATCAGCACGATCAGTGCCACCTGGCGCATATAGGTAGATTTACCGGCCATGTTTGGTCCTGTTATGATGGAAACCTGATTGTCCGCTCGTCCAAGTTCTGTATCATTCGGAACAAACAGGCTGTCACTTAGCATCTGCTCTACAACAGGGTGGCGTCCGTCTGTAATGCTGATCTCGTTGCCCAGCGTGATCTCCGGTCGGCAGTAGCCACGCTGAACGGCTACTGTGGCCAGTGAGTAAAGCACATCTGCTTCTGCAACGGCTGCAGCAGATTGCTGGATTCGGGGCGCTTGCTGGGCAAGATGCTCACGAAGCGCAGTAAAGATCTGATATTCCAGCGCAGTAAGGCGCTCTTTGGCTGTCAGCACCTGGTTTTCCAGGTCTTTCAGTTCCTGCGTGATATAGCGTTCACAGTTTGCCAGAGTCTGTTTGCGGATGTAATGCTCGGGAACTTGATCCATAAAGGATTTGGAAACCTCGATATAGTATCCAAATACGCGGTTATAACCGACGCGCAGTGTACGGATGCCTGTCTTATCCCGCTCGGAGGACTCGATTGCAGCGATCGTACCCTCACCGCCATTCATGATGTCCCGCAGGCGGTCCGCTTCGGCATTCGCACCGGGTCGGATAATGCCGCCTTCCCGTACGGTGAGGGGAGGATCATCAACGATGGTGTTTTCAATCAAAGTAGCGCAGTCACCCAGCGGGTCGACCTGCTGGGCAAGCTTTTGAAGCAAAGGCGCTTCCATTGCCTGCAGCTGCTGCTTCACGATGGGCAGGGCGCGCAAACCTCTGGCAAGTCCCAGAAGATCACGACAGTTTACAGTGCCGGTAACGATTCGGGTGGTGACGCGTTCCAGGTCGGTAACTTCCTTCAGCGCATCTGCCAGCTCACCACGGCTGATGGTCGAACCGAAGAGCTCTTCCACGGCACTGTGTCGGCGGCCGATCAGAGCAGCATCCAGCAACGGCTTTTCCAACCAACTGCGCAGCATACGTCCGCCCATTGGTGTATGGGTCTTGTCCAGCACCCAAAGCAGAGATCCTTTTTTCTCCTTGCTGCGCATGGTTTCGGTCAGTTCCAGATTCCTGCGCGCATCCATGTCCAGCTCCATAAACCGCCCCGTGGAGTAATACTGCAGCTGGCGGATGTGGGCAAGCTCATTCTTTTGGACGAATTGCAGTGTTTTCAACAGTGTGCCTGCAGCGGTTGCGGCAGCAGGAAGTCCCGTCAGACCCAGCTGAGCGGGTGTCTGCCGGAAATGCGCTTCCAGCAGGTCAAGAGAGGCATGAAGATCAAATTGCTCATCTGTGGCTTCATCGATGCAGCAGTTGAGCCGATGGAACAGGGCATCTTCAATCACAGGAGCTTTGCTGCCTTCACCACCGCGAATCACCTCGGCGGGAGAAAACCGTCCAAGCTCACTGGCTGCAGCGGAGGCATCAGCACAGTTGGTGACGAAGAAAGCACCGGTTGAAACATCGCAGAAAGCAAGACCGTACTGTCCGTTTTCTCCGTAAATACAAGAAATGTAGTTGTTCTTGCTTTCATCCAGCATACAGCTTTCTGTGACAGTACCCGGGGTTACGATCCGGGTAATATCCCGATCGACAATCCCTTTTGCAGTTGCCGGGTCTTCAACCTGCTCACAAATTGCGACTTTGTAGCCCTTTGCCACCAACCTTGCGATATAGGCATCAACAGAATGGTAGGGGACACCGCACATGGGTGTTTGCTCCTCCTTGGGCTTATTTCTGTCCCGGGTGGTGAGCGTCAGATCCAGCTCTCTTGCAGCCAGCCTGGCATCTTCGTCAAACATTTCGTAGAAATCGCCAAGGCGGAAGAACAGAATACTATCCTGATTTTTTTCTTTGATGGCATTGTACTGACGCTTCATTGGGGTCAGCTCATTTTTCTCTGCAGCCATGATATTTCATTCCTATTCCGAAATTTTTCCTGTCAGGCTCCAGGTGGTGGAGCCTGTGATTGTAACTGTAGCAAATGTGCCGATGCGGGACGGATCACCGGGAAGCCGAACCAATCTGCCGCCTTCCGTGCGGGCGGTCAGAAGATCTCCGTCTGAGCCATCGATCAGGCAGCGGAAATCCTTGCCCACATAACCGGTGTGGATCTGCTCGGAGATCTCATTCTGCACAGCACACAGCCTGTCGAAGCGACGGTTCTTTTCTTCCTTGGGTGTTGGGTCATCCATAGAGGCAGCGGGTGTACCGGCCCGGGGGGAGAAGATAAATGTGAACAGCGCATCGTAGCGAACGCTTTGGATCAAGCTGATGGTTTCTTCGAATTCTTCCTCGGTCTCCCCGGGGAATCCCACGATAACATCCGATGTCAGAACAAGCTCCGGCATAACGGATTTTGCATAGTTGACAAGATCTATATATTTTTCCCGATCGTAATGCCGGTTCATTGCTTTGAGTACCCGGCTGCAACCGGACTGGAAGGGCAGATGCAGCTGCTTGGCGATCTTTTTGGAAGAAGCCATGGTATCAAAGAGTTTTTTGCCGGCATCCCGGGGGTGGCTTGTCATAAAGCGGATGAGAAAATCTCCCGGTATTGCAGCGATCTGCAGAAGAAGATCCGAAAAATCGACACCGCATTCCAGATCTTTTCCGTAAGAATTGACATTTTGCCCCAGAAGTGTGATCTCCTTTGTGCCGCTTTCGATGAGCTGCCGGCATTCTGCAAGAATATGCTCCGGACGACGGCTGCGCTCGCGTCCGCGGACATAGGGAACAATACAGTAGGTGCAGAAATTATTGCACCCGTACATAATGGAAACCCAAGCCTTTAAGGTGTTGTCCCGCAGCTGCGGCAGGCCCTCGGCAATGGAGCCCGGCTCATCTTCAACAAAATAGGAACGCTTCCCAACGGTCAGGACCCGGTGAAGCAGCTGCGGAAATTGCCAAAGGTGATGGGTAGAAAATACACCGTCAACATGGGGGAAACTCTTTTTGATGCGCTCCACCACGTGGCTTTGACCTGCCATGCAGCCGCAAAGGAAAATTTTCTGGGCAGGGTGACGACGCTTTGTGTGGGTCAATGCTCCCAAATTTCCGAACACCCGCTGCTCTGCATGTTCGCGTATTGCGCAGGTATTCATTACGACCACATCCGCGCCTTCTGCAGAATCTGTGATACGGTATCCGCTTTCGCTGAGCATACCCCGGATGCGTTCGGAGTCCGCTTCGTTCTGCTGACAGCCGTAGGTCTCCACATAGGCACAAGGCACCCGGTCCCGTTCGAGCCAATATGCTTGTATCTGATTACAGAAAGCGGATTGCTCCGCAATTGCTTCCTGAGATATAACTGTAGTGCTGTTTTTCATGAATTATCTCCCCATAATTTCTCAATATAAAATAATAGCATTTTCCGGATCTTTTTTCAAGGGCAAACCGGAAGGAAAACTATTTTTTGATAGGATATATTAATTTCTTGCATTTCTTTAATTGCCATGTTAAACTATTTCTGTATTTTTGCCCGCGAAGGGAGAAAGAGGAAGCAAATGAAGTGTATTTACTGTGATGCGCTGCTGGAAGAAGACCAGACGGTCTGCCCGGTGTGCGGTAAAGCTGTTGCGGAGGTCTCAGCAGAACAGGAAGTTGTTCCGGCTGAAACACCGGAAACAGAGAATGCGCAGGAGGAAACTGTCCAGGATGCTGTGTTGACAGAGGACCCGAATGAAGTTCCTACAACTATGCTGACGGATGAACCTGCACAGGAGGATGAAATTCTTACAACTATTCCGGATGAGGAAGAAGCTTCGGAACCTGCGGCCGAGGAGCCTGTCCAAAAGCCGAAAAAGAAGGTATGGCTTCTGATCCTGGGTATTGTTGGCTCTGTTGCGGCACTGCTTGTACTGGCTTGGGCTTTGCTGACAGCATTTGGTGTGCAGATCAAGCTTCCGGAAAACAACATTACCCGCAAGGATGCCTATATGACTACGGATGAAGCAATGCTGAAAAAGGCAGACGTAGTCGTTGCGCAGATCGCAGACAAGGAACTGACCAATGCACAGCTGCAGATTTTCTACAGAATGCAGGTTCAGGACTTTTTGAACTATTACGGAAGCTATCTGGGCATGATCGGCTTGGATTATACCCAGCCCCTGAGTGAACAGACCTGCTACTTTGATGAGACGCTGACCTGGGAGCAGTACTTGCTGGACATTTCCCTGCAGACCTGGCAGAATAATCAGATCATGGCTTTGCTGGCTGAGGAAGCTGGCTTTGAGCTGGATGAAACCTATCTTGCAGAGTTTGAGAAACTGCCTCAGGTTCTGGAGGACCAGGCTGCTGAGGGCGAGTTTGAGAATGCACAGGCTATGATCCAGGAGGTCTTAGGTCCCGGCGTTACCGTGGAAGCATATCTTGACTATATCGAAATGGTCACGCTGCGTAATGTGTTTTACTCTTCCGAGTATGAGCGGCTGATGCCTACAGATGCCGAGTGTGAGGAATACTTTACCCAGAATCAGGCTGCTTTCGAAAGCAGCGGTGTTACGATGACCTCCGGACTTGTATCCAGCGTTCGCCATATTCTGGTTTGCCCCGAGGGCGGCACAGAGGACGATACAGGCGTGCTCTCTTACTCGGATGCGGAATGGGCAGCTTGCCTGGCTGAGGCGGAAAAGATCCTGGAGGAGTGGCGTAACGGTGAGGCTACAGAAGAGAGCTTTGCTGCATTGGTGGCTACCTATACGGAGGACCCCGGTTCTGCCAGCACAGGTGGCTTGTACACCGATGTTGCTCCCGGCTCCAACTATGTGGAGAATTTCCTGAACTGGTCCATTGATATGTCCCGTAAGCCTGGAGATACCGGTATTGTTCAGACCGAGTTCGGTTACCACATTATGTATTTTGTCGAGGGTGAAGCCCACTGGCTGACATCTGCACGCAGCATGTTGCTCTCTGAGCGGACCAACGAGATGATCGATGCCGCTGAGATCAAGTGGCCGATGAAGGTCAGCTATAATAAGATCGTCCTGTCTGAACTGAAACTTGCCTGAAGCTGATCTCTGAATAGAACTAAGTAACCACGGTGCAGCATCCTGCACCGTGGTTTTTACTCATGAAAAATGCGCAGCTGCATGTTTGCAGCTGCGCAAAATCATTACCAATCAGGAAACAACTCTTCTTTCAATGGGACTGTGGCGAAGATTTGCTCCGTCAGAGCGGCATATTCGCCAAGATCAGTGGTCTTCCGAAGCTGCTTAAACAAAGCTTCACCGCCATCAAAGCGCCGAGTCAGATAACTCCAGTGCTCCTTCATGCGGAACATTGCATTTCGTGCTCCACCGAATGCATCGATATAGCCATCGAGCAATGCCTGATGAAATGCCTGCAGCCGAGGGATCGTTGTTCCCTCCGGGCTGAGCATTCCGGGGTCAGCAATGAGACCACGACCCAGCATCACTGCATTGGTCTGAGGGAATTCAGCAGCTAATTGCCGGATCTGCCGCAGTGTACAGAGATTACCGTTAAAGCACAGGGGTGCACTGCTGTTGGCAGTTGCGTACCTGTAGGCATCTTTGTTGACACTTCCCTTGTAAAAGACACTGCGTACCCGCGGGTGGATGATAAGCTCCTTTATGGGATAGCGGTTATAAACATCCAGTATTGCAGGAAACTCTTCCGGAGATTGAAAGCCGATCCTGGTTTTTATGGATATATCCAAAGGGGGTGCCTGGAAAACAGCATCCAGAAACCGGTCCAGGCTGTCAGTATCGGTCAGCATTCCGGAACCTTTTCCCTTTGCAGTTACTGTTCCTGAAGGACACCCCAGATTCAGGTTTACTTCTGTGTAGCCCCGTTGCGCACATTGCTGCGCCATCCATAAAAAATCGTCGGCATTTTTTGTCAGCAGCTGCGGGATCGTTTCTTGTTCCAGTGTGTCGGCCAAGGGCAGCTCCCGCTGCTCCTTGGGGGTTAAACAGCGATGAACAGTAGGGGAGAGAAACGGGGTGTAGTATCGGTCCGCTCCTGGAAAGAATTGGTGATGAAGCTTTCGGTACAATCGGTCGGTAAGGCCTTCCAAGGGAGCAAAATAGTAACGCATATGTATCTCTCCTGTTGTATAAACTCACAGCAGGGTGCGCTTGGAACGCACCCTGCCGGAATATCAGATCTCCATAATAACGGGCAGGATCATGGGGTTGCGCTTGGTCGTCTTAAACAGATAGCCACTTAAGTCATTTTTAATGGCTGTTTTGATAGCTGTCCAATCCCGAACCCGTTTTCTGCCGCAGCGTTCGATGGCTTCCATGGCAACGGTCTTCAGCTCTTCCATCAACTCCTCGGACTCCTTTACATAGATAAATCCGCGGGTAATGATGTCCGGCCCTGTTACAACGCCACCGTCCTGCGCGGAAATGCTGACACATACGACGATCATGCCATCCTGCGCAAGATGCTTCCGGTCGCGCAGAACGACACTGCCCACATCACCGACGCCTGTGCCGTCAACAAAGACCTTGCCTGCCGGAACGGTTCCTGCCAGCTTGCATGTCTTTCGTGTGAATTCCAATACGCTGCCGATTTCGGCAATGCGGATATTCTTTGCAGGTGTCCCTACCTGTACAGCCAGCTTGCCGTGGATCTGCAAGTGACGCTGCTCACCGTGGACGGGGACGAAAAACTTGGGCCGACAGAGGGCGTGAATGATCTTCAGCTCTTCCTGGCAAGCATGGCCGGATACATGAAGGCCCTCGCTTTTTTCATAAACAACTTCGGCGCCCTTGCGGTACAGCTCGTTGATGATCCGGGACACGGCCTTTTCGTTTCCGGGGATGGCAGATGCGGAAATGATGATCCGGTCACCGGATTGAATATCGATCTGCTTGTGGGTAGAGAATGCCATACGGTACAGGGCGGACATGTTCTCGCCCTGGGAACCGGTGGAAACGATGACAATTTTGTTCTTGGGTAAACTCTTCAGAGCACCAAGGTCCACGATGGTGCCGGCGGGGATCTTCAGATAGCCCAGTTCCTGGGCAACCTTCAGCATATTCTCCATACTGCGGCCTGTAACAGCAACCTTTCTGCCGTAGCGGTGAGCGGTGCTGAGAACGGCCTGCAGTCGGTGCATATTAGATGCAAAGGTGGTAACAACGATTCTCTGATCGCAGTTTTTAAACTGTCGGTCCAATCCTTCTGCGACAATACTTTCACTGGGGGTGTAGCCCTGGCGTTCTACATTGGTAGAGTCGCAGAGCAGTGCCAGAACACCCTGGTTGCCAAGTTCGCCCAGGCGCGCAAGATCGATCATACCTTCCTGCGCCGTGGGGTCGATTTTAAAGTCACCGGTCATTACCACGGTGCCGACAGGTGTGTGGATCGCAAAAGCCACCGCGTCTGCAATGGAATGGTTCACATGAATGAATTCCACGGTGAAGCAGCCGGCTTTAACGGTGTCACCGGGTTTGTGCGTGATCAGCTTGACCTTGTCTGCAATACGATGCTCTTCCAGTTTGAGCTTTACAAGACCGCAGGTCATAGCGGTAGCGTGTATGGGGCAGGTTACCTGCTGCATACAGTAGGGGATAGAACCGATATGGTCCTCATGTCCGTGGGTAATAAACATACCCCGTAATTTTCTCGCGTTTTGCACAAGATAGGAGAAATCGGGAATTACCAGATCAACTCCGTACATGTCTTCATCCGGAAAGCCCACACCGCAGTCCACTACGATCATATCTTTTCCGTATTCCAACACTGTAATGTTCTTACCGATCTCATCCAGACCGCCAAGAGGGATGATTTTTAATTTTTCAGCCAAATAGATACTCCTTTCATCGTCGTCAAAAAGACGCAACAAACCACGCGGCCGTCTGCCTTCCTGCACAGCCCCGAATCGCTGCCGGAACGGAAATTACGCCCGCTGATAGTGATTTTTGATTTAATGCTCAGGTCTGCCTGCCTGACGCTTCTTTAACTATTATACCACATTTTTGCAGGATTGTACACATTTATTTTTCTTCCGCATTTGACAGAAAAAATATCTTTTTCAGGTTCTGTTGTTTTCGAAGTAAAATGGAGTTGCACCTTTTGCGTGTATTTGCTATAATACATAAAATAGAGCGAATTATAGGCACCGGGAGGTGGAGTGATTGAATAAGTCTCTTGGAAGAGTTCTGAATTACAATGTCGGCATCTACTTTTTGATCTTGCTGGCCTTTGGAATCGCAGCTGCGGTTGCTCAGGCATATGTACTTGCCGGCGTGGAACTGGCTGTTACGATCTTGCTGTTTGTACTTTACATTATGTACCGCTCCCAGCGCAGCAAAGAGCTTCAGAACTTTATCGCAAAGACCGAAAACAAAATGAGTGGCGAAAATGGTGCTAAGTCACCGTTTCCCATGGTTGTGATCCGTCTTTCTGATGATGGCATTGTATATGTGAACGACGCCTTTACCAAATGTGCGCAACTTCAAAATACGGTAAAGGAGCGCCTGATCGACGAGATACTCCCCGGGTTCTCCACAGAATGGCTTACATCCGGAAAAATGGAGTATCCCTATGATGTTACCATTGCTGAGCGGCGATATCGTGTTTACGGTACAGCGATCCGTGCAGACGATCCCCACGAAACGCCTTTGGGTATTCTTTATTTTACTGACTTGACGGAGCTTTATCAGGTAAGAGACGAGTATATTCGCAGCCGACCTGTGGTTTCTATCATTTTGGTGGATAATTACGAGGAATTGACCCGCAACATGACCGAAGGTGCGATCTCCGCACTGAATTCACGCATTAACAATACCATTATGAAATGGGCCCAGGGATACCATGCACTGTTGCGCCGTTTGGAAAAAAATCGTTTTCTTTTGGTATTTGAGAAGCAGGACCTGAAGCGGGCGATCGAGTCCAAATTTACGATCCTGGAGGATATCCATGAGATCACTGGTCCTTCCGGTTTGGCAGCGTCCATCTCCTTTGGCTTGGGTGTAGACGGCGCGACCTTTGAGGAAGGCTATGACTTTGCGGCACTTTCCATCGAGATGGCACTGAGCCGCGGCGGTGACCAGGCTGTTGTCAAGGACAGGCTGAACTTCAGCTTTTATGGCGGCAGAACAAAGGAAGCGGATCACCGCAGTAAGGTGCGTTCCCGCGTCACTGCAAACTCCCTGATGGAACTGATCGGCCAAAGCAGCCAGGTGTTTATCATGGGCCATAAAAATGCCGATCTGGATGCTGTAGGCGCAGCGATGGGTGTCGCATGCCTGTGCCGCAAGAAGGGTAAGCAGGCTCATATCGTCATTGACCTGGAGAACAATTCTGCCCAGAAGCTGATCGAAGAGATCTGCAAGCAGCCGGAATATAAGAATATCTTTATCTCCGGTCAGGAAGCGCTGCTGCTGAGTGATAATCGCAGTACATTGATCGTTGTGGATACCAACAGACCGGATCAAGTGGAATACCGTCCTTTGCTGGAATCCATTCCTAAAGTATGTGTTGTGGATCACCATAGAAGAGCAGCTGACTACATTAAGCCGGTGGTGGTGAATTTCCACGAACCCTACGCATCCTCTGCTGCGGAAATGACCACAGAGCTTCTTCAGTATGCCGTTGAGAAGAAGGATGTCCTGCCCATCGAGGCAAAATCCCTGATGGCCGGCATTTTCCTGGACACCAAGAGCTTTAATGTCCGTACAGGAGAGCGCACTTTTGAAGCAGCTGCATACCTGAGACAACTGGGTGCGGATACTGTGGAAGTGAAAAAGCTTCTTCAGAATGATTTTCAGAATACCATCGCTAAGTATCAGATCATTAAATCTGCCCGGCTTTACCGACAGGAGATCGCTATCGCAGCGCTTAATTCAGCTGTATCCCGGCCGTTGGCTGCACAGGCAGCAGACGAGCTTTTGAATATTTCCGGAATATCCACATCCTTTGTGCTGTATCCGGAGGGAGAACAGGTTTATGTTTCTGCCCGTTCCATTGGTGATGTGAATGTGCAGATGATCCTTGAGCCTTTGGGCGGAGGCGGAAATACTGCTACAGCCGGTGCTCAGGTTCGGGATCAATCCGTGAAAGAGGTGCTTGACCGGTTGGTCGCATCTATTGATCAGTATTATGAATCTTAAAAGGAGATTTAAGCAATGAAGGTTATTTTGATGCAGGATGTAAAGGGAAAAGGCAAGAAAGGTCAGATGATCGAGGTTTCTGACGGCTATGCCAGAAATTATATGCTTCCCAGAAAGATTGCTGTTGAGGCAACTGCCGATGCAGTTAATACGATGCGCATGAACGATAAGGCTGCTGCAGAAAAGGCAGCTAAGGAACGCGCTGAGGCAGTTGAGCTGTCCAAGAAGCTGCGTGAGATGACGCTGACCGTGACAGCCAAGGGCGGCGGAGCGGGTCGTCTGTTTGGTTCTGTTACCAACCAGGAAATTGCGGATGCTTTGAAGGCGGCTGCCGGAATTACTCTGGATAAGCGGAAGATCGTCATTGCAGATCCGATCAAGAATATCGGCACATATACGGTCCAGTGTAAGCTTGGCTATGAGATCACCGCACCGCTAACCGTAAAGATCGTAGAAGCATAATTATTTCAGGGATTTAACTTTACCATGAGAGGAGGAGCAGAATGGACGAACAACTGATTGCGCGTCAGTCCCCCCATTCTCTGGAGGCGGAGCAGGCGGTTTTAGGTTCTATTTTGATCGACAGCCGTTGTCTGACAGATGTGATTGGCATTCTGCGCCCGGAGGACTTTTACCTCCAACAAAACAGACAGATCTACGAGACCATCTATACGATGTTTAACTTTTCCCAGAGCATCGATCCGGTTACTGTTTTGGATAAAATGAAGGAGCTGGGATTCTACACCGATGATTCCAGAGACTATATCCTTCAGCTGATGGAGATCACACCTACAGCAGCAAATGCTGTTCGGTATGCGAATATTGTCCGGGATAAGGCAATGCTGCGCGGTTTGGCAGATGCGGCAACGGATATCTCAGAGACGGTGTACAATCAGGTGGGAACACCCGCTGAAATCTTAGAAAGTGCGGAAAAGAAGATTTATGCACTTCGCAAGGGAGAACGGGGTGACTCACTGGAGCATATCGGCACAACGCTGCATAAAGTGTTTGACCGTTTGACGGAATTGAGCCAATCTGACTCTGCAATTCCCGGCTTGTCTACCGGCTTGCGGGATCTGGATGTTAAGATCAGTGGCCTAAATAAGTCTGACCTGCTTCTGCTTGCTGCCCGTCCCGCCATGGGCAAGACAGCTTTTGCGCTGAATCTTGGATTGAATGTCGCAAAGAAGTATAAGCAAACGGTTGCTATGTTTTCTTTGGAGATGTCCCGTGAGCAGCTGGCAATGCGACTTTTGGCAATGCAAAGCTTTGTCGACAGTCAAAAGATCGCCACCGGTAAGCTGACGGAAGAGGAGTGGAGTAAGCTGTGTATGGCTTCTGCTGCTTTGAGCCAGACGGATATTCGTGTAGATGACAATCCTTCGATCACTGTGGCGGAAATGAATGCAAAATGCCGCAGACTGGATGACCTGGGTCTTGTGATCATCGATTATTTGCAACTGATGAACGGCTCTGGCTACGGTAAGAGCGGCGGCGATAGCCGTGTCAATATCGTCAGTGACATTTCCCGTTCGCTGAAGATCATGGCAAAGGAACTGAATGTTCCTGTTATTTGTCTGAGCCAGCTCTCACGTGGCCCGGAAGGTCGTACGGATAAGAGACCAATGCTGTCTGACTTGCGTGAATCCGGTGCTATCGAGCAGGATGCCGATGAGGTCTTGTTCCTGTACCGTGATGAGTATTACAATGAGAACTCGGAAGATAAGGGTATTGCGGAATGCATTGTGTCAAAAAACCGACACGGTGAAGTTGGCACAGTGAAATTGCAATGGACCCCGCAGTATCAGACCTTCTCTGACCCGGAGTGGAAGCATGCTGAATAAACTTTTGGCATTTTCACGCCGTTATGGAATGCTTCAGCCTGGGGATACGGTGGTTTGCGCAGTATCCGGAGGCGCTGATTCCATTGCCTTGCTGTTTGCGCTGTATCTTTTGCGGGAGAAACTGCAGATCCAACTTGAGGCTGCGCATTTTAACCATAAGCTTCGCGGTGATGAATCCGATGCTGACGAACAGTTCGTGCGAGATTTTTGCGCTGGCTATGGCATTACGCTTCATGTCGGTGCTTCTCAGGTTTGCCCCGGAAAGAAAGGGTTGGAAGCTGCAGCAAGAGAGGCACGGTACAGTTTTCTAAAGAGCCTTCCTGACCGAAAAATCGCAACAGCCCATACCGCAGATGACAATGCCGAGACGATGCTTATGCATATGCTCCGGGGGTCAGGGTTGAAAGGATTGGGCGGGATTGCTCCTGTTAACGGTGTCTTGATTCGTCCGCTTTTGCAGGTGACCCGCAAGGAAGTGCTTGCTTTTCTGAAGGAGTACCATCTGCAGTATATTACGGACAGCTCAAACAATACGGACCGGTTTCTGCGAAACCGTTTGCGGCATCATGTAATGCCGCTTTTAAAACAAGAGAATCCCCGCCTTGCGGAGAATCTTTCGGCTATGGCGCTGCGTCTGCGCCAGGATGAGTCGATGTTGAGCATTATGGCACAGGAGCAGCAGTGCAATGATGTAACAAAACTGCGACAGATGCATCCGGCTTTAAGAAGCCGCGTTTTGGGAACGCTTCTTCAAAATAGCGGCATTCCTGAACCGGAGGCAGAGCATATCGAACTGGCGGAAGCTTTGGTTTTTTCTGAAAAAACTTCAGCCCGTGCAGATTTCCCGGGGAATGTTGCTGTAGGAAGAAACTACGACCGTATTGAAAAGCTGGAAATCCACAATGCACTGGAGATAACCAAATTGGACATTCCCTGCGTGTTGGATTTAAATGAGGCGGGCTTGCGTGTGATCTGCACCGTTGCAACGGAGTGTGTGAATCAGCCAGACCGTTTTACGGTACATCTGCAAGGAGACTTGAGTTTGCGCAGCCGCTGTGAGGGTGACAGCATGCGGCTGAGTGGCGGAAGCAAACGGCTGAAAAAACTGTTTATAGATAAAAAAATACCTGCCAACCGCAGAGCGCTGATCCCTGTATTTGTTGATGCATGTGGGGTCGTGGGTGCTTATGGCTTTGGAGCAAATCTTGATAGAGTTGCAAAGGAACTTCCGGCGGTTGAGATTTGCATTAAACCGCTGAAATAGGACTAAAGAAAGAGCAATGGGGGCTTAAAAAATGAAAGAAATGATCGAGCGTGTATTACTCAGTGAAGAACAGATCCAGCAGAAGATAAAGGAGCTTGCGCAGCAGATATCGGAAGACTACAAAGGGAAAGATCCGATCTTTGTCGGTGTTTTAAAGGGCGTCGTTTTGTTTTTTGGCGATTTTATTAAGCGTGTAGACATTCCGTGTCAGATCGACTTCATGTGGATATCCTCTTATCATGGAACCACATCCGGTCAGATGGTCGTCAAGCGTGATATTTCCACCGATATTAAGGGCCGCCATGTCGTGATTCTGGAGGACATTTTTGACACCGGAAACTCCCTTGACTTTACCTATAAGCATCTTTTGACCAAAGAACCTGCTTCTTTGAAGATCTGCACGCTTTTGGATAAGCCTTCCCGTCGCAACCCCAAGGTGACCTTGCAGCCGGACTACACCGGTTTTGAAGTTCCCAATGAATTTGTCGTGGGATACGGACTCGACTTCGATGAGTACTATCGTAATTTGCCCTACATTGGCATTCTGAAGCCGGAAGCATATTCTAACTAAGGAGAAAAACAATTTGAAAGTTCGCAAAATATTCTCGCTGGCGCTTTATGCGGCAGTTCTTGTGCTGGCCTTTTTCCTGATAATGCACTTGTTTGGCGGTAACGGTGCGGAGCTGACATATTCTCAGGTGGTTACTCTGTTCAATGAGGAACAAGTGAAGGGCTTTGTTGTTGAGGATGGGCAGATCCAACTGCTTTTGCATACACCTTACAATGGTAAGGATGTTGTGGCAGCAGTCCTTGCTGACCCGGATGGATTCCGCCAGGATATGTGGCCGCTGATCCAGGAACAAACAAAGAATGGTATCCTGGAGAGCTACGATTTTCTTCCGGCAAAAGAAAAATCGGCCTTTGATATCGTGATCCCCATCATTATTGCCGGCTTTGTGTTGATCCTTCTGTGGGTGATCGTTGCCGGACGGGCAAACAGCAATAACCCTTTGAATAATTTCGGAAAGGCCCGTACTGTAAATGGGCAGCCCGGAAAGAAAATTACGTTTGCAGATGTTGCCGGAGTTGATGAAGAGAAGGCTGAATTGCAGGAGGTTGTCGATTTTCTGCGAAATCCTGATAAATTCACAGCAATCGGTGCAAGGATTCCCCATGGCATCCTGCTGGCTGGCCCTCCTGGCACCGGCAAGACGCTGCTTGCCCGGGCGGTAGCCGGTGAAGCGGATGTGCAGTTCCTTTCCATTTCCGGCTCCGACTTTATGGAAATGTATGTGGGCGTCGGCGCAAGTCGTGTCCGTGACCTTTTTGATCAGGCCAAGCGGATGGCACCTGCAATCATTTTTATCGATGAGATCGATGCTGTGGGCCGTAAGCGCGGTTCCGGTCTGGGTGGCGGTCATGATGAAAGAGAGCAGACACTGAATCAGCTTTTGGTGGAAATGGATGGTTTCAGCCGAACCGAAGGTGTGATCGTCCTGGCTGCTACAAACCGAGTGGATATCCTGGATCCTGCATTGCTGCGTCCCGGCCGCTTTGACCGTCAGATATATGTGAACCGCCCGGATGTTAAGGGTCGTGAGGAGATTCTGAAGATCCATGCCAAGGATAAGAAGCTGGATGATTCTGTAAATCTGCACACCATTGCGCTGGCTACATCCGGATTTACCGGTGCGGATTTGAGCAATCTGATGAACGAGGCAGCTATACTGGCAGCCCGGGAAGACAGACCGGTGCTGAATATGCATGATGTCAATGAGGCAATCATGAAGGTGATTGCCGGTCCTGAGAAGCGAAGCCGTGTTGCGCTGCAGCGTGATCTGCGTGCAACGGCTATCCACGAGGCGGGACATGCGGTTGCAATGTACCGCTTGCCTACTCACGACCCTGTGCATCAGATATCCATCGTACCCAGAGGCAATGCACTGGGTCTTACCTGGACACAGCCTATGGAAGACAGCACCCATTTGACCCGTAACGAAATGTATGAGAAGATCGTCGGTCTGCTGGGCGGTCGTGTTGCAGAAGCGTTGTTTCTGGATGACATCTCAACCGGAGCTTCCAATGACATTGATCGTGCCTCTAAGCTTGCGAGGGATATGGCGGCTAAGTATGGCATGTGCGAAAAGCTTGGTACTGTTTCCTATGATGGTGGCGAAGAACTCTTTATCGGAAGAAACTATGAAAAGACGAAGGGTTACTCAGAGAAGACGGCTGCGACCATCGACGACGAAGTGAAGGATATCATAGATCGTGCTTATGCCCAGTGCAAGCAGATCCTCACTGAGGAAACGGAAAAGCTGGAACAGGTGGTTGCGTTCCTTTTGGAGCATGAAACTATGTCTGGCAAGCAGTTTGCTCAGTGTATGGCAGGGGAGCAGATCAGCGAATCCTCGGATACCGCTGTTCTGGATGCGTATACAGAAGAATAATAAAATCATCCGGTGTGGGCATTTAACCCCGCACCGGATGATTCTTTATAGGACATAGAAAATGATTGCAACAGACTGCAGAAGGCTTCCCAGTACAACGAATATGTGAAAAACAGAGTGCATCCAGCGAAGCTTGACACCCAACCCGTATAAAATTGCGCCCAAGGTATAAGCGATCCCGCCCGCCAGGGTGAAGCCAAACCCAATGGGGCCTAATACTTCGATCGCGGGCTTTAAAAAGAATATGATTCCCCAGCCCATCCCGATATAACAGATCATGGAGAAGACATTGTATTTTTTAAGGTCGATGGCGGTCAGCGTTCCTGCCGTGAAACACAGGATCCATTCCGCAGCGAACAGCCCCCAACCAATGCTAGGATAGACGGGCACAAAACCACTGAGCAGGATTGGCGTATATGTTCCTGCGATCAAAAAGTAGATGGTGCAATGATCGATGACCTGCATCACCTTTTTGCCGGTTCCGGGGTGCAGACCGTGATAAATACTGGACATGGTATAAAGTGCGATCATGGTGATGCCATAAATTGCAGAGCTAATAATGACAATGGCAGTACCGTGTAAGATCGATTTTAACAGGCAAGCGGTCAGTACCAACACGGCAGCACCGCCGCCAACAATGTGGGTGACCATGTTCATGATCTCCTCCCCACGGGTATAGTTTGGTAATTTCCGGTCAGCCAGCTTAATGCGTTTTTTCATAATGCGCCGCCTTTCAAAGTGAGTATGTCACCAGTATACTTGAGTTGGAGAAAAAGTCACCCTACTGTGTTGTTCTACGAGTCTAAAAGGGAGAGAACCCCATTCCACTGCTAGTAGAGTTGTGCAAATTGCACAAATTGCAGACAGTAAATTTGTTAATGAAACAGCGTGTTAACAATAAATTTTCATCCTTCTTTTCACTTTTTATGCTATAATATTAGTGGTAGCAGGAATGCGCCAGGGGAATGATGACCTGCTGCCAATGTAGCGCAGTAAAGGAGCCACTATGAATAATATTTTGTTTTTTCTGACACCGAAGGCAATGTGTGCCTTCCTGTATGATGATTATACCGTTCGTCAGGCCTTGGAAAAGATGGAATCAGCCGGTTATTCGGCCCTTCCGATTCTTTCTAAGCATGGAGAGTACCGCGGAACATTAACCGAAGGAGATTTGCTGTGGGCACTGAAAAATATGTGCTATATGGATATGCGACAGGCAGAAGCCAGAAAGATCATGGAGATCACCCGAAAAAAAGACAACATACCCGTCAGCGTCTCAACAGACATGCATGATCTGGTACATCGCGCAAGCACACAGAACTTTGTTCCCGTTGTTGATGATAAGCATGCATTTATTGGAATTGTTACAAGAAGCGCGATCATTAAGTATTGTAATCAACAGCTTTTTCCTGACGACTGACATTGAAACCGTCTCTTTCCGGAGACGGTTTTTTCTTGCATAAAACATAAAAATCTGTTAGAATAAAATGGACTAGTATCCTGGAGGGGAAATATGGATGATTTGAAATTGAAACTGCAGATCGGTGCAAATATTGCTGCGTACCGAAAAAGGCTGGGTATGACACAAGCGCGCCTGGCTGAGCAGTTGAATTATTCGGATAAGGCTGTTTCTAAATGGGAACGGGGTGAATCTGCACCGGATGTATTGACGTTAGTGCAGCTGGCGGAGCTGTTTGAAGTTTCTGTAAACGATTTGTTGGTGGACCCGGATGCGCTTCCCGCCAATACCAGTGCCGTGGAAAGAGTCATGGACAAGGCTGTACAAAAAGCACTTAAGCGCAAAGCGGATAAGCGGATCATACTTGGGTTGTCCTCAATTTTGGTTTGGTTTGTAGCACTGTTCATTTTTGTGGTTCTTTCATCCTTTGAATTGCATAAAAGCTGGATCGCATTTATTTATGCGATTCCTGCCGATGCGATCGTTCTGCTCAGCCTGCGTTCTGCATGGCATGATTTTCGATGGAATCAGGCGTTGATATCCGCCATTGTTTGGGGAAGCCTTCTCAGCCTGTATATGACACTATTTCTGTTTTTCGGCATTCATATTTGGAAGCTGTTCCTGCTGGGCATACCCGGCCAGCTTGCAATTTTTCTTTGGTTCCGCCTGTATCGGAAGCAGGAACCGAAGCCTGAGAAATCAGAAATAACGGAGGCAAACGAATGAAGAAAACTGAACTGAGGCAGCGAATCCGCACACTGAAAAGAGCAATGTCCGAAGAGCAGATCCTGAACGCAAGTGCGCGTTTGGCTGCCTTGTTCTTTGAGACGGAGCACTATAAAAAGGCAAATACGATCTACGGTTATTTACCCTACAACCAAGAGGTTCGCACAGTTCCAATATTGGAGCAAGCGCTCCTGGATGGAAAACGCGTTGCAGTTCCGAAGGTATTTGAAGATACCATGTCTTTTATCTATCTGGAAGATCTGCAGGCGGTAGAGAAGGGCTATGCCGGAATTCCGGAGCCCATAGCGAATGGCCCCATTGCAGAGGATCCTACTGCTCTGGTGCTGATGCCTGGTCTTGCGTTTGACCCCCAGGGACACCGCATCGGCTATGGCGGTGGTTTTTATGACCGATTTCTTGCAAAGGAACCGGACCATCCCACAGTGGCACTTTGCTATGATTTTCAGGTGCTTGATCGCTTGGAAACGGAAGAATTTGATGTTCCGGTCGACTTGGTTCTGTGGGCTTGAGGAGCAGATATGGATTGGCTGATTATCCTGATCGTGGCTGCGGTGACATTTGGCATCTGCTATTTGTGCGATCTTGCATTCAAAAAACTGTTTCGAAATCAGAAAGAGCATGAGTCCGGGAAGTCTGTTCGCATGGATGGAAAAAGCGCGGCATTTGGTTTGATTTCCGGTGTTGTAGGCATAGCTGCAATCATTACCGGTTTGGATCAAGGCTGGTTTCTTTGTGCCGGTGGCGCTCTTTTGATACTGATAGGAGCTGCCCTTGTGGTACGCTACCTGACATTTGGGATTTTTTACAGTGACGAGCGGTTTGTTCTGACATCCTTTGGAAAGGGTTCAGGAACATATTATTTCAAGGATATTTGTGCGCAGCAGTTGTATAACAACCATGGCTATACGATTATTGAACTGCACATGAGCGATGGACGCAGTGTGCTGCTTCAGCAAAGTATGCGTGGTGTGTATCCGTTTCTGGATCATGCATTTGCATGCTGGCTTCGCCAAACAGGACGAACAGAAGAAATGTGTTCGTTTTACGATCCGGCAAACAGCTGTTGGTTTCCGCCGTTGGAGGTGAAGTAATGCATATACCGAATGGTACAACCGCCCAGCTGGAACTGGTAAGCTTTCAGCAGGCCTTGGAGGCAGCCAATACACCCAACTCGGATTATGATATCAAGAAATGGCTGTATGCACCCAATTTTTACTCGGAGTATCGTTACATTCTGGGTACGCGTGGAACAAATCCGTTGATTTGCATTGGCATCAACCCATCCACAGCGCAGCCCGGGGACTTAGACAATACGCTGAAATCTGTTGAACGGATCGCCCTGGGAAATGGGTATGACAGCTTCATCATGTTTAATGTTTATGCGCAACGGGCAACCGATCCGGATACCATGGAGCGGACCTGCAACCTTGCGCTGCACCGGGAGAACATGAATGCCTTTGAATATGTGTTGTCGATTTCCAAAAGACCTTCAATTTGGGCTGCTTGGGGGACCATTATTGAAAAGCGTGCGTATTTGCCCCAGTGCTTGCGGGATATGCTTGCTTTGGGGGAGCAATACCATGCGTGCTGGTATTGTGCCGGTACTTTGAGCAAAAAAGGCCATCCGCATCACCCACTATACTTACGCAAGGATGAGAAGCTTAAAACCTTTGAGATCGCTGCCTATCTGACAGGATTGTAATCGGAGGTGCACCATGTATACAAGTGAATGTGATACCTGCTGGCATTATGATTATGATGAGGAATATGATGAGTACTACTGTATGATGGATCTTGACGAAGACGAAGTCTACCGAATCCGCACCTCAGGAAAAGACCATTGTCCCTATTACCGGCAGGGTGATGATTACACTTTGGCAAGGAGACAGTAACCATGAAAAGAACAATTCTGGCGTTGATCCTGATGGCTTTAATGCTGGCTGGGTGCAATTCAGATTCAGCACAGGCATCTACCGCGCAGACGGTTCATGAGCCAACAGAGGAAACAACACCAAAGGGCCTTTATGTTCCTGAAACCGATCTGGAGCGGGATACCCTTGGCGCAATCAAAGTGTTTCACTTTGATGAGGAACAGCCGGAAAGATTGTATGCCCTGGATGACAGGCTTGTAGTCTTGAGCAAGAATAAGGGTTGGCAGCTGCAGCTTTTCCGTGGTGAGGATTGCATTCCCGGAGAAATTGCGCAGCTGCCGAAAGGGTTTGACCCTGAGAAAGATGCTGTTTGCACGACCTACCGCGGTGTGACCTATTATGACACAGATGCGAATGCAGTGGTCGTCCTTGACCCGCAGCTTCAGCAGATGCAGAGTCATGCACTGCCGGAGGATGCATCTTCTCCTGTACTGTCGCCGGATGGGAATATTGTGTATTATTGCATTGGACAGGATGTGTATGCGCTTGACTTGGAGCAAGGGCTTTCCCGGCTGGTCCGGCAGCAGATATGTGCCCGGCAACAGCTGCTGCAATGCAGCTTCGACGGAAAGCTCCTGGTTTGCCAGGTACAGGACGAGCTGGGAAACAGCACAGTTACCTACCTGTCCACTGAGGATGGCCGCACAACAAGCACGGATCAATCTGTGTCTGAATTGGTTACCCGGGGTGATGAATATTTGCTCAGGCGTTTGGATGGCCTGCAGGACCAATTGATATATGGAAAGCTCAATGGATCCGCGCAGCAGATCCGGTTGGAGGGAGACAAACAGACTCCTGCTTTGGAGTTGGGTGGCGTTCTTAACGAAGGTATCGACGAGGATGGTAACCTTACACTGGAATTTTACGATCTGCAAACCGGCTTGTGCGTATCCCGTGTGACACTTAAGGGTACGGAACATGTCAACGAATACTTGCCGGATGCGGGTCGAAAGTGCCTGTGGATCGTGTGCGATAATGGTGAGCTTTTGCAGTGGCGCATGGAAAAATCAACAGTTGAGGAAGTTGCCTCCTGTCTTGCAACACTTTATACAGCAGCTGCTCCGGATACTGCAGGCATTCAGACTTGTCAAAAAAGAGTCGATGCACTTAACAAAACGCATAGTCTGCGCATCCGTATCTGGCAGGATGCTGTCAAGTACCCCCATGGATACACATTGGAAAAAGAGTATCAGGTGGACACGATTCAAGCATGTCTGAATACGTTGGAGAATATTCTGACTCAGTTCCCGGAAAATTTCTTTTACCGGATCGTTAACAGCCAAATACGCATTTGCATCGTCCGCAGTGTCGATGGTTCTGCGGCTTCTGCCCAGTTTTGGGAAGATGGAGATGCGTTTATTATTCTTTCCTCCGGCATGGATATCCGGGAGGCCTTTCTGAAAGAACTTGGCTATATTGTCGACAGCCACATCCTTGGAAACAGCCCTGTTTATGATTACTGGGCTGACGCAAATCCCGAGGGCTTTGCTTATGGTGCAGAAGATACCTATGATCCTGCATATTTGGAAGGGGAGACGCGCGCCTTTGCGGATCAGGAGTCCATGGATTCTGTGATCACAGACCGCAGCCGAATCTTCTGGCAGGCGATGCAGCCGGACAATCAGGAAATGTTTGCGTCTGAGATGATGCAGAGTAAGCTTGAGAAGCTGTGCCGTGGCATCCGGGATGCATGGCGCTGGGAAAAGAAGAAGGATGTTTACCCCTGGGAGCAGTACTTAGAAAAGTCCATTGCTTACACAGGTTGATGCCATGTATGCTCCCGATATTTAAATTCAAAAAAGAACGATCTTCTTGGGATTATTGCCCTTGAGATCGTTCTTTTTTGCGTGATATGCCATGCGGAATGCCTGTGCTCCGGAAGAACAGGTGGGGCTTTTGTTATTAAGTTTTGAAAAATTTCCGTGAAGGTATTGACAGGAATAGTCTAATGGGTTAGACTAAAGATGCAAAGTCTAATGCATTAGACAAGGGGGCGATTTTGTGGAAACACCAAAGATCTTTGAAAGTGAGTATCGGTTTTGCTTGATCATGTGGGAGCACGAACCGGTAACGACAGTAGAGCTGGTAAATCTTTGCCAGGAACAATTGGGCTGGAAGCGTACCACTACCTACACGGTGATAAAACGCCTGGGTGAACGGGGCGTTCTGAAAAACTTGGATGGACAGATCGTGTCACTTGTGTCTAAGGATGAGGCACAGATGAGGGAGATCGATCATTTGGTGCATGAAAAGTTTCAGGGTTCTTTGCCTGCGTTCATTGCAGCGTTTACCAAGCGTCGCGATATCTCAGATGCGGAATTGGATGAGGTGCAGCGTATGATCGACCAGATCCGAAAAGGAGTGAGATAATGAGTGCAGTTTTCTTGAAGGCTGTAAATTTAAGTATTTCCGCAAGCTGGCTCGTTCTTGCAGTTCTTGTGCTGAGGCTGGCTTTAAAGAAAGCGCCAAAGTGGATCTGCGTCTTGCTTTGGGGATTTGTAGCTGTGCGGCTGCTTCTTCCGATATCCATGGAGAGCATCTTTAGCATTATTCCCAGTAAGGAGACCATTAGTCCGGCCATTATGATGGATTGGACACCGGAGGTCTTTACCGGTATCAGCTCACTGGACGCAGTGGTGAACCCGGTGATTACGGAGACCTTTGCACCAAAGCCCTACGCAAGTGCCAACCCATTGCAGATATGGATTCCTGTTTGCGGAAATCTGTGGGTGTTGGGATTCCTTGCTATGGTCTCCTATTCATTTATCAGCTACATCCTGCTTCATAGAAGTGTCAGAACAGCAGTTTTGCTGGAAGACAACATTTACCAGAGCGAAATGGTGGCATCCCCGTTTGTGCTGGGCGTTATAAAGCCGAGGATCTATTTGCCCTTTCGTATGAATGAAATGGACCGAGGGTATGTTATCGCGCATGAGCACGCACATATCAACCGCAAAGATCATTGGTGGAAGCCGCTGGGATTTCTTTTGCTGGCAGTGTACTGGTTCAATCCAATTTTGTGGATCGGTTATATTTTCCTGTGCAGAGATATTGAACTGGCATGCGACGAAAAGGTTATCGGGTCTTTGGACGATTATTCAAAAGCAGATTACTCCCAGGCACTTGTTTCGTGCAGTATCAGCCACCGAAGTATCGCTGCTTGTCCTGTTGCGTTTGGAGAGGTAGGAGTCAAAGCGCGTGTCAGATCGGTGATGAACTATAAGAAACCATCGTTTTGGCTTGTTTTGGTCGCGCTTTTGATATGCGTTGCAGTTGCGGTTTGCTTTTTGACAGATCCCACACCGGAACACGGAGTCGGCATTCGGTCCATCGAAACCGGCACAGATGACGAAGGAACTCCGGCGATCATATTGGATTACTTGTTCCTGCTGGATGGGGAAAAGCATTTCCAAGGGGATTGGATCACCAGCCTGAATGCTGAGGAGGGAGAACTCACAGAAAACGGCATAATCGCTTACAATGGAGAATTGGGCCCATATCGGCTTATGATCAAATTCAGCAAGACAAAACCCAGTGCAGGCTTTCGAAAAGAACATGTACCGGGACAGGTATATGCTTTGCAGAAGCCTACAGAATCCTTTGGAGCGAACTTAAAATATAAGGTAGTCTATCCATCTGACTATAGTATGGTGATCTATATTGGCTCTGATCAGCCTCTGGGGCATAAAGATCCTGCTCTTTACAATGTGCGCTATTTGGGTGGGAGAATGTATATCCGCCTGTATGGTGTCGCGAAAAACTTTGGAGATTCTCTTGTGGCAGTCTCCGGTGCAAATGCTGTGCCGCTTCTAAAAGCCCCGGTGGGTACAGCAATGGAATCGTTAGTAAAGGAGGTCAATTGGCTGAACATCGCACCGGGAGAAGATGCTTTGGTTCCTTTTGAGCTTATGAAAGACTCTGAGCCGGTCCTGGCGCAATATCAGATCTATGATGCGGAGACAATGGAGCCTTTGGATTATTTCCTGCCGTCGGGACTTTCGCCTCAAACTTATTTGTTTAGTCAAGCCGAACCGGGGCGGCTGTACATTGTGCTGGCGAGATTCACAGCGGATGAAAAAGAAAGCATCTACGCATTTGGAGCAACCTGGAATGAAAACGCGGATACACAGGACAATGTGGAGATGTTCCATGGAAACTTGCGAACCTATTATAGGAATCAGGATGGGACATGGCAGGCTGAGGGCCTAAATTATCAGTATCGACATGTTCTAACCGGTCAACTGCCCAACACGATCAAGCATGCTACTTTTGTGTATCTGAGCAATATGGAATCGATGACCTTTGAACAGGCCTACCAGCATGCCGGATTTAGCAGTGATCTTTGCTCATATTACCCGCAGGATAAAGCGATTCTTGTTTCCTTTACCAGTGAGTAAAGGACCCGAAAGACCTGAAAAAATTGCCGAGAAAACTTGATTTCTCGGCAATTTTTGGCACGCTTGAAGGAATTCGAATCCCCGACCTTCCGCTTAGGAGATACCGAGGGAAACGATAACGGCATCCCTTGTAATACCTAAAAATCCCCTGCTGTCAGGGGTTTTTTAAGGTTAAGTGTTATCTTGTGTTGCGTAGTAATGTTGGTTTTATGTTGTTTTACAGCATTTGATTAGCAAGTAATTTGCAACGGCTGTGATTTGAGGGTGGTGATGATTGTCTTACTGTGTACTGCCATATTATTTGTAGTGTAAAGGCATGCTCATGACACTGCAGATAAGCGTGAGGCTTTGGCTCATTATGCGTATGGCAGATGGATTGATGCCACCATTGTGGGTTTAGCTCCTGAGGCCAGCTATTACGAGGCCGATGCAGCCGAGGCAATCTGTGCCGGTTTTGAGGGTAAAACCGCTGAGGAGATGGGTACACATTGACGCAAGCAAAACAAACTGGCACTGGCTGCGTCGGTTTATCCGCAGTGTGGCAAAGGTTTTTGCTCCGCTGATGTAAATTAGGCCACAAAACAGCCTGTGTAGTTTTTAAGCTGCGCAGGCTGAATTTTTTGCAAATTAATATTTCAGAAACAAAACTTGAACTTTTTGGAATAAATCCACTGATAGAATGATGCCATCAAAAGAAAACAAAAACAAATCAAACAAATCAACAGGAGATTATTGCTATGGCAAAGTTTGCAGACCACATGGAGAAAATTGAGAGCGGCGTAGTGGAAGGCTACAAGAAGATCGAAGACGGTGTTGTGACCGGCTACAAGAAGATTGAAAACGGCGTTGTGGAGGGTTTCACCGGCATCACCGATAAGATGTCCGGCGTCATGCTGGATGAAGAGGGCAAGCTGAAGACCGGTAAGGTGGGCGAAGCTGTTGTGGGTGCCTACAAGAAGGTGGAGGATGCTTTCGTCAGCACCTTCATGGCCAAAGAAGGCGAAACCACAGAGGAAGCAAAGGCTCGGGTCACTTCCGGAACCGAAGCTCGTCAGGCAAAGATCAAGGCCGATATGGAAGCCCGGGAGGCTGCTCAGAAGGAAATGATCGAGAAGAACCTGGAAGCCAGCCGCAACACCGGTAAGAGAAATTAACATTTCTCAAACATTTCGGAAAACATTTACAAACCTTGGTAGGATAGAATGCTCCCGTAATAAGGAGATAGATTATGAATGAAAATGCATTTTCTTACACTTACAGCGCCACCTGCAATCAAGAGGTTCTGAATATTCGCAAGAAGTACCTTCCCAAAGAGGAAACCAAGCTGGAGGAACTGAAGCGGCTTGACCATTTGGTGCAGAATTCCGGTGTAACAGAGAGTCTGTGTGCCGGTATCGGCGGCTGCTTGATTTTTGGACTGGGCCTGTGCCTTGCGATGGAAGTGATCGGCCAAATGATTTGGCTGGGCGTGATCCTTGGTCTTGTTGGTGCCGTTGGGATGCTTGCAGCGTTCCCTGTCTACCGGAAATTCTTTAATAAGGCAAAGACACAGTATACCCCCCGTATTCTGGAACTGGCAGCTGAACTTAGCGGACAGGTTTCCTAAAATAAAGCATCAAATTTATGAAAGAGGGCATAAACATGAGCAATAACGATCAGGAATTTCTGGTGCAGAAGATACGCACCCAGTATACGGAAAAGCAGCATACCGAGCTGGACGCACTGAAGGAGCTGGATGCCAAGGTCAAGCGTCCTGCCAATGTGTTCGCCTACACCTACGGCAGCGTTAGTGCCGTTGTCATGGGCGCAGGCATGAGCCTTGTAATGACCGAGATCGGTGCAACCATTGGCTTGGCAAGCGCCATGATTCCCGGTATTGCTATTGGTGTTGTTGGCATGGGTATGGCACTGAGCACTTACCCCATCTACAAGAAGATGCTGAACGACCGTAAGAAAAAATACGCACCTGAGATTCTGAAGCTCAGTGAAAAGATCATGAAGGGTTAATATAAGTGGGAGCGAACCTCCCGCTTTTCCTGCTTTCAAAAATACAAAGGAGACAGCGTTATATGAATGCGATCGAAATCAGAGATCTATCCAAAAGCTTCCGTGGTATGTATGCGGTAGATCACTTGAACATGACCGTTCCCGCGGGAAGCATCTATGGCTTCATCGGTGAAAACGGTTCCGGCAAATCCACCACCATGAAACTGCTGTGCGGTCATTTGGTGGCTGACGGTGGTGAAGTGAAGTTGTTCGGCAAGGAGCACACCCATCCCGGCGTCCGTGTCCGTGTGGGCGCACTGATCGAAGATCCTGGTTGTTTCCCCGGATCTTCTGTGTACCAAAACTTAGTGATGCAGTGTATCAACCTGGGCATTGAAAACCGTGACGAGGAGATCCGCCGTGTACTGGAGATCGTCCGCATGGAGGATTCGGCAAATATCAAATTTAAAAGCTGCAGCCTTGGTATGAAGCAGCGTATTGGTATTGCCATGGCATTACTGGGTGATCCTGCTCTACTGATCCTGGACGAGCCTATCAACGGCCTGGATACCGACGGCATGCGGATCATGCGTGAAATTCTGGTTGATATTACCCAGAAGTATGGCTGTACCGTTCTCATTTCCTCCCACATTCTGGGCGAACTGGAAAAGATCGCTACCCATTACGGCATCATCCGCCAGGGTAAGATGATCATAGAGCTATCCGCCAAGGATATGGACTCTCGAGCGCAGGTATTTGTTTCTCTGAAAACCAGGGATATGCTTGGTGCCAAGCAGGTGCTGGCAGCCAAGTTTGCCGATGTCCGGGAAGAAGCGGAATATCTGCGGGTTTACGATGTGGACGATACCGCTGCCATCGTGGATTACCTGATGAGAAACGGCCATGTGGTGAGTGAAATTAGGAAGAACAAGATTGGCCTTGAGGAATACTACATCGAACTGATGAGCCGGAAGGAGGGAGCATAATGGCACGGGAATTGAAATTTGAATCTCCCAGCTTCGCAAGAAGACTGGGCGGTATGCTGGGTGTTGACTTCTACCGCCTGTTCCATACTCCGCTTTACTATATTTTTCTGGCCATTGCCGCCATCATCCCGGCGATGGTTTCCGGCTTCACCTCTATGCCGGATCAAAACGGCAATGTAATGGAACCTCTTTACCAGAACGCATGGCAGATCATTGCCGCTGCGGAACCGCTCTATGTGATCCGGAGCATTGCGGATTATGCCAATATGAATATGGTGTTCATATTCGGCGGCATCATGGTGTCCATTTTCATCGGTCACGACTATAAGAGCGGCTATGTCAAGCAGCTGTTCACCACCCACGCAAAGAAGCAGGACTATATGATGTCCAAGACCATCGTCTGCGCATTTGCCATGGCTTGTATGTGTGTTACTTATCTTGTTGGCGGCATTGCCGGCGGTTTGGTAGCAGGCTATCCCTTTGAGGTCAATGTTGGCAGCTTGATTCTCGCCATTGCCGGCAAGATGGTTATGTCGTTGGGCTGGGCCAGCCTTTATACCTTCCTGAACATCATTTTCAAAAGATACTTTGGTGTTTCCATCGCATCTTCTTTCTTCTTCGGTACCGGTATTTTAATCATTGGCGCTGCGGCTATCGTGGAGAACCTCCAGCTTCCCACTGCTTTTTTGAATATCTTCCTGCATGGCTCTTCTGTGAATGCTTGCCTGGTAAGCAACATTGGCACCCTGCTCATTTGCGCTGTCGTATCTGTGGCTTGGGCAGTGTTCTACAATGTGCTGGGCACACGGATCCTCTACAAGAGTGATGTGTACTAAGGAGGTGCGGTATATGAATGCAGTAGAAATCAAAAATCTTTCCAAGAACTTCGGCCCCAAGCAGGCAGTTTGCGGCCTGAATATGACCGTTCCCATGGGCGCGATCTACGGTTTTATCGGCGAAAACGGCTCCGGTAAATCCACCACGGAAAAGATGATCTGCGGTCTCATCCCTACCAGCGGCGGCAGCATCAAGCTGTACGGCAAAGATTATACCGATCCTGCCGTCAGGGCAAGTATGGGTGTGCTGATCGAGGCACCCGGCTGCTTCCCCGGTCTTTCCGTGTGGGATAATATGATGCTCCAGGCATCCAACCTGCGCCTTCCCAATGCAGAAAAAGAGGTCATTAAGATTCTGAAAACGGTGAGAATGGAAGGCGCGGCAGGCAACAAATTCAAGAACTGCTCTTTAGGTATGAAGCAAAGAGTCGGCATCGCCATGGCTCTGCTGGGCGATCCCACGTTGCTTATCTTAGACGAGCCCCTGAACGGACTGGACGCCGACGGTATGCGGATCATGCGGGAAGTGTTTACGGACATTGTTAAGGACGGCAAGCGCAGCATTGTGGTTTCCTCCCATCTGCTGGGCGAGCTGCAGAAGGTGGCTACCCACTACGGTATTATCCGTCACGGCAAGATGATCCGGGAAATGACCGCTGAGGAATTGGATGCCAGCTGCCGTACCTATGTGGCCCTCCAGACGCAGGATTTGAACAGAAGCAAAATGCTGCTGGGCTGCAAGTATTCCCGTGTAGAAGAAGACGAAGCAGGATACATCCGAGTATACGACTTGACCTCCCCGGAAGAGATCGTGACCTACCTCTACGAAAACGGCATCTGCGTCACCGAGATCCAAACCGACAAGATCGGTCTGGAGGAATACTACATCGATCTGATGAAGGAGGGTGCTTGACATGAAAAACAGCTTCGCACTTTGTCTCGGCAGTATGCTGAAGGTGGATTTCAGAAGAATGTTCAAATCCAAGCTTTTTTATATCCTTATTGCCTCCGTTCTTGTGATGCCCATCCTCATGACGGTGATGATGACCATGATGGACGGCTCTGTTTCCGTGGATCCCCAGACCGGTGTGGAAACCATTATGGAAGGCCCGGAAAATACCTGGCAGAACATCGGCACGCTCCCCGGCGGTGAAGCCATGGGTGGCAATGAAGTGTTCATGATGTGTAACATCAATATGGTGTTTATGCTGGTTGCCGTCTTCATCTGCCTGTTTATTTCCGAGGATTTCAGAAGCGGTTTTGCCAAGAACCTGTTTACGGTCCGGGCAAGAAAAGGCGACTATGTGGCATCCAAAACGATTTCCGGATTTATTTGCGGCGCATTGATGCTGATCGCCTACTTTGTTGGTAGCCTGCTGGGAGGCGCGATCTCCGGTCTGTCATTTGACCTTCACGGCCTAACCGTGGGCAATATCGCTATGTGCTTGGTGGCAAAGATTTTCCTGATGCTTGTGTTTGTTGCCATTGATGTGATCGTCAGTGTGGCAGCCAAACAGAAGGCGTGGCTTTGCCTGTGCGGCTCTCTCGGTGCAGGTATGCTGCTGTTTATGATGGTGTCTTTGATCACCCCTCTCGGTTCCACCTTTATGAATGTTGTCCTGTGCCTTGCAGGTGGTGTTCTGTTTGCCATCGGCTTGGGTACGATCAGTAATAAAATTTTGAATAAAACCAGCTTGGTATAAAATCAATGCCGCTTCTGTTTGTGAGTCAGAAGCGGCATTTTTTGAAAAAATAATTTTAAACAGCAAAACACAAACAAAACTTTAACATTTTCCTGTTATGATGTATAATAACCATGATAATTTGCGGAGGTATCTCTATGTTTAAGATTTTGGTAGTGGAAGATGACAAGGATCTTAACCGCACGGTCTGTGCTTTTCTGAATTCCAGCGGCTATCAGGCAACCGGCTGCCTGGATGCCAACGATGCCTATGACGCCATGTATGGCACTATGTTTGACCTGATCGTGTCGGACATTATGATGCCCGGTATCGATGGGTTTGAATTTGCAAAGACCGTCCGCAGCCTGAACGAGAATATCCCCCTCTTGTTTATGACCGCAAGGGATGACTTCGCCTCCAAGCAGCGGGGTTACCGCATTGGTGTGGATGATTATATGGTCAAGCCTATTGATCTGGACGAACTTTTCCTGCGGATCGGTGCGCTGCTTCGCCGGGCGAAGATCGCAAGCTCCAGAACACTGGAAGTCGGCAGCTTTTCTATGGATATGGACGAGCATACCGCCCGGCTTCGTGACGAAGAAATTCCCCTTACCAACCGGGAGTTTAACATCCTTTACAAGCTGCTCTCTTACCCCAAGAAGACCTTCACCCGTCAGCAGCTGATGGATGAATTTTGGGATGCCGATACAGAAACCGCACCCAGAGCAGTGGATGTGTATATGACCAAGCTCCGTTCCAAGCTGTCCCAGTGCGAAGACTTTGAGATCAAGACCGTTCACGGACTGGGTTACAAGGCGGTGATCAAATGAGGAAGCTAACCTTTCGGCAGGTTTTGAAAGCAGTCAATAGCTATGTCGTATTCTTTTTAACAGTGGGCTTTGCCGTTAGCTGCTGTATGATGCTGTTTTTAAGTGTTCTTGCTGACTCTATGGGCCTTGTGCTGGATGCAAACAACATTGGGGTTGCTGCGAAGCTGACCTTCGGTAATGTGCTGCTGATCACATTCCTGTTTGGAACTGCCGACTATATTCGCCGCAAAATTACGGTAGAGCGGCCCGTTAAGCAGATCACAGAGGCTGCAGAAAAAATTATGCAGGGAGATTTCTCTGTTCGTGTTCCGCCGATCCACGGAGCAGGCACCGATGGCTTTAATCAGATTGGTTCCGCCATCAACAAAATGGCAGAAGAACTATCCGGCACGGAGACTCTGCGAACAGACTTTATTGCCAATGTGTCTCACGAGCTGAAAACCCCGCTGGCAGTTATGGGAAATTACGCCACTATGCTTCAGCGCCCCGGTATTACCGAGGAAGAAAAGAATGACTATGCCAAGGCAATTTCCGAAGCAGCCCGGAAGCTGGCACAGCTCATTACCAACATTCTGAAGCTGAACAAACTGGAAAATCAGCAGATATTCCCCCAGCCGAAAGAATTTGATCTTGGTGAACAGCTTTGTGAATGCTTGCTTGTATTTGAGGATGCCTGGGAATCTAAGAACCTGGAAATCGAAACGGATATCCAGGACGATGTGCGTATTCAGTCTGACCCCGAGCTTTTAAGCCTTGTTTGGAACAATCTGATCTCCAATGCAGTGAAATTTACCCCGGATGGCGGTACCATCGGTTTGTCTTTGAAGACGCAGAGTGATAGTGTGATCGTACAGGTGCGGGATACCGGCTGCGGCATGAAGCCGGAAACCGGCATGCACATTTTTGAAAAGTTCTATCAGGGCGACACTTCCCATGCTACCCAGGGCAACGGTCTTGGCTTGGCCCTGGTAAAGCGGGTCGTGGACATACTCAGCGGCGAGATCGGTGTTCAGAGTGTTTACGGTCAGGGCAGTACTTTCACTGTAAAATTTAAGAGGTGACCGATATGGATTGGAAGAAAATTGGGAAGAAGCTGCTGTTTCCTCCCATTTGGATGATGGGGATCCTGGTAATCGCCAGTGCCGTAGCGCTGACCCTTATTTTCGTCAAAGGGATGGAAGAGAGTATTCCTGCCTATATTGTCTATGTTTTGGCGTTTTACACACTCAGCGTTGTGACGATCTTTTGCGCTATGGTGCTTCCCAAACAATACAGCACCATCAAACAGAAGATCTATGATAATCCCTTGGGCAACCGCTATATGACGGACAGAGTATTCCGCACGAATATATCGCTGTCTATATCCTTTGTGATCAGCATGCTCTATGTAGGTATCAACCTTTGGTCCTGGCATGCACTAAAAAGCTACTGGTTTATGGTGCTGGCGGTGTATTATGTGATCATGGCGGTGATGCGGTACCTTCTGGTGCGGTATGTGCGCATCCAGAAGATCGGTACCGATATCTTAAGCGAGTGGAAGCGATCCAGGATCTGTGCGTATATTCTGCTGCTGATCAACCTGTCCCTTAGTGGTGCAGTGCTGATGATCCTTTACCAGCACAGAGGCTACGATTATCCCGGTATGATGATCTATGTGATGGCCCTGTACACATTTTACGCTCTTACCATGTCCATTGTGGATATTGTGAAATACAGAAAAATGGGAAGTCCCATCATGTCCACTGCAAAAATCGTCAGCCTGTCAGCGGCACTTGTGTCGATGCTGAACCTGGAAACGGCGATGTTTGCCCAGTTTGGTGCAAGTCTGTCCTCAGAAAACCAACAAATTTTTATTATTTTGACCGGAGCGGGAATCAGCATAACGGTTGTAACGCTTTCTGTTATCCTCATTGTGAGAGCAACAAAAGAAATCAGGAGAGAGAACTATGGTAAATAAAGAAGGCTTTAACTTTACTTACTCTGCTGCTCAGCAGCAGGAGGTGGAGGATATCCGCAAAAAATATCTTCCCAAGGAGGAAGATAAAATGGAGCAGCTGCGCAAGCTCCACGCGATCCCTACCCAAAAAGCACAGGCGGCATCCCTTGCTGTCGGTATCATCGGTGCGCTGATTATGGGCACCGGTATGAGCCTTGCCATGACGGATATCGGTAGTGCCTTGGGCAGTCTGGCTATGGTCATTGGTATTGTAATCGGAATTGTGGGTATGGTTCTGATCGCACTGGCATATCCGCTCTACAACCGGGTACTGAAAAAGCAAAGAGAGAAGATCGCTCCGGAGATCCTGCGACTGTCAGATGAATTGCTGAAGTGAGGCTTCTTATGAACACAAAGGATAACAAACGGCATCAAGAAACAATCCAGCGGGTTTATGCGGCCTTTGCTGAGTTGCTCCGGGAACAAGAACTCAATAAACTCTCTGTGACAGCACTTTGCGTAGCAGCAAATGTTGACCGCAGTACCTTCTATGCCAATTTCGAAGACATTTCAGCTTTGGCCAACACCTATTCGTCAGAGATCGAAAAGCAGGTAGCTGCACAGCCCCATGTAGAGGGCGAGTTTGCCTGGATCTTCGAATATATCTTGGAAAATAAAGATCTGTTCCAAGTATATTTCAAACTGGGCATCAGCCAAACTGCTGCTGACTATAAGACTCTCTTTTTTAGAAATGGTGTCTATTCCGTCGCCAAACTGTGGTTCACTGAAGGCTGCAAAGAATCCCCTCAAAAAATGGGGGAAATCATTAAAAGGGAATATGAAAAGCTGATGTAGGCAAAATTGCTAAATGTGGCAAAATGGTGGCACGGTTTTGGCAGAATGGTGGAGCGAAATTGGCAGAAGAATGACAATGACTTGGCAGAACATCTGTGTTATAATCCTAACGTGAAAAACTGGGACTTCGGAAGAAGCCCCAGTTTTCTTATATATACAACCACTGATGATCGGAATTTATGATCATCTTGCGTAGTATCTTGCGTACTAGCTGGCTCTGCATACACAGATAAAGTTGGTTTTGAATTCGAATATTCCCGTTTTCAAGTAAGGTGCAACCTGCGAAAGGTCTGCACCTTTTAATATTTGAAAAATGTTAGAAATATTTTTCAAATTTAGTTGCATTTTGGACAGATGAATCGTGTAATAAAATTGATGGATAAATTTTTGGGATTTTTCATCAAAGTGGCAGATTTGCTGATTTAAAGCATTTTTATAAGTAGAACGAAGAAAAGCATGACCGTTTGTGAAATTTTTGTAAACAAATTGAGAAAGTGATAGAAAACGCGTTTTTGCAAGCCTCTTTATATAGTAGAAGAGGAAATTTTAAAAAATTTTCCCCCAAGTGGAACAAATCGTGTTTTTGAATGCATCTTTATATGTAGAGAGGACTGATGCCCGTTGATTGCTTAAATTACCAATGTATCTTGAAAATTGAAAATATTTTTTGCAATTTCTCTCCCAGACTCATTTGGGAACGGGAGTTAAATTGACTTTGTCGAACATCTGTGCTATAATATCACAAAGGCAAGATCAAGCACCCAGGCTACCGTCTCGGTGGAAGTGCGCCCACCGTTTGACACTGTCGGGTGACAGTGGAACGGTACGGACCTGTAAAGGAGAAAGTAGCGGTCCATAATCGGTGAAGGTCTTCAAATCGATTGCCGGGAGAACCGGCTGCGCCAAAGTGATGTTTGCAGACGTGCAGACAAAGCTTGCAGCTGATCTCCCGGTCCTTGTTTTTAGTGAAAACATTTTGGCACAACTGCGTAAATACATTGGCAGGTTGTTGCCGATGACATTTGGGATTGGCTGCGATAGAATAATACTACAGACAAAGCAGCGGCCTTTTTAGATACCCGGAAATACGGATCGATATTGTTTAGCATGGGGATGCCTTCAACCGGTCCGGATCAAATCTAAAATAGGTGAATACCGATTGTTGCCGCAGCAGGATCTGTCAAGACTTGCTGCGATTTTTTGTATTCAAATATAAGGCTGCAGGCGAAATGGAGGAGATAGCAGATAAATTGCAGGACAATAGCCAATGTAACCTTAAGGTAAACTGTTCATTAAAAACCAACTAATTGACATTGCCATGTTTCGGTATGAAAAATGCCGAAAACCCTTGAAAACAAAGGCTTTCGGCGTTGTTAGCTGGCGTCGCAAAAGGGACTTGAACCCCCGACCCCACGCTTAGGAGGCGTGTGCTCTATCCAACTGAGCTATTGCGACGTATTTAATTGTTCCAGACAACCCCTAAGGTTATCGAACTTGAGTCATTATTGAGCTTTTTTCAAGGCAGCTGTTGTAACATTACCTTAGGAGGCGGACGCTCTATCCAGCTGAGCTACAAGCGCATATCATAGTATTCTGTTGTATGACACGAATAGATTGTACCCAAAAAATTAGTTTGTGTCAACAAGTTTCGGTTCACTTTTTCTTCTGGATTGCATATATTACTGGGAGTGTGTTTTCTGGAGGTGATTTGTGTGTGCATGACTGAGCAGCGGTATGCGGATGTGGACGATCTGATCTTTGCAGGGGAGGAAAGCTTGCCTAGTGATCGATAAAACCTGAACTTCCTGTTGCTTCGTGCAACAGGAAGTTTTTGATGATTTGGTTACATAGCAAAATGTTGATATCTTACTTCGAAGTTCAAATAACTGTTGATATCTTTCAAAGTTTTTTTGATTTCTTAAGATTTTCTTGACGCGCAATATCTGGGAGAATATAATGGACTAAGGTACAAGACGGCTGAGCATTTCTTTCTTGTATTGCAGGGGCGTCTTTCCCGTGACTTGCTTGAATTTAAAGCAAAAATAGGATTGAGATGAGAAGCCGCACTCACTGGCTAGCTTGGACAGTGTACAATCGTCGGATAAAAGCTTTGCCTTGGCAGCACTGATCCTGCATTCCAGGATATAATGCGCCGGTGTCTTGTGGAAGAATTCTGTAAACAGGCTGTGAAAGTATGTGGGACTCAGATTGCATAGTTGCGCGAGTTCTCTAAGGGATAGCTCATGGCTTAGATTCTCACTGATATACTGATGTACGGTAAGCAATGCCTTTTGATGTGCATATACACTCCCGATTTTTTCTGCTGTACCAATGCTGCGGTAATGGCTGAGGATCCTGAGCAATCTGCAGACGCAGCTTTCCAGCAAAAGGCGGTCTTCAATGAATTCGTCTGTTTCGACGGTTAGCATCTCGTTGAAAAGCTGAACCGGATCCTGTAGCTGCCACAGTGTAAAATAGTCCGGTATGTTGTCTAAGAGGCCTTTCAGTTCCGGGTCTTGTGTTTCTAAATGTATGTAATGACATTTAAAAGGCAAGCGACTTTTTCGGACATGTCCGGGCTTTGCGCAGATAAAGACCCCGTGTTTTATTGGATACCATGTGTTATTGATATAGGCATTTCCTGTGCAATCAGCGGTGTAAAGCTCCAATTCGTAACTTGTAACTTTTCGCTCTTGGGTTTCAACCATTTTCGGAAACATGACATTTGAGTCGAAAACACCGTACTCATGAATGGTGAAGTTTGAGCTTTGCATACTTGCCTCCGTAAGATAGTGTAATTGTGTTATTTGTATTATAGCACTGTACAACAATAACATCAATGTAAAATCATAAGAAATCTAAATACAAGGAGAGAACATAATGAAGATCACCGACATTAAAACTTTTGTAGTGGATTGCTTCCGTACCAACTGGGCCTTTGTTAAGGTCTATACGGACGAGGGAATCGACGGTGTAGGCGAAGCCACACTGGAGTACAAGGAAAAAGCGCTCGTTGGTGCGGTGGAGCACATCAAGGATGTACTGGTGGGTAAGGATCCTACCAACATCGAGCGAATCGTGCATGATTTGTACCGCGACTCTTACTGGCGCTGCGGTCCTGTTCTGATGAGCGCTCTTTCTGCTGTAGAAGTAGCGTTGTGGGATATCCTGGGTAAGAGCCTGGGCGTTCCTGTGTACAAGCTCCTTGGCGGTAAGACCATGGATAAGGTGCGCATCTATGTTAACGGCTGGTTCGCAGGTGCGAAGACTCCTGAGGAATTCGGTGAAAAGGCAAAGATTGCCGTGCAGCGCGGTGTCACTGCAATGAAGTGGGATCCTTTTGGAAAGTCCTATCTGGAGATCTCCAATAAGGACCTGGATACGGCGCTGCGCTGTGTAGCAGCTGTTCGTGAAGCTGTTGGCAACGAGGTTGACCTGCTGATCGAAGGCCACGGCCGTTTTAATGTTCCCACCGGTGTCAAGATCGCAAAGGAGCTGGAGCAGTTTAAACCCATGCTGTTTGAAGAGCCGGTCCCCCCGGATAATCTGGAGGCACTGAAGGCTGTTCGGGATAAGTCTCCTGTTGCCATTTCTGCAGGTGAGCGTCTTTATAATCTGCGTCAGTATAAGGAGCTTTTTGAGACCCGTGCCGCTGACTATATCCAGCCTGATATCAGCCATGCAGGCGGTATCATGGAGCTGAAGAAGATCTCTGCAATGGCCGAGATGCACTACATTGCCTTTGCACCCCATAATCCCTCCGGCCCTGTTGCCAACGCTGCTACTTTGCAGTTGGCAGCCAGCTGCACCAATTTCTCCATTTTGGAGATCATGTATTCCGATGTGCCCTGGCGCGCAGATGTTACCAATGAGGACCTGCGTTATGAGGATGGCTATATCTACATTCCTGACAAGCCCGGTATCGGTATTGAGATCAATGAGGAAGCTTGCCTTGCGCATCCTTATCAGCCGCATACCCTGCGTCATTATACCGGTGCTCTGACGGATATTCGTCCTCCGGAATCCAAGTTCTACTTCTGAGGTGACAAACATGAAGAAAGTCGTATTTGTTACCGGTGCTACCAACGGTACCGGCTATGCCATTGCTTCCCGTTTTGCAAAGGAGGGATATGGCGTAGTGCTTACCAGCCGTGACCAGGAACGCGCTGAGGCTGCAGCTGCAGAGTTGGCTAAGACCTATGGCTGCTATGCTAAGGGCTATGCGCTGGACATTCGCGATGAGGCCCGCGTTAAGGAGATCTTTGCAGACATGGATGCAAACGATTGCTTTGCACAGACGGTTGTTTTGAACTCTGCAGATCTGGGCTTTGGAAATGACCCTGCAAAGGGCATGGATTTCTTCAGCGTCCCTGTTGAGGAGTTCCAGAGAGTGTTTGAGACCAACTTGGTTTGGAACTTTACCATTGTTCGTCAGGCAGCTCTGCGCATGAAGGAGCAGCACAAGGGTGCAGTTGTTTTCATCAGCTCCAATACTTCTTACCGTGCGATCCCCAACCGCAGCGCGTACTGTGCTTCCAAGGGTGGCATCAATGCCATGTCCAGAGCGTTTGCTGTGGACCTGGGTAAGTATGGCATCCGGTCCAATGTTGTTATGCCCGGTACGATCAAGACTGATCGTTGGAGAAAAATGGGCGGAGAGGCCATTGGAGGCTCTCAGGCACCTTTGGGAGATATCTCTGATTATGAGGATATTGCCAATGCAGCCTACTTCCTTGGATCAGATCTTTCCAAGAATGTTACCGGCACAGAGTTTGCGGTTGACGGCGGTATGAGCTGTCAGTTGTTGCCTGCAAAATAATAACAAAGAACACCCCCTTATGTAGGATTTTCTGAACATAAGGGGGTGTGTTATATTTGCTGCAGCTTGATAACAGGTACATTTAGAATGCAGTATACTGTGATTATTTCCTTGCTCCCAGTGGACAATTTTGGTAAAATGGGAATACTAATCAGAATGAGGAGTGACTGAAGTGAAGAAGGCGATTCTTTTTGATGTAGACGGTACGCTTTTAGACACGGAAAAAGTTTATATGCGGGCATGGGTCAAAGCCGGTGCGGCATTTGGGTATACGATCCCGCTGGAAGCGCTTTTGCAGACACGGGCAGTCAATGCGCAAGTAGCGCGGGCATGCTTTCAAAAATACTGTGGCACGGATTTTCCTTACGATTCCATACGAAAGGAACGAGTAAGGATATCAGAGGAGATAATTGCAAATACTTCAGCAGAAGTGCTGCTTAAGCCTTTTGCGGGAGAAACTTTGCGTTACTTGCGTGCGCATGGCTATACCTTGGCTGCAGCATCTTCAACAGACTATGCAACTACTTGCGCACATTTGGAACATGTGGGAATTATTGGCCTGTTCGCTGCTGTTGTTTGCGGAGATATGGTTCAGCGGGGGAAACCCATGCCTGATATTTTCTTGAAAGCTGCGGAACTTTGTGATGTGCGCCCTGCGGAGTGCGTGGTAGTGGGTGACACGCCTGCGGATGTATTTGCTGGTACAGCTGCCGGTATGGAAGTTATACTGATTCCTGACCAGGTCAGTGCCAATGAACAGACAACACGCATGAGTTGGCGTGTGCTGCAGAACCTGGGGGAATTACCGGAAACAATTTTGCAACTGGAGGAGGGGTTGTGCAACAAAAGCTGATCGGTATTGGGCCTGTATTTAATAATGGTGCGCATTCTGGGTATTTCGCTCCCGGATGCAAAGGGCCGTGTCTTGTATGAATTGTTAAAATAATCATGACCGATTATTCTCATGCAGAAACCCATATGCCGAACTTATTACAAAAACGCCCTCTGCCGCAATGATGCAGCAGAGGGCGTTTTGTCGAATTGTTACTTTAAATTATCTTAGCCGCGCATCTTAAGACCGCCGCATGCCAGGATGCAGTTGCCGGTGACCCAAGAGGAATCATCGCTTGCCAGGAAGGAAGCGACAGATGCGATCTCGGAAGGTTGACCCATGCGATTGGCGGGTACACTCTTGATCTTCTGCTCCATAATATCTGCAGGGATCGTTTTCAGAATGTCTGTTTCGATCATGCCGGGCGCAATGCTATTGACAGTAATGCCCTTTCTGGCGCTTTCCAGAGCCAGAGTGCGGGTGAAACCGTCAATGGCAGCCTTGGAGGCGCTGTAATTGGTTTGACCAACGTTGCCGAAGGCAGATGTGGAAGAGATGTTGATGATCTTGCCGTACTCTCTTTCGCGCATACCGGGAATGACAGCCTGGCAGCAGTAGAAAGTACCGAAGAAATTTACATCCATAACCAGCTTTGCCTGTGCATCTGTCATTTTGTGGAACATGGCATCTCTGGTGATGCCTGCGTTGTTTACGAGAATGTCGATTCTGCCGAACTGATCAGTAACGGTCTTCATAGCAGTATTTACACTCTCTTGGTCAGAGACATTGCAGGAAACTGCCATAACTTTCAGACCTGTGGGATCCAGCTCCTTAGCGGTTGCGGCTACTAAATCGGCATCCATATCAAACAGAGCGACACCTGCCACATCATCTTCAAGAAAACGCTCTGCAATGGCTCTGCCGATACCCTTTGCTGCACCGGTGACAACTGCATAACGACCAGTTAACTTACCCATCTTTCTTTCCTCCTGATTTAAATTGTGCTGAACATTGCATTCATATCAATATATTCTACATTGTATTCCAATGCAGTGCCTGTGTCAAGCGGGAACCTTATTTAGGTAGCACATTTTTTGTCCATTATGAATGAAAAAACACTGGCATTTTTCAGAAGTGAGGAGGGTTTGACAATTGACAGAAAATCCGCTGTGTGTTATGCTTATTATAGCTTAAAATGCCTACCAAGCAAAAAATGAAGAGGAGAATCAATCATGAAAAACATTGTTATTGTTGATGGTGTTCGTACTCCGTTCGGTAAGTTGGGCGGTGGCTTGCGCCAGTTCCACACCGCTGACCTGGCATCCATTGCGATCAAAGCACTGATGGAGCGCACACAACTTGATCCCAAGGAGATCGACGCTGTATATATGGGCTCTGCAAAGGGTGACGCAAGATGCCCCAACCTGGCCCGTTATGCATCTTTGCTTGCAGAGCTGCCCTATGAGACCTCTGCTGCATCTGTTGAGATGCAGTGCGGTTCTGCCATTGCATGTATCAATCATGCCGCATACCGGATCCTTGCCGGTGATGCAGAGTGTGTTGTGGTCGGTGGCGCTGAGACCTTCAGCCAGCTGTTCTTTAAGTTCTCCACCTCTCAGGACCCCTACAAGATGACACCTCCTACTGCATTTGAAAACAATCTGGCTCCCAAGCCCGAGGATAATCTGATCATGATCCAGGTTGCAGACTTGATGGCTAAGAAGTGGGGCATTACCCGTGAGGAGTGCGACGCATATGCACTGCGCAGCCAGCAGCTGACTCACAAGGCTATGGAGAGCGGATTCCTGGACAACCAGGTCGTTCCCGTGGTGATCCCTGCTACCAAGAAGACCCCCGAGGTCGTTGTTGCCAAGGACGAGCATCCCCGGCCTCAGACTACTGCCGAGGCACTGGCAAAGCTGAAGGCGATTTATGAAGGCGGTGTGACTACTGCCGGTAACGCCTCCGGCCGTAACGACGGTGGTGCTGCACTGCTGATGATGACGGAAGAGAAGGCGAAGGCACTGGGCTACACGCCCATTGTTCGTTGGGTTGCCGGCTCTGATGTTGGCGTTGATCCCAAGCTGATGGGTATCGGACCTGCTTACTCTAACATGAAGGTTTTGCAGAAGCTGGGCATGAAGCCCTCTGATGTGGGCGTTTACGAGTGTAATGAAGCATTTGCTGCCCAGAACCTGGGTGTTATCCGTCAGATGGAGATCATGAGCGGCGAGACCATCAACATGGATAGCTGGAACCCCAATGGCGGTGCAATTTCCTTTGGCCACCCCAACGGTGCTTCCGGTGGACGTATTGCCCTGTCTGCCATCCGTCACATGGAAAACACCGGCGCTCAGTTTGGCATGATTTCTTCTTGCTGCGGTGGCGGTATCGGCGTATCTTCTCTGTTCGAGCGTATGTAATATTCATCTTGCTTCCACAGTATAGCCGTGGGAGCAGACAATCCAGGAGGTATAAGAATTATGGCAAAACCGTTATCCGGTGTTACTGTTGTAGAATTGGCAACCTTTGTCGCAGCTCCGTCCTGCGGACGCTTGCTGGCTGACCTTGGCGCCCGTGTTATTAAGCTGGAAGCCCCCAATGGCGACGCATGGCGTCAGACAGGCATCAATCATGTGCCCACTCGCTATTGCAAAGAAGAAAACCCTGTGTTTGACATTTATAACACAGGTAAGGAGTTTGTTTCTCTGAACCTGAAGACTTCCGAGGGTAAGGAAGCTATGATGAAGCTTTTGTCGGAAGCAGATGTATTCTTGACCAATACCCGTCCCGCAGGTCTGAAGCGTCTGGGCTTGGCATATGAGGACTTGTGTGAGAAGTTCCCCAAGCTGATTTACGCGATCCTCCTTGGCTATGGCGAGAAGGGTCCTGATTCCCAGAAGCCTGCTTTTGATTCTACGGCATTTTGGTCCAAGAGTGGCTTCCTGCATGACCAGGCACTGCGCAGAGATGACTTCGCACCGATCAATCCTCCCTTTAGCATGGGCGACACTGTCTGCGGTTACCTCATGCTGGCTGAGATCTGTGCTGCGCTTTTGCGCAAGGAAAAGACTGGTGAGGGCGACCTTGTTTCTTCCGGCTTGTTCCATAATGGCATTTTTGCCACCGGCACAATGAGCCTGATCAATCAGCGTCCCTTTGGTAAGAAGTATCCCGTTACCCGTATCGAGCACAGCGTACCCGGTGGTATGTATCGCTGCTCCGATGACCAGTGGGTGTACATTGGTATTTCTTCCGCACCTGCCAAGATCCCGGATATGCTTGCCGCATTGGGAAGATCCGATATTGCTACCGATCCCAACTATCTGACACCGGATATGAAGGTGGTGGATAAGGAAGGCATTTACGAGATCTGTAAAGAGGCATTTTTGCAGAATACCAGTGATTACTGGCTGGAGAAGGGCGTGGAGCATGATTTCCCCATCATCCGCCTGAATACTTACGGATCTGTCTATGAGGATGAGCAGGCTTGGGCAAACGGCTACCTGGAAAAAGTCACCTTTGCCAACGGCAACACGGACATTATGCCTACCAGCCCCATTGAAATGAAGTCTGTTGGCGAACTGAAGACAGTTCCTGCCGCAGGCATTGGCGCACATACCAGAAAGGTTTTGGCTGAGATCGGTTACTCCGAAGAGCAGATCGAAGCAATGCTTGCAGCCGGTGCAGCAAAATAATGATTCGAGCCTGCCGCTTTCGCGGCAGGCTCACAGCGTTTATATCGTGAAAAATACTTTACAGAATCGTTTTTTTCGGATATAATAAATTGAATATTCTGAAGAAACGAGGGTATCGACCCATGAATATTGAATTTGATGTATACAAGCAAAAGCTGAACGAGGTGCATCCTGCGCTGGAGGGACTTGCGGATTCTCTGAATGTGGAGGGTCTTCGCAATGAACTTGAAAGATTGCATGCTATGCAGGAGGCTCCGGGATTTTGGGACAATCCTGAGAAAAGCCAGCAGGTCGTTGTGAAGACGAAAACCACTGAGAGCAAAATTGAAAAGTACGAGCAGATGCTCTCTGCATGGGATGATTTGATGACGATCTGCGAAATGGCGGCAGAAGAAGATGACGACTCTATGCTCGATGAGCTGAAGGAGGGCTTCCAGAAGCTGTCCGCAGACATGGAAACATGCCGCCTGCAGACATTGCTCACAGGTACCTATGACAGCAACAATGCGATGGTTTCTTTCCAGGCCGGTGCCGGTGGAACCGAGGCGCAGGATTGGTGCCAAATGCTGTACCGCATGTATACCCGCTGGGCAGAAGACCATGGCTATACCTATAAGATCATGGACTATCAGGAAGGTGACGAGGCAGGTCTGAAGTCGGCGGATATTCTCATTGAAGGTGACAATGCGTACGGCTTCCTGAAGGGAGAGAATGGCGTGCATCGATTGGTGCGTGTTTCTCCGTTTGATGCCAATGCCCGCCGGCAGACTTCTTTTGCTGCAATTGAAGTGATCCCGGACATTCAGGACGATAGCCAGGATGTTGAGATCAAAGCAGAAGATTACGAGATGCAGGTGTTCCGTTCCTCTGGTGCTGGTGGACAGCATATCAATAAGACCAGCTCTGCAGTTCGCTTGATCCACAAAGCAACCGGCATCGTAGTTGCCTGCCAGACGGAACGCAGCCAGTTCCAGAATAAAGAAAACTGTTTGCGTATGCTCCGCAGTAAGCTTGTGGAGATCAAAGAGCGTGAACATTTGGATAAGATATCTGATATTAAGGGTGTACAGAAAAAAATCGAGTGGGGTAGCCAGATCCGTAACTATGTCTTTATGCCCTATACATTGGTCAAGGACACCCGTACCGGTTGCGAGACATCTAATGTCAATGCAGTTATGGATGGTGCGCTGGATCCCTTTATCAACGCTTACCTGACTTGTGCGGCTACCGGAAATTGGGTCACAAAATAATTGGAAATCACGCATTTTGCTCTTGATTTTTATTTTTTCCTGTGATATTATATCTGCTGTTATAACCCAAATGATGGGTAATTGTATTTGATCCGCAGCATGCGGTTTTATATGCTGTCGGAGGGAGGTTTACAACATGGAAGTAATTAAGATTATCTTGACTGTTCTGGAGGTCATTGCCAGCCTGGCTCTAGTCCTGGTTGTTCTGCTTCAGTCCGGTAAAGAAGCTGGTCTGTCCGGTGCGATTGCCGGCAATTCCGACTCTTACATGAGCAAGAGCGGCAAGGGCGGCTTGGATAAGATGCTTGCATCTGCTACCAAGTGGGTTGCACTTGTTTGGGTTGCACTGACACTGGTTCTGAGCCTGATTTAATTCAAGACCATATAATAGCCGCGGGACGTGTCCTGCGGCTATTTTTTGCTTGATAAGCTGCAGGTATGCTATGGTCGCATTTCGCTTGCGGATATATTTAAAAGTGAGTTATAGACTTTCTGTTTTGGTTGTGCTAAAATCAGGTTATTCTGATGAATGAGGTGTCATTATGGATAGGAAAAAACTTGCCGGTCTTGCACCGGAATCTGTTTTTATGTATTTTGAACAGATCTGCGCGATTCCCCACGGGTCCGGAAATACGAAAGCCATCAGCGATTACTTGGTCTGCTTTGCCCGCGAGCATGGGCTGCGATATATTCAGGATGCTGTAAATAATGTGATTTTGTTTCAGCCTGGAACTGCAGGCTATGAGGATCATCCTCCTGTGATTATTCAGGGCCATATGGATATGGTTTGTGAGAAGGATGAGGATTGCCAGCTGGATATGGAACTAGAGGGTCTGGACCTGGCACATGACGGGGACTACGTGTTCGCTAAGGGCACCACCCTTGGCGGTGACGACGGAATTGCTGTGGCGTATGCGCTGGCGCTGCTGTCAGACAATTCTATTCCTCACCCTCCGCTGGAGGTTGTTATTACAGTAGACGAAGAAACAGGCATGTACGGTGCTGCTGACATTGATTTGTCAATGCTGAAGGGCCGTACACTGATCAATATCGATTCTGAGGAAGAGGGAATATTTACTGTTTCCTGTGCAGGTGGTGCGACGGCTGTCGTTACGCTTCCTGCAGAGCGTCACCCTGTGTATGGTCCTTGCATCCGTCTGACGGTTGATGGTTTGCAGGGCGGACACTCCGGCGTTGAGATCCACAAAAACCGTGCAAATGCCAATAAAATTATGGGTGAGCTGCTGGGACGCGTGCAAAAATTGATGCCTGTGTGTCTGACATCTTTTTCCGGTGGAGCCAAGGATAATGCGATCCCTCGTTCTTGCCAGGCTACTATGGTCATGCTTGGAATGCATCCGGAACGGATCAATGAGATCGCGCAACAGCTACAAAATGAGATTCGGGAACAGTATGACGAACCGGATGCCGTTGTCTACGGTGATAACGTAGATGCCCTTGGCGGAAATGCGCTTTCTGCAGAGCAAACTGCCGCCGTTACCGCGATCCTGTGCAGCGCACCCAACGGGGTGCAGGCAATGAGTAAGGATATCCCCGGCCTTGTTCAAACAAGTTTGAATTTGGGTGTTGCCAAGCTGGAAGAGAATATGGTGTTTACATTCTCTGTACGCAGCAGCGTGAACACGGAGAAACTGGAACTGCTTGCAAAACTGGAAAAACTAGCAAAATTCCATGATGCCAAATATGAGCAGAGAGGGGACTACCCAGCATGGGAGTATCGGCCTGACTCTGTATTGCGCGATACCATGGTGAAGGTTTACAGAGATATGTTTAATGCTGAGCCGCAAATCGTTGCGATCCATGCAGGCTTGGAGTGCGGCTTGCTCAGTGAAAAACTGCCGGGATTGGATTGCGTTTCCATTGGCCCTGAGATGCACGACATCCACACCAGCCGCGAGCGACTGGGAATTGCCTCCACCCAGCGTACATGGGATTTTCTGCTCTCGGTTTTAAAGGCGCTGTAATGAGAGGATGATATGGAAGTAAATGTTCTGGCAGGTTTAGAACCGCAGGTAGTGTTTTCTCAATTTGAAAAGCTCTGCGCCATTCCCCGTGGCTCTGGAAAAACTAAGAAGATCAGCGACTATTTTGTTTCTTTTGCGAAGAAAAATAACTTGCGTTACATCCAGGATGTGTCTGATAATGTAATTCTTTTCAAAGAGGCAAGCACCGGCTATGAGGACCACCCACCCCTGATCTTGCAGGCGCATATGGATATGGTCTGCCGGAAAGAGGAGGGATGCACAAAGAATATGGCAAAAGACCCTCTTGACCTGGCTCATGACGGAGAATTCATCTTCGCCAAGGGCACAAGTTTGGGTGGCGACGACGGTATTGGCGTTGCGCTTGCACTGGCAGTCCTGGCGGATGACAGCATAGCCCATCCTCCGCTGGAGGTGATTTTTACCTCCGATGAGGAGATCGGTATGCTTGGAGCCCATGCCATTGATGTTTCTATGCTGAGGGGAAGAAGATTGTGGAATCTGGACACCCTCCGGGATACATCCATTACTGCCGGATGTGCAGGAAGCGCCCGCGTGACAATGAGCTTGGACTTGTTTCATATGTCATATGAAGCACCGCTGTTTTGCATTGAGATGACCGGGCTGCATGGCGGTCATTCCGGTGGCTTGATTAAGATGAACTATGCCAATGCCATTAAAGCTATGGCGGAACTTCTTGATCGATTGGAGCCGCTTGCGCTGGTTTCTTTGAGCGGTGGTGGTGCGACCAATGCGATCCCCGACAGCTGCAGTGCATCGTTTACCACAATGATGGAACTCGGTGAGCTCCAAAGTATCTGCGATCAGTATGCCAACGAGCTTATGTCTGCATATGACGAGCCGGGCTTAAAAATCGAAGTGATTTCCAAGGGACAGCAGATGCTGTACTCGATTTCAGCTGAGCGTTCCGCACAGATCATTGCATTTTTAAAAGCGCTTCCCAATGGAGTGCTGTCCTGGTGGCCCGGTATGGATCATACTCCTCTTACCAGTGTGAATATTGGCATTGCGGAATTTGGATTCTCTTTTTCTGTTACGGCTCAGATCCGTAGCAATGTGAATGCTGAGCGGGATATGGTTATGGAACAACTCCGTCAGTTGTGCGACACCTTCGATATTTATTATGAAACGTATGGTGTGTACTCTGCGTGGGAATACCGTGAAGATTCCGAGTTCCGAAAGCGTATGGTCGATGTATATCAGCGGCATTACGGCGCTGCTCCCAATGTGAAAGTCAGCCATGCGGGATTGGAATGTGGAGTGTTCTGCGAGAAACTGCCTGAATTGGATTGTGTTTCTGCAGGACCAAGTGTGATGAAGCTGCATACAAGCAATGAAGTTCTCAGCATCGATTCGGTCAAGCGCTTCTGGCCCTTTATGCTGGAAGTCCTAAAAGCACTATAAAACCAGCCCTGTTTTGGTGATTTCCAAAACAGGGCATTTCTTTTTTAGGGCGCTACTGTGAAGGAGATGGAATAGGACTGTGCTCCTGTCTTGCTGATATCAGACCTTTCAGCCATGTATAGTCTTCTTTGCTTATGACGCCCAACAGAGTCAGCATACAACCAAAGGCCACAAGAAAGACGCAGCAGCGCAGGATGGGGTTGGGGAGAATGGCAGCAATCAGTATAGACGCAGCTGCACTTCCAGCTGAAAAGAAGGCAGTGACTGGCGATACGACTTTGCCGACGATTCGCAGCAGCCGTCTGAGACTCAGGATAAAGTTTAACAGATGGGTCACGAGAAAGCTGAAGAAATACCCGCCCATACCGTACTTTGGCAGCAGGAAAAACAGGAAAACCACATCCATTGCGGATGTGATAATATTGTAGCGTACGCAAGCTTTTTGCTGTCCCAACCCTTTGGTCATAGCATCCGTGATCGCATCGCAGTACAGCATCGGAATCAGTAGTGCATACATTTTTAGATAGTGCGCTGCATCTGTACTTTTGTACAGCCATAAAGTCAGTTCTTCTGCCAGTAAGAAAATGAGCCCGGAAAACAGACATCCGTGCAACAGTGCCACCCGCAAGCATCTTTTAACAAGATATTGGATGCGTTTGTGACTTGCAGCTGCTGCGCAACGCGCCAGCTCCGGAATCAGGAGTTCAGCAAGTCCGAACAGAATGGAAGCAGGGAACATGATGACCGGAAAAACCATTCCGCAAACTGTTCCAAAGGTGGCAAGGGGATCGACAGCACCGGGAAAGAGCGCAAGTCTTTTGGGGACCATCAGATTTTCAGTGGTGGAGATCCCCGTGCGAAGATCATCCGCAAGGGCCAGGGGAATTGCTGTGTCCAGCAGCCGTTTTCTCACGGGCTGTCCAGGACCCTGGGGTGGCTTTGCGATTATTCTTAGAGCCATAAGGCACAGCAATGTGAGGCAAGAACTGAAGCCGCTGCCCAGAATAAGACTCTGACAGGCTTTTGTGGCGTCTGTACCAGCCCAGAATGTTAGAAGCAACAAACTGACCAGAATATAAAAAAGCTGCTCAGCGATCTCTACAGCGGCCAGTGTGCCAATGCGGTTGGCTGCTGTGAAGTAACCGATCATCACTCCGCACAAACAGGTAACGGGAATGAAGCATGCATACAGACGAAGAGAAGGGATGGTGCGTAGATCACCGATCCAGTTTTCCGCGATCCAAGGTGCAGCTACAACCAAAAGGATGCTGATCATGCCGCTGCAAAGGATACTGTATGTAATACAGCCGGAAAGAACTCGGGTGATATTCTCCGGCTGCTTGTGTCCCAATTCTTCTGCGGTCAGGTACATAGTAGCTGTGCGGATACCTGCCATTCCGGCCGTCATGGCCATAGAGCCTGTAGACATGACCAGCTGCAAAAGACCGATCCCGGCTGCACCGATCCTTCCTGACAGGAATACCTGAAAGGATGTGGATACAAACCGTAGCAACAGGTTGATTCCGGTGAGCAACAAAGCATTGTAGAATATCGGTAACTTTTTTTGCAAAAAGATCCCCTCCTTGTCCCATGCTATGCGGACAGGAGGGGGCTTATTCATGCATGACCGCTAAACTCTTTGCAAAGATGTGCCAGGGGGCAGCTGCCGCACTTGGGATTCCTTGCAATGCAGGTTTCTCTTCCGAAGAGGACGATCCTGTGACAAAAATCAGAGCTTTCCTCAGGAGGAAGTATTTTTCGAAGTTGCTTTTCTACCTTTTCCGGTTCTTTTCCTTTTGAAAGTCCCAGTTTGCCGCAGATTCGGATGCAATGGGTATCGCAGACAACGCTCCCGGGAACGTTGTATAGATCGCCCAAAAGAAGATTCGCAGTTTTTCTTCCAACACCGGGCAAACGGAGCAATTCCTCCATTGTACCGGGAACGACACTGTTATACTCTTGCAGAAGCATTTGGCAGGCAAGGACGATATCCTTTGCCTTCTGTCGGTAAAATCCGCAGGAATGGATCTGCTTTTCCACATCCGAAATATCGGCATTGGCCATAGCTTCCAGCGTTGGATACGCATTAAATAATGCAGGTGTCACCAAATTGACCCGGGCATCTGTGCATTGCGCAGATAACCGAACTGCGATCATTAACTCGTAATCGTGCTGATAGTGAAGTGCACAGGGGGCATCCGGGTATTGCTTCTTTAAAATATCTATAATTTCCAAGACTTTTGTCTTCATATGGTATCCGCCTCCGCAACCAGTTTAGCATACTTTTTTCATTCTGAAAAGAGATTTTTTGCACAGGATCGCCAGCTGACGGATATGATGAGGTAGCTATCAGTATGGAGGGAACATTATGGAGATTACCTTGGACCTTCTTCCCGTTGAACAAAGCGCAGTTGTACAGAGAATCGAAACAGCTTCATTGTTGTCAAAGCGGATCCGTGCATTTGGCATCGTGCCGGGAACGCGGGTGCTTTGCTGTTGTCGGACTCCGGATGGTGCTGTTACAGCACTGGAAGCCCATGGCGCGGTACTTGCCTTGCGAACAAAGGACTTAAAAGAAATCTGGGGGTGCTGTTAAATGCCTCGGCAATCTGCAGAGCCAAAGACGGTTGTCCTGATAGGAAATCCCAATGTGGGAAAAAGTACGCTGTTTAATGCGTTGACAGGTTCGCGGCAACATACAGGGAATTGGCCGGGAAAGACCGTCGGCAGTGCTTGTGGAACACTGACGCATTGCGGTGAAGCGTATACCCTGGTGGATTTGCCCGGTACTTATACATTAGACGGTGTTTCTGAGGACGAAAGGATCGTAGGGGAGTATCTGTCGGCCTCTTCTCCGGATTGCGTAGCTGTGGTTTGCGATGCGAGCTGCCTGGAACGAAGCTTGATTCTTGCTTTGCAAGTGGTTGAAAAATGCGATAGGGTCGTTGTGTGCCTGAATCTTATGGATGAGGCAGAGAGAAACGGTCTGGCTATCGATGTGGATGCTTTGTCGGGACAGCTTGGCGTCCCGGTGATACCCACATCTGCAAGCCGCAAGCGGGGGTTAAATGCGTTGCTGGATGCAATCAGCATAACAACGCGGCAAATGCCCGTGCTGCAAAACAAAACCTGGAGCGATCCCATTTACGATGCTGAGCAAATCGCAAAGGTCTGTATTCTCCGTGAAGATGCCTCAAAACGCGCATTTTTGCGGAAAGTGGACCGCTTGATGGTTAGCCGTCGATTTGGAGTGCCCCTTATGTTTCTGCTTTTATTGGGAATCATTTGGCTCACTGTATGGGGTGCGAATTATCCCGGAGCGTTCCTGGAGGCTGTGTTTTCAGCAGGATACGACTTCCTGCAGAAATGGAGCGCCTGGCTTCCGGAGGGGATCCGCGGCGCTTTGATCGACGGGGTATATGCCACTTGCGCTCGCGTGATCAGTGTTATGCTTCCGCCAATGGCGATCTTCTTCCCGCTGTTTACCCTTTTGGAAGATGTGGGATACTTACCGCGCATGGCATTTTTGATGGATCCCTGTATGGCAAAGTGCGGTGGATGCGGCAAACAGGCCCTTACCTTGTGTATGGGTTTGGGATGTAATGCTGTGGGTGTTATGAATTGCAGGATCATCGATTCACCCCGGGAGCGTCTGTGCGCGATCTTAACAAATGCAATGGTACCATGTAACGGTCGGTTTCCCACACTGATCATTTTGGCGGGTATGTTCTTTTCGGAGGCAAAGGCTGCATTTGCAGTATCTGCCTGCGTGGCTTTGGGGGTAACGGGAGCAATGGCGTCTTCCGGTGTGCTGAGTAAGACGGTTTTGAAATCACAGGAAAGCACATTTGCAATGGAGATCCCACCATTCCGTTGCCCCCGGCTTGGCAAGATCCTTGTGGATTCAATTTTTGAGCGCACTTTGTTTGTGGCAGGAAGAGCGCTGTGTGTTGCGGCACCATCCGGACTTTTGTTGTGGTTTATGTCTGAATACGGGCTTTTGCAAAGCCTTGGCGTGCTGCTTGACCCCCTTGGGCGATGGATGGGAATGAATGGGATCATTTTGCTGGGCTTTCTCTTTTCGCTGCCTGCAAATGAACTTCTGATTCCGGTCATCCTAATGACATTGACCGGAGGAAGCCTACATTCTGTGTCACAGATGAATGCCGAACTTCTTATGCAGATGATGACCTGGCAAATGGCGCTATGTACAATGGTATTTTCTGTGTTCCATTGGCCTTGCAGCACCACGATCCTGGCTGTTTATAAAGAGACGCGCTCCCCGTTGAAAACTGTGGCAGCAATCCTGCTTCCAACGGCCATTGGTGTTCTGCTGTGCGGTGGTCTGTCATTGATCTTGCAGGAGCTCGGCGGTTAAGGCGGATATTTCATAGGCGGTGCGCTCTTCTGCACCATCCTGGGTTAATTTTGTGTAGACCCTGCTTTGCAAACGACCGACGATCCGAAGTTGGTCTCTGGTGTGACAAGCGCTGACCTCGTATGCGGTCCTGCCCCAAAGGATACACGGCAGATAATCCGCACGGCGAAAAGCCCTGGGAACGGCAAGCATGACATCACAGATCTCCCGACCCAGCGGCGTGCGTCGGTATGTTGGCTCACGGCATAAGAGCCCCTCAATGCACACTTCATTTACAGGATCACCATCCTCAACGGCAACGGTAGCGGCAAATACAAAAATCAAAAGATGCCGCACACCGTCTGTGCGCTGGTTGTGGGAACGGATCTGGCCTGTGACCGTGAGCATTTCACCGGCAGTTGGATCCAGCGGTGCAAGCAGGCTTTCCTCTGCGATCACCGGCAGCAGATCAATCGCACCGGATAACCTGGCCACTGCCAAAGTAAACCGAAAAAACCGCCTGTTATGGTTTTCGTGCGAGAATTCCGGGAGCTTGTCAAGATAGCCCCGCAGGACGATGTGATTGTTCGTATGTTCCATAGTACCACCTCATATACGGATTGTATGGAACATTCTATGGAACGGATCATTAAAACAGAACAGGTCTGTTGGAAGTTTAAACCTCAAATAGACCTGTTTTCTCTGCTTGTGAATATAGGCCAGCGAAAGGCTACACTTCGGAATTGTTTGCGAGTTTGACTATTGCAGCTAAGCTGCAATAGTCGTCGATTGCTTGTTGACAATGAGATCTATTTATATTAGACTATAATCAAGGGAATACCGAAGCAATTACGGGCGCAAAGATATTTCTCCACATGAGCAGAGAAGATGAAGTGTCATCCGCGTACTGTTCCCTGCGTAATGTATCTAAGTACTAACTAAGGAGAGTGAACCGAATGAGCAAAGTATTTTACCGTATGTGCAGCTTCTTTCTGTGTATTTCTCTGCTGATCAGCATGCTTCCCATGCAGGTCTTTGCAGAGGAGCTGCGGGAAGCAGCCACCGTGGAAGCA
>JAZSER010000070.1:0-14030 GCA_045531815.1 Faecousia sp. | reverse complement strand
CTCAAAATGCATATGTAGGGAATGACCTATGTGTCATTCCGAAAATTAGTTCCAAAATATACACTTAGGAACGGCACACAGGCCGTTCCCTACACATAAATATGCAATTTGGGGTTGTCTCATTCATTTTGAGACAACCCCATTTTAATTGTCGTTACAGGTCAAAATAACGCTTTGCGTTAAGGAAGCTGATGCCCTCCACGATCTTCTTCAGAGAAGCATCTGCGTTGGGATACTCTCCGTTTTCCACCCACTTGCCCAGCAGGTTGCACAGGATCCTGCGGAAGTATTCGTGGCGGGGGTAGCTGAGGAAGGAGCGGGAGTCTGTCAGCATACCCACAAAATTTCCCAGAAGGCCCAAATTCGCCAGGGAGGTCATCTGATCCTGCATACCGGTCTTGGTGTCGTTGAACCACCAGGCAGAGCCGTGCTGGATCTTACCGGGGGTAATGCCGTCCTGGAAGCCGCCGATGAGCGTACCCAGCTGTGCGTTGTCTGCCGGATTCAGGGAGTACAGGATCACCTTGGGACACTGCTGTGTTTCATCCAAAGCGCTGAGCAGCTGTGCAATATTACTGCCGCAGGTGTTCTGTGCCATGGCATCGTAGCCGGCATCTCCGCCCAGCATCCGGAACATCCGGGTGTTGGTGTTGCGCAGGCAGGAGTAGTGCAGCTGCATCACGATCCCCAGCCGGTGGTAGACTCTGCCCATGGACAGAAGCAGCATGGTCTGATAGCCTTCGATCTCTTCGATGCTCAGGGCCTCGCCTGCCAGTGCTTTTTGGTAGGCAGCGTTGGCCTGGGCGGAGGAGATCAGCCGGAAGGGCACATATTCCAGACCGTGATCGCTGGCGCGGCAGCCCCGGGCATGGAAGTAAGCAATGCGTGCTTCCAAAGCCTCGCAAACCTGCTCCACAGTTTCCAGCTTCTGCTTTCCAACGGAAGAAGCCAGGGCTTCCATATAAGCGGCAAAGCCTTCCTTTTGCAGATTCACAGCCTTGTCAGGCCGGAAGGAGGGGCAGACCTTCACCTGGATGCTGGGGTCTGCGGCGATCTTCTCGTGCCAGTACAGGTCGTCAATGGGATCGTCTGTTGTGCCGATGAGGGCAACATTTGCCTTGCGGATCAAGCCCCGGGCGGTCATATCCGGGTCTTCCTGCAAAAGCTTGTTGCAGTGCTCCCAGATCCGGGGGGCGCTTTCCTCCGTCAGCGGCTCGGTGACACCGAAGAACCGCTGCAGCTCCAGATGGCACCAGTGGTACATGGGGTTGCCGATGGCCACCTCCAATACCTGGGCGAATTTCAAAAACCGCTCATAGGCAGGCTTGTTTCCTGTGACATAGTCCTCGCTGACACCGTTGGCACGGAGCAGCCGCCATTTGTAATGGTCACCGGCAAGAACACCCTTTTCGTCCATGCCCCCCAGCCATACCTCGGTGAGGTTGTGGAATCTGCGGTCCTCGTAGATCTCCTGGGGATTTAAGTGGCAGTGATAGTCTGCCAGGGGCATTTTGCTGGCATAATCATGATACAGATGCTTGGCGGTTTCCGTTTCCAGCAGGAAATCCTGATCCATAAAAGCTTTCACACTATCTACTCCTTGTGTTTGTTTTTTGTATTATAACAAAAATATGGGATCTTTATTTAAATTTAAGCTCAGCCAGCACACCGTAGTGATCGGAAATATAGCCGCTGTATGTGTCGCTTGCAATGCGGTAGAGGTTGGTTTCCAAAGTATCGCTGTGGAAGATATAATCCAGGAAGGTAGCATTTGCGCCAAATCCGTGGAAGGTGTGATCCACCTCGGATTGATCCAGACCGGCGGATTTACGGGAGTCCAAAAGGCCGTTGCCTGTGACAATGGTATAAATGGGGCCGTCCGGTTCGCTGTTAAAGTCGCCACACAGAATGAAGTGCGCTCCTTGCATTTTCTCTCCCAGCTCCTGGAAGATCACATTCACCTGCAAGGCCCGCTGGGTATCGTTATTCCAGTCCGGATGGCAATTGGCAACCAGGAGCTCCTGGTTGGTGATCAGATCCTTGACGAGTGCCCAGGTGCACTGCCTGGGGCCGGAGTCTCCTTCAAACTGAGAGAATACATAGGGGGTGGGGGAAAGCCAGAAGATACCGGCATCCAGGATCTCATACCGGTCAGCACGGAAGTAAATAGGATTACCGCGCTTATCCCAGTTGGCAGCGGTTTGCGTGGAGATGTAGGTATCCCCAAAGCTGCTGTCGATTACTTGCTTCCAATAGAGGGAGCATTCCTGGGTACCCAGAATGTCCGGCTGGTATTCCCTCATGAGCTTTTCAAAGCGGGGAACCCGGTCTGCAACGGAATTGCCGCCGTCTGCATCCTTGCTCAGCAGGTTTTGCGACAGAAAAACAAAGGGCAGGTCATCTGAGGTCAGGGTTTGCGTGACCGATTCGCACATTTCCTGTGTGACTGTGGGAGAACCGGAATCAAGCAGCGCCTGCCGCAGCTGTCTGGCTGCGTGGAGCAGGACATGAGATTCCTGCGCAGTCAAATAAATGCCGGAAGATTTCAGTTCCAGGGTGCATTCGCCAGGCGCCATGGCGCTGTCCACATGCAGCACGATGGCGTTTTTCTCCGGCATGGTGTGGTCAATGGGAAGCTTAAACAAGGGGAACTTCTGCGACAGGGTGGCCTGTAGACAAACAGCGGCCTGCTGGGCGGTATGATCCGCGTCCTTGTCTACCACGAAAGCGAAATCGCTGCTTATGGCAATGCTTTCCGGAGCGGGAGCGTCCCCCTTGGAACAGGCTGCGAAACAGACAATGATAAACAGTGCCAGCAGAATGGCAAATGCTCTTTTCATACTAGTCTCCTTGATAGTGTAGTGGGGGCCGGATGTAGCGCTCATGGCTGGTTGCGTTGGGACGCGCGTACACACCGGACACCAACCCCAGCATAGCATACAGGGATATGATGGACGAGCCACCGTAGCTGATAAAGGGAAGGGTCAGACCGATAACCGGTGTCACACCGATACACATACCCACATTACTGATCACCTGGAAGATCAGCGCGGAGGCAGCACCGAAGCACACCAGCCGACGCAGGGTGTCCTGGCTGCGGATGCCTACCCAGATGCACCGGGCAATGATCAAAAACAGCAGGACCAGCACCAAAGAGCAGCCAACAAAGCCCAGCTCCTCACCAATGGCAGAGAAGATATAGTCTGTATGCTGGGCAAACAGTGCTCCCGGGGTCTGGGTCCGGTGACCCTGGAAAAGACCCTGTCCGGTCAAGCCGCCGCCGGTCAAAGAACGCAGGGCACGGACCGTGTGGTACAGAGGACCTGTGCCCAGGGGGTCCAGCTCCGGGTTGAACAGAACCTCGATACGGTTACGCTGGTAATCGTCCATCACCACATTCCAAAGAATGGGGAATACCGCGGCAATGCCGCCTGCGGCAACCAGGAACCAAATCAGATTCACACCGCCGGCAAAAGCCATGCCCACGAAAATGAAGGCGAAGATCAGCGAAACACCGGCATCACCGGAAATGACCATGTTCAGACCGAACAGCAGGATCAGATGCAGCACCATATGGGCCACCGATGGGATGGAGGACAGCCGGTTTTGGTGGGAAGCCATGACGGAGGCCATGATCAGAATATAGGTGATCTTACAGACCTCGGCAGGTTGGATATTAAAGGGCAGGAAGGGAAAGTGCAGCCAGCTTCGGTTACCGGAAATGGTCTGTCCGAAGGGAATCAGCATCAGAAGCAGCACGGTGTTGAAAATCACCAGTGCATACCGGTGCTCTGAGAAAAATTCCGTGTCAATGGACGAGATGGCGATATAGGCCAAAATGCCGGCACAGGACGCACCGATCTGAATGATCAGGTAACGCAATGGACCGGTGGAACTGGCATTGGTGGTGCTGGCGATCATCAAGCAGCCAAAGGCCGTTGCCACTACGCATAAAAGCAGCAAGATCAGATCACCCTTGCGGAATGCTTCTGCAAACCGCCGCAAATAGCGACGCATCGCGTCACCTCCTTTACCCGATAATTCTAACATTCTTTTGCGGAAAAGTAAACCTGTTTTCTGTATCGGATTTGTAAATATAACCTTTGGGATGGAACTGCCCCGGTTTCCGGGAAATATTCTTGCATAATTGCCGCAACTCAGATATAATAAAAGAAAAATGCTAAAGGAGAATATGATTATGGAACTTTCTCAGATCCTTGCCAAGTGCGACCATACGCTTTTGGCACAGACCGCCACCTGGGCAGATATCCAGGCCCTCTGCGACGACGGCATGAAGTATCACACCGCATCTGTCTGCATCCCTGCCAGCTTTGTGCAGCAGGCTAAGGAGTATGTGGGCGACAAGCTGGCCATCTGCACGGTGATCGGCTTCCCCAACGGCTATGCCACCACCGCCAGTAAGTGCTTCATGGCCCACGATGCAGTGTGCCACGGTGCCGATGAGGTGGATATGGTCATCAATATCGGCTGGGCAAAGGAAGGCAAGTGGGAAGCGCTGACAGAGGAGATCCGTCAGATCAAGGCCCATTGCTGCGGCAAGATCCTGAAGGTCATTATTGAGACCTGCCTGCTCACCGATGAGGAAAAGATCGCCCTTTGCAAGTGCGTGACCGAAGCAGGTGCGGATTACATCAAGACATCCACAGGCTTCTCCACTGCCGGTGCGACCTTTGCCGATGTGGAGCTGTTTGCCAAGCATGTGGGCAAGAATGTGAAGATCAAGGCAGCCGGCGGCATCTCCAGCCTGGAGGATGCAGAGGAATTCATCCGCCTGGGTGCAGACCGTCTGGGTACTTCCCGGATCGTCAAGATCGCCAAGGGTCTGAAAAACGACGGTACTTATTAAGGAGGAACTCCCATGAAAAGAGTATTTGCCGGTCTGCTGGCAGTGCTGCTGACCTTCTCCATGTTTGGCTGCGGCGGCAGCACCGGTGACAGTGAGGGCAGCGCGACAACACCGCCTCCCGTCGTGGAGAAGAAGGATTATTCTGCCTATGCCGGTATCGTCCACGATCCCAAGACCTGGTATGACGAGTTGATGGCACTGCCCATTGCCAACGATCAGATGTCCGAGGACGAGCTGCGGCAGCTGTGTGTGGCAGCAATGCGCTTTAACCTGACCTTCCCCTGGACACCCACCCAGGATATCGTTTACAGCTTTACGCTGCTGGACCGGACCTCCGATGTGGAGCTGCCTGCAGGCATTGCCTATTCCGGCCTGTTCTACTGCAACAACAATGCCCGGGGCAATGTTTGGAAGGCGCTGCAGCACTATGACCTGGAGACCGGCACACTGGATTTTGACTCCATCGAGGGAGATTTCCTGAGCATTATGTCCAGTGCCTGTGCCCGTGGTGTGGAATGGGGCTGGAGCCGGGTTTCCAACTCCACCGGCCTGGAGACCATGGCATCCTACAGCCAGTATAACTCCCGGGTCGTTCCCGTGGGACCGTACAACTACCTGCCCGGCAAGTATCCCTTCGGCAGCAGCTCCGGCACAGCGGATATTATCCGGGACAACGGAGAGGATATTATGTGCCAGTCCTATGCCGCTATGAAGCCGGCAGACGGTCTGTATTCCTCCACTGCCTACCATGTGATCATGGCAGGCTCTGACCCGGTGGTGGTGAAGGATGCGGAAGGAAACATCGATCCGGAGGAAAGCTACATTCTGATCCTGGAGCAGGATGCTGTGGGCACAAAGACGGAAAAGAAGAATTATCAGCAGGAAAACGGTGTCACCATGCGACCCTTGGGCACAGTGGACAAGAAGTACACCTTTGCAAATCTGCTGGAATCCGGCTATGTTCCCTTTGCCATCCCGGAGCTGGTGGGCAAAGATCCTGTGGAAGCAGGGGAAGCCAAAGTGGGCAGCCTGACCAGCAGCCTGGAAAACGGTGCGGATATTGCTTTGAGTGAGCTTCTGGAGAAGACGGTCATTGCAAACTATGCCATCTGCACTGTGGAGATCCAGGTAAAGAATCCCGCAGGAGAGGTGATGGTGTCTCATAAGTACGAGCATGACACCAAGCCCTTTGACTTTAATGCGCCTTTGGGCTGCTCGGAATTTGAGGAGAAGGCAATGCCCTATGCCAATGGCAGCAACACCGTCCATGTGTACGTTCGCCTGTCTACCGGTGAGCTGAAGGAAGCCTTCACCACCGTTTTGAAGTAATGGAAATCTGTAATACCGTCAGGAGGAAATATTATGTTAACTACACCTACCCCTCACATCAGCGCAAAGCCCGGTGACTTCGGTAAGACCGTTTTGATGCCCGGTGATCCGCTGCGCTCCAAGTTTATTGCAGAAACCTTCCTGGAAAACCCGGTTTTGGTCAACAATGTCCGGGGTGTCCAGGGCTACACCGGCACCTATAAAGGTGTCAAGGTATCCGTGATGGCCTCCGGCATGGGTATGCCTGCCATCGGTATTTACTCCCATGAGCTCTACAATGGCTACGGAGTGGAGAATATTATCCGCGTAGGCTCTGCCGGCTCGATCCAGGATCATATCAATCTCTATGATGTGGTCATTGCCCAGGGTGCCTGCACCGATTCCAACTTTGCTGCCCAGTTCCATCTGCCCGGCACCTATGCCCCCATTGCAGACTATGAGCTTTTGTCTGCCGCGGTGGAGGCTGCCAAGGAAAACGGTGCGACCTACCATGTGGGCAATGTGAATTCTTCCGATGTGTTCTACGGGGACCATGTGGGTGTGCCCGAGGGCCTGGACAGCGTTTACGGTCTGAAGAAGATGGGCGTTATGGCGCTGGAGATGGAAGCAGCTGCCCTTTATATGAACGCAGCCCGCTACGGCAAGCGCGCACTGTGCATCTGCACCATTTCCGACCATGTCCTGAAGGGTGTGGAGACCACCTCCCAGGAGCGTCAGACCGCTTTCACCACCATGATGAAGATCGCCCTGGATGTGGCGGTCGCTATGGAAAACAAATAAATTCCAGTTTATCGCGCTGACACGCGAAATTTGAATGGAAGTGATTCTATGAAACGCGTATTTCTGATCGTTTTGGATTCCTTTGGCATCGGTGCGTTGCCGGATGCAGCGGCCTTTGGAGATGCCGGTGCCAACACCCTGAAAAGCTGTGCTGCCACCGGGAAGCTGATGATTCCCAATATGCTGAAGGCAGGTCTTGGCAACATTGCAGGGGTGGATTGTCTGCCCCGGGAAGCAGCGCCTTCCGGTGCGTACTGCCGGCTGGCAGAGCGATCCATGGGCAAGGATACCACCATTGGTCACTGGGAGATCGCCGGGATCGTATCGGCAGACCCGCTGCCCACCTATCCGGATGGCTTTCCTGAGGAGATCCTCAAGCCCTTCCGGGAGGCTACCGGCAGAGGCGTTCTGGCCAATGCCCCCTGGTCCGGCACGGAGGTCATCGAGCATTACGGTGCAGAGCATATGCGCACCGGAGACCTGATCGTTTACACCTCCGCAGACTCTGTGTTCCAGATCGCTGCCCACGAGGAGATCGTGCCTCCGGAGCAGCTTTACGAATACTGCCGCATCGCAAGACGGCTGCTCACCGGCAAGCACGGTGTAGGCCGTGTCATTGCCCGCCCCTTTGTAGGGACGCCCGGCAGCTTCAAGCGCACAGCCAACCGGCATGATTTCTCCCTGGAGCCCCCTGCGGTGACCCTGCCTGCTGCGGTGAAGCAAGCCGGCATGGCCTCCATCGGTGTGGGAAAGATCCATGATATTTTTGCAGGCATCGGTCTTACCGACCATGTTTACAATCAGAGCAATGCTGACGGCATGGGCCATACCGACCGGTACGCTGCCCAGGATTTCCGGGGACTTTGCTTTGTGAACCTGGTGGACTTTGATATGACCTTTGGTCACCGTCGGGATGCGGTGGGCTATGCCGAGGCGCTCAATGCCTTCGATAGCTGGCTGGGCACATTCCTCCCCAAGCTGGGGCAGGAGGACCTGGTGATGATCACGGCAGACCATGGCTGTGACCCCGGCTATCTGGCAACCACCGACCATACCAGAGAGTATGTGCCTTTATTGATGCTGGGCAAGGGCGTCAAGCCTGTTGATCTGGGTACGAGAGACAGCTTTGCAGACATTGCTGCCACCGTGGCGGAGCTGCTGGGTGTGCCTCTGCAGACCCCCGGCAAAAGCTTTGCAGGAGAGATCGTATGAATGCAGAATTGTTGGTAAAAACCGCCATCCAGGCAATGCAGGGTGCCTATGCGCCCTACTCCGGCTACAAGGTAGGCGCAGCACTGCTGTGCACAGACGGCACGGTGTATACCGGCTGCAATATTGAAAATGCCTCCTATACCCCTACAGTCTGCGCAGAGCGCACAGCGATCTTCAAGGCTGTTTCTGAGGGAAAGCGGGAGTTTCAGGCCATTGCGGTGTGCGGTGGAAAGGACGGTGTGATCACCGGAGCGTTCCCACCCTGCGGTGTTTGCCGTCAGGTCATGCGGGAATTCTGTGCCGATGACTTTACCGTGTATTTGGTGGGAAAGCATGGCAGCTATGACCGGGTGACCCTGGCGCAGCTGCTGCCCCACAGCTTCCGTGCAGATCTGCACATGGGATAATCAAAAAAACCGGCACCTGTTGTAAAACAGGTGCCGGAATTTATTTGTAATTACAGGGTCTTCAGCAATTCCTCTGCTGCGCTTGCAAGCTGCTCAGCAGTGCCCTTGACATAGGGGGTATTGTAGGATTCGTAGCCGCCCTGGTCGTGACCCTCAGCAGTGGGGAAGTAGCCGTATGCGCCGTTGGCATTGCACATCAGGCAGGTGACGGGGAACTTGGAGCTGCCGCGAACCTGCTTGCCCACCTCGTTGAAGGGCTCACCGGGGATACCCACCAGTGCCAGACCGCAGAAGGTGATGCCGCTGACAGCGGTAGGCTTGTAATCCTGCTGGTTCTTCTCCAGGCGGATCAGCTGACGGGACTCAGAGAGAATATAGTTGGCGATCTTCTGCATGGGGTGGATCTCCAGGTCCTTGCCTGCCTCGTGGAGGGCAATGACGCGCTCTGCCTCAGGGATCCGGGAGGGATCACGCTTGGTCTTCAGATCCAGGGCCTTTTCACCGTAGCTGAAGCCGGTCATATTGGTAGAAGCGGTGTGCTCGAACATGGCGGCAGCCATCTGGCCCAGCTTGTGACCGTACTCAGTAGCCTTAGCGTGGCAGGCGCCCTTTTTGGGCTTACCGGGGGCACGGTAGTCGATGACCATCTGACCCTGGCAGCCGTCCAGGAAGATGCACTTGGTATTCTCCCGGAGCTGCTCCACCTTGTTGCGGAATGCACCGGGATAGTCGGCAGAGTACCAGTCGCCGCCGATGTTGTCCGGGTGGGCCTGGAAGTTCACCAGGGCGATTTCCTCACCCTCCTGACGGAGGATGCGGACCACACGCATGGTGTCATCGTTTTCGCAGGCAAAATCTTCAATGAGATCCAGGTAAGAGCCGGCAGGATTGGTCATAACAGTGCCGTCCTTCAGACGATAGCGGCGGACATATGCCATGCCCTCGGCACGCTCCTGAACCCACTGGACATCGGTGACCGGCTTGCGGTCATTTAAAGCAATGGTGGCAGCGTCGCAGAGGCGGCGGAACAGCCATGCATCGTACATTTCGTCCGTGCCCACGGAGGGGGTGGTGTGGCTATGGGTGCAGGCAACGATCACGCTGTCCCGGGCAAGACCCAGCTTTTCTGCAATATCCTTGGGCCACTTGTCACCGGTAACACCGTACAGACCCAGGTTGTCCAGCACCAGCAGCACAGCGGACTTTTCTCCGTCACCAAAGGCAACAGCATTGACATACAGGGGATCCAGAACACCCTGTCCGTAGCGGGCATTCCAGCCGCCGCCGATATATACACCCAGCGGGGGCGTGATATCCAGCCGGCCAAAACCGGCGGTAAAGTTGGTCATATCCATAATATGTACCTCCCGATATAATTTTTGTCATCATACAACTTTTTCGAAAGCTTGTCAACGCAAACCAGCACTTTTCACACACAAAAAACCAATGCCCTCCGTCGAGGCGGAGGGCACAGGTATTACAGCTCTTCCAGCAGCGCGTCGGCGGTATCTGCCATCTGCTCGGCAGCACCCTTGGCGTAGGAGGTGTTGTAGGCCTCGTAGCCGCCCTGCTCAAAGGCATCGGCAGTGGGGAAATAGCCCAGAGAGCCATTGCAAATGGCCAGGGTCATGGTCACAGGGAACCGGGAATTCCGGCGTACCTGCACACCCACCTCGTTGAACATCTCACCGGGGAAGCCGGCGATGGCCATGCCGCAGAAGGTGATAGCGCACATCTGGGCATCCTTGTAGTACAGCTGATCCTTATCCAGGGCAAGAATCCGGTTGGCCTCCACCCGCATATAATTGGCAAACTTCTGGCTGGGATGGATCAGATCGTCCCGGCCTGCCTTGTGGGCATCGGAGATCCGCTGTGCTTCGGGGACACGGGCGGGATCCAGCTTCGTTTTCATGCTGGTGGTCTTTGTGCCGAAGCTCAGGCCGGTCTGGCCGGTGGAAACCGCTTTGTCAAACATATCCAGCACATATCCGCCCAGCTTGATGCCGTGATCCGTTGCCTTTTTAAGGGAATTGGGAATACGGGTCTTAAGCCGGGTGCCAATGACCATCTGACCCTCACAGCCCTGCAAGAATACGCACTTCACATCCTTGCGGCCGGCCTCTACGGTATTGCGCATAATGCCGGGGAAGTCGGCGGAAATATACTCTCCGCTGACGTTATCCGGGTGGGAAGCGAAGTTCACCAGAGCGATCTCTGGGGCATCCTCCCGGAGAATGCGTACCAGACGCAGGCTCTCATCGTTAGGACCTGCGTAGTCCACGAGCATATCCAACCACTTACCGCCGGGGTTGGTCATCACCGTGCCGTCGGTGAGCTTATACCGGCGGGGATAGGTCATATCCTCGGTCATCACCTCGGCATGGCACACATCGGTCACCGGCTTCCGGTCCGCCAGCGCCATAACCGCCGCGTCACACATCCGGCGGCAGAAAAACGCCCTGTACTCGGGGTCTGCCGCAGGGACAGGACCGGTGTGGGTATGGGTGCAGTGCAGGATCACCGCATTCTCCGGCAGGCCGGTAGCCTGTGCCACCTGGGGACGCAGCTCCCGCTCCAATCCCCGCAGACCCACCAGGTCTGCCACCAGGAGCACAGCGCTCTTGTCCTCACCGCCAAAGGCAACCGCATTCACATACAGCGGGTCATAAACACCCTGGACGCCCCTGGCCTTCCAGCTGCCTGCCATCTCCACCCCCAGAAAGGGAGTGATGTCCAGCCGGGCAAAACCGGCGGAGTATTGTGTCATATCCATAGTTAAGTACCTCCTTATACTATTAGAATCATAATAGCTTTCTTACCGGGTAAAGTCAATTTCATTATACTTAAAACCAGTGTTAAAATTTAAAAAGCTCCGGGATCCTAAGACCCCGGAGACTTGGTTTTTATGGAAGCAATGGCTTATTTGCAGAATTCCTTAGCAACTTCCACGATGTGCTCAGCGGACAGACCGAACTGCTTCAGCAGATCTACTGCAGGACCGGAGTGACCGAACTCGTCGTTGACACCGATGCGCTTGACAGGGGTGGGAAGCTTCTCGGACAGCAGGCTGCAGACAGCCTCGCCCAGACCGCCGATGACGGAGTGCTCTTCGCAGGTGATGACCTTGCCGCACTTCTTGGCAGCTGCCAGGACCAGCTCCTCGTCCAGGGGCTTGATGGTAGCCATGTTGATGACCATTGCGTTGATACCGGCCTTTGCCAGCTCTTCGCCTGCCTGAATGGCTTCGTAAACCAGAAGACCGTTGGCAATGATGGCAACGTCGGTGCCGTCCTTGACGATCTCGCCCTTACCGATCTGGAACTGATAATCCTCTGCGTGGAAAACAGGCACAGCCAGTCTGCCGAAGCGCAGATAAACAGGACCGTTCATTTCATAAGCAGCCTTCACAGCAGCCTTGGCCTCCACATCGTCTGCGGGGCAGATAACGGTCATGCCGGGGATGGAACGCATCAGAGCGAAATCCTCACAGCACTGGTGGGAAGCACCGTCTTCGCCCACAGAGATGCCGCCATGGGTAGCACCGATCTTCACATTCAGGTGGGGATAGCCGATGGAGTTACGGACCTGCTCAAAAGCACGGCCGGCAGCGAACATTGCGAAGCTGGATGCAAAGGGGACCAGGCCCATGGTGGACATACCGGTGGCCATGCAGATCATGTTGGCTTCTGCGATGCCGCAATCAAAGTGCCGTGCGGGAAATGCCTTCTTAAAAGTACCGGTCTTGGTGGCGCCTGCCAGGTCGGCATCCAGAACCACCAGGTTATCGTACTGTGCGCCCAGCTCGGTCAGAGCAGCACCGTAGCTGTCACGGGTAGCGACTTTCTTCATTTCTGCCATATCTTAGCCCTCCAGTTCTGCCAGCTGAGCCTTCAGCTCGGTCATAGCCTGCTGATACTCTGCGTCGTTGGGTGCCTTGCCGTGCCAGCCGGCATCGTTTTCCATGAAGGAAACACCCTTGCCCTTAACGGTCTTGATCACGATGGCGCTGGGCTTGCCGGTGGTTGCCTTTGCGTTGGCAAAAGCGGCCTCGATGGCATCAAAGTCATGGCCATCGATTTCCTGAACATAGAAACCGAAGGACTCCAGCTTGCCAACGATGGGGTAGGGACTCATAACATCGGCAATGTTGCCGTCAATCTGCAGACCGTTGTTGTCCACAACGATACACAGGTTGTCCAGCTTGTAGTGGGCGGCTGCCATGCAAGCCTCCCAAACCTGGCCTTCCTGGATCTCACCGTCACCCAGCAGGGAGTAGACCCGGTTGGTCTTGCCGGTGTGCTTTGCGCCCAGAGCCATGCCCACAGCAACGGAAACACCCTGGCCCAGAGAGCCGGTGGACATATCCACACCGGGAACGGTGTTCATGTTGGGGTGACCCTGCAGATAGCTGTCGATGTGGCGGAAGGTGGGCAGGTCATCCACGGGGAAGAAGCCCCGGTTTGCCAGAGTGGCATACAGGCCGGGGGTGGTGTGACCCTTACTCAAAACAAAACGGTCCCGGTGGTCCCACTTGGGATTCTTGGGGTCGATGTTCATTTCCTTAAAGTACAGATAAGTAAAGACTTCTGCAGCAGAAAGGCTGCCGCCGGGATGTCCTGCCTTTGCGCCGTAGGTGGATTCAATTACACCCATACGCACCTTGCAGGCAGTGATCTGCAATTGTTTCTTTTCACTGGCTGTCATGATTTGCCTCCTATAATAAACTTGTCCGTTTGCACGGATACGGTCACAAAACCGCATACTCTTAGAACATATTACCATTTTTGACGGCAAGTTGCAAGAGGTTTCACCCGTTTCCGGAAAATTAGTTTTGAAACCATTCCCTGCGCGTCAATTTCCGGTTTACCGGGTGGATGCCTCAGATGCAAAATAGTTGTGTTTACGCTTATGGTGATTGTTTAGCAATATCTACAAAGAAAATTGGTCCTTTTTGGTAAGTTTATATCTTGTATTTTAAGCCAACCTGGGGTATGATGGTCTTAGAAAAATGCCTTGGCGCAACGCCACAGAAAGGAGCTTACATACTATGAAACAACAGATTCAAGCAGGCTTCGGTCGCATGGATATCACACCGGAAAAATACGGACCTCTGGGTGGCTTCGGTACTGACCCGGAGCGGTATGCAGATACCATTATAGACCGTCCCTTGGGTACGTGTATTGCTTTGACTGACGAAGCAGGGGTGACCGTCCTGCTGATCACCACCGATTGCTTACATACCAACAAGCCCCAGGTTGCAATCATCCGGGAAGCGATCACGGAAAAAACCGGTATCCCCGGGGATCATATTATGATCGCCGCTTCCCACACCCACTCCGGTCCCAGCATTAACGGTGTGGGAATGGATGCTACCCAGGAGTATTTTAAGCACCAGGCAAAGCAGCTTGCCATCGCCGCCAGGCTGGCGCTGGAGG
>JAZSER010000064.1:0-48049 GCA_045531815.1 Faecousia sp. | reverse complement strand
CGCCTCCCGTTCCCAAGGATATCTGAAAAAGAGGGTGTCTCAAAATGCGTATGTAGGGAATGACCTATGTGTCATTCCGAAAATTAGTTCCAAAATATAGATTTAGGAACGGCACACAGGCCGTTCCCTACACATAAATATGCAATTTGGGGTTGTCTCATTCATTTTGAGACAACCCCTTCTGTTATTGTTCTTTCAAAAGATCTGCCAGGGTGATCCCTTCGAAGAAATCATTGACCATGGCATCCAGCCGCTCCCACATGGGCAGCGTATGGCAGCAGGTGGCCCGGGAGCAGGCAGCCGGTCCCTGGGTGGTGCAGGACACCGTATTCAGGTTTCCCTCGGTAAGCTTCAGGATACTGCCCACCGTATACTCCTCCGGCTTTCTGTTGAGCCGGTAGCCGCCGCCCTTGCCGTGGACCGCATCCACAAAGCCGGCCTTGCTCAAGGTGGTCATGATGGCTTCCAGATACTTCTGGCTGATGCCCTCCGCCTCTGCGATCTCCTTCAGCGGAATATATCCCTCACTGCCATGCAGGACAAAGTATACCATCACCCGCAGGGCATACCGCCCCTTTGTTGATACGATCATAGCTTATTCGTGGCAATGGGCGCAGTTCTCACAATCGGGGAACTGTGCTTTGTCGTAGGGAATGCCGTTCTTATCGTAGTAGTTCTTCAGGGCAGACTTGATGGCCTCCTCTGCCAAAACAGAGCAGTGCATTTTGTGTGCGGGCAGGCCGTCCAGCGCCTCTGCCACGGCCTTGTTGGTCAGTGCCATGGCATCATTAATGGACTTGCCCTTGATCATCTCCGTAGCCATGGAGGAAGAGGCAATGGCGCTGCCGCAGCCAAAGGTCTCAAACTTCACATCGGTGATGATGTCTCCGTCGATCTTCAGGTAGATCTTCATAATATCGCCGCACTTGGCGTTGCCTACCTCACCCACGCCGTCCGCGTTCTCGATGACGCCCACGTTCCGGGGGTTCATAAAATGGTCCATAACGACTTCACTGTAAAGTGCCATACTATTTTCTCCTTATCACAAAATATATTCTCTCTTGCCGCTGAGCAGATCCCGCCAAACCGGGCTCATGTCACGCAGCTTCTGTACCACCAGGGGTACGGTCTTCAAAATATGGTCGATCTCCTCATCGGTATTGTAGTGGCTCAGGGACAGCCGCAGAGAGCCGTGGGCTACATCGTGCACCCGGCCAATGGCCAGCAGCACATGGCTGGGATCCAACGAACCGGAGGTACAGGCAGAGCCGGAGGATGCGCTCACACCCATGGCATCCAGATACAGCAGCAGACTCTCGCCCTCAATGCCTTCAAAGCAGAAGCTGACATTGCCCGGCAGACGGTTCACAGGGTCACCGTTCAGGGCACTGTGGGGGATCTGGGAAAGGCCCTGGATCAGCCGGTCACGCATAGCCGTTACCTTCTGTCCGTTGCTGTGCAGATTGGCACAGGCATCCTCCAAAGCAGCCGCCAGACCGCAGATTCCGGGGATATTTTCTGTACCGGCGCGCTTGCCCCGCTCCTGGGCGCCGCCCTCGATAAGATTCACCAGAGGCAGGCCTCTGCGCACATACAGCGCACCTACGCCCTTGGGTCCGTGGAATTTATGGCCGGACAGGCTGAGCATATCAATATTCTGCTGCTTCACATCGATCTGCAAATGGCCCGCTGCCTGGACCGCGTCCGTGTGGAACACCACACCGGCTTCCTTACAAACTGCACCGATCTGGGCAATGGGCAGCACCGAACCGATCTCGTTGTTGGCATACATGGTGGTGACCAGGCAGGTATCCGGGCGAATGGCATCCTTCACCTGCTGGGCAGTGATGTTGTGTCCGTTGCGGACATCCAGCAGCGTGACCTCGAAGCCCTCTTTTTCCAGCTTCTGCAAGGTATGCAGCACCGCATGGTGCTCAAAAGCAGTGGAAATGATGTGCTTTTTGTCCTTGCGCGCACCGTACCGGGCAGCGGAGACAATGGCCTGGTTATCCGCCTCACTTCCTCCGGAAGTGAAGAAGATCTCCCGGGGCTCACAGCCCAGGCACTTTGCCACACGGGCTCTGGCATCCTCCAGGGCCTCCTTGGCTTCCTGACCGACACCGTGCAGGCTGGACGGATTTCCGTAAACTTCCTCAAAATACGGCATCATCGCATCAATGGCCACCTTGCTCATTTTCGTGGTAGCCGCGTTATCTGCGTAAACTCTCATATTGTTTCCTCCAAAGATTGTCTTTCCCGGGGCAAATGCCCAATGCGTATTACCTACTATTTCTGTGGGTAATATAACATCATTTACCTACTATGTCAATAGGCAAAGCATACCTGTGTCTGTTTTTCTGCCCGGTCCCATCCGGCAGCCCTCTTTTGCGTCAAGAAAACATACAAAAACTCCCAAATCTTTCGACTTTTACTTCGGTTACAACGGTGCGCTTTTGGAATATTAAAAGAGCAAGGAGGGCTGCTTATGAAAAATTTTTCCAGGCGCACAGCGTGGTGCATATTATTGATATGGCTGTTGTCCTGCCCTGTCAGCGCTGCATCCACCCTCATTCCGGGTGGACAGCTGGTGGGTTTGGCACTGCAGGATGACACCGTGACCATTTCCGCATTCGACGAAACCCTTGGCGCTGCTGCCAAATCGGCAGGTCTGGCAAGCGGAGACCGGATCCTGCGTATCAATAAAACCGAGATCCGGTCTGCTTCCGATGTGCGGCAGGCACTTCGCGAAACCGACGATACCGTGGATATCACCGTTTCCCGCAACGGTAAGATAAAATCCGTCAAGCTGCGTCCCCCGCTTACTGAGGACGGTCCCCGTTTGGGCGTCTATTTGAAGCAGGGCGCCACCGGTGTTGGCACTGTCACCTACTACGACCCTTCCACCGGCAGGTTCGGTGCGCTGGGGCACGGTGTCAATACGGCCAGCGGTTCTCTGCTGCAGCTCCGGGAGGGCAGCGCCTACCCCGCTGCGGTGGCCAGCGTCAAAAAAGGCAAGGTCGGCACACCGGGACAGCTGATGGGGATCCTCAGCGCCGATTCTCCTTATGGCAGCGTCCGGAAAAACACAGCCCAGGGCATCTTCGGAACCGCTGAGCTTCCCGTGCGAACAGAGGCGCTGCCGGTGGCCCAGCCGGAGGAGGTCAAAACCGGAGCCGCCACCATTCGCTCAACTGTATGCAATCAGGGGATCTGCGAGTATTCTGTGGAGATTCTGAAGATCTATCCCAATGCCGACGACCGCTGCCGGAATATGCTTTTGAAGGTCACCGACCCAGCCCTTCTGCAAACCACCGGCGGCATCGTCCAGGGCATGTCCGGCAGCCCCATCATCCAGGACGGCAAGTTGGTTGGAGCTGTGACCCATGTTCTTGTGAACGACCCCACCACCGGCTACGGCATCTTTATCGAAAATATGTTAGATGCGGCTGCATAAAGCGAAGTGGGAGTAATCTCCCACTTCGTTCTTGCTATTTAGCTATTTTTTGATATAATTAATACAGTAGTTTTTGCTGTTTGATCAGCAGCCATCGTAGAAAGGAATGAGCAAAATGAAATTTCTTCTTATATTACTTGCGTTACCTTTTATCATAGCCGCATCTCCGATAATCCTTATAGTAAAAATTGTTAAACATGTAAACAAAAAGAAATACCAAGAACTTGAGGCGCAAGTACTAAAGAAATTAGGCTTTCCGAGTTGGGATATTTGTCCTGAAATTGATAGCTATGTAACAGTAAAGAGCCGTCAAGCATTGGAAAATTATGACGAAACCAATTTTTTTAAGGACGATGCACAAAATCTCGCACGGGCAGAGGCTACTTTTGAAAGAAAATGTAAAGTAGCAGCCATCTTAAAAGAATTCATTAACAGTAATGAATATACAGCGCACCCACAGTATAAGCAGCTTAGCAATCAAATAGGGTTTGTATTGAACTTTGCCAAAGCATACAGAATTTATGTTTCTTACATATCATCTGCCGGCAAAAATTTAGGCTCGAGAACAATTGTTATAAATGAACGTGTTTTAAATAAGTTTAAGAATGATCCCTCTTTGTTGATGAGCAAGTCAGAATACAATAAATACCTCAAAGAGCAGCTAAAAGAAGCGTTAAGCGAGAAACAGCACAAATACTATGAAAGGGTAAACGGCATTATAGAATACGCAAACGAAAACCGAGAAACTCTTGTCATCAAAGGCAGCCAAGATCGGTTGGATAATCTGATTGCACAATTGTTTGATAGAACTGTTAATAGCATCAAGAAAATAAAAACGATTGATAGCGAAGAATGGGATATCATTGATGAATTCGTAAATCGCATCAACAAAGAGATAATACAGGTAGTAAATGATAATAAGAGAATTGTTGAGTATTACGAATCACCTGATTTCTTAAAAATCAAAAACACTTGTGAAGTGTTAATGAGCACTCAAAGAGAATTCAACGAATACATCACTGAAAAAGTAGAAACTGTCTCTCAACTATTTGGTACCAGAGTGGTTCGAAGTGAAACAGTCAACGATGATGAATACAACTACATTCGTCCGTATAAGAAGACGATTACACCTTTCACGGCAGAGGTCTCTTCCACAGTATTTGCAAGTGCAGAAAATAACCCCTTGGAGTATGTGATAAAGAACTTCTATCCCAACAAAAAAATGTACCCGGAGCAAATCCAAAAACTCTATCGGCTTGTAGAAGAACTTGAAACCTTGAGAGATGCAAAACAAATTATAGAAAACTACAAGGCAGAATATCAACAATATCTTGGTGATGTTCCTGCTTTTGTAATGGAGAATGATGAACCGGGATTTTATTCCAGACTTGGGTTTGCAAACATTGACGAGAGTGTACTTACCGTAGAGTACAAATTCGCATACACCTCTGGTGGCGGTATGGCGCAACGGTCGTTTACTGTGCCGATGACAGAAGAAACCATTGTTGAACTGATCAAGGCGTTAGAGAGTAAACTTACGGCAGCCGCTTTTGCAAAAGAACAAAGATCCTTGATGACAAGAAAATTGCGTAATTTCATTAAAGAACGAGATAATTTCACATGCTGTAATTGCCAAAATTCTACCCATGCCGAGCCAAATCTCCTGCTTGAGATAGACCATATTATTCCTGTAGCTAAGGGCGGTTGTACAACCGAAGATAATCTTCAAACCCTTTGCTGGAAATGCAATCGAGCAAAAAGCGATAAAATTATAACCTAATACTTTGAGGCGCAAGCTGTGAAAAACAGCTTGCGCTTTCTATTGCAGAAACCAAAACCGACGGTCCGGCAAATATCAGAATTTGTCGAAAATGCGGGAAGTCTTAAAATGCGGTATTTTCGACATTTCACCTATGTCAACTTAAGGATCGCGGTTGAAGTGTGTAAAAACCTGCCTTTTACCTGCAAAAGCGCATAAAAACCGCAGAAAAACACAAAATTCTTTTGTCCCTTACTTGACATCAGCGTGTCCGGCAGCCCCATCATCCAGGACGGCAAATTAGTCGGTGCAGTAACCCACGTCCTCGTCAACGACCCAACCACCGGCTACGGAATATTCATTGAAAATATGCTCGATGCAGCGGCGTAAAAACCAAAAATCAGGAAAGCTCGTCCATTGAGGAATGGACGAGCTTCTTTACGGCCTTGTTCTGTATGTTCGCTGGAATTCTGATGGTGTCATATTCATGTGCTTTTTGTATAGTCTAAAAAAATTGGAATAGTTTTGGAAGCCTGCCAGAACATATGCTTCGTCAATAGAATGATTCTGGATGACAAGAGCATTGAAGTAAGTAAGCCTTTTGCAGATAACATAGTTCCATAAGGGAATGCCTACATATTCCTTGAAAAGATGAGAAAGGTAGGATTTATCAATATGGAATTCAGAGGCGATAGATTCCACGGATAAATCCTCGCGAAAATGCTCGTTAATGGAATTTACCACATCGTTGATCAAAGTGTTGCTGACAGCACTTGCCGGTTTCTTGTTGGAACTAAGATATTCCGAAACCACATTCAGTAGCTCAACGGTCTTGCAAACTGCCAGAATCTTCTGTGATGGAGAGGAGCATTTTGCATATTTGAAAATCTCTTCCATGTTCTTTTTGGCGCCGATGGATTCTACAAGGTCATGGGGAATGTGATTTTTGCTGCCGTTTTCTCTTTTGTACAGCGGTAAAAGTATAGAAGAACCATCCTGAGAAAAATTCTCCATGATACTATGGTTTACACGCAGAACCAGTCTTTCATGATGGGTATTGCTGTAAATCTCGCACATAAACAATTCGGAAGGGTTGATCAGTATCACATCCCCCTCTGCAATCGTATACTTTTTTCCTTCTATTTTTACATTTCCGCTGCCTTTAATAAAATAGAAAATAATACAGTCTTTGGCATGGTGCAAATAGGACAGCGTGGATTTTTCGGCACCCATACCGACTGTATGGCTAAGGGAACAGCCTTTGCCATAGATGTATCTAGTTTTTTGATATTGTTCGTTCATTGTGCTTCCTCTAAATCCCCGTTATAGCAGGATTATATAGATTTTAAGCACAATAGTCAATAGGAATATCTTTTTATGTGGTATATCATATAGAAAAGGGGGTGGTTTCCGTGTTTTTTGATTGCCACACGCACACGATACATTCTGACGGAAAAGATACCGTTCCCGAAATGTGTGTCTCTGCAATAGAAAAAGGCATCAGCGGACTGACGATTACAGATCATGCTGATATGAATTTTTACATGGAACGAAATACCTTCAGCCGCATAGCGGCATCCATGGAGAGCATTGCAAAAGTGCAGGAAGCGTTTGGACAGAACCTGAAAGTCCTGAAAGGGATTGAGCTTGGTGAATACACCATCGCCCCCAGAAAAGCAGAGGAGGTTTTGTCCATAAGGGACCTTGATGCCGTTTTATGCTCCGTGCATTTTGTGCCGAAGGCGGGATGGTCTCTTGCGTATAACCGAATTGATTTCCAAAACTGTATGCCTTCAACCGAGGAACTGAATGAATATATTGGCCTTTATTTCGACTTGTTGGAAGAAACGGTGGATGCCTTTGACTTTGATATTCTGGCCCATATTCACTGCCCTGTAAGGTATATTTCGGGCAAGTGGGGAAGAAAAAGTGATATTATGATCTTTGAGGATAAGATCTGTCGCATATTGGAGAGAATTATCAAAAGAAACATCGCCCTTGAGTTAAACACCGTATTCTTAAAAGACAGGGCAGGACAGTACAATTTCAGCCTTAATAAGATATTAAATTTGTATAAATGCCTGGGTGGCAACATGGTGACGTTGGGAAGCGATGCCCACAACAGAAACAATGTAGCAAGAAACTTCACAGAAGCTGCGGTTTTATTAAAAACTTGCGGTTTTGACAGCGTGTATTATTTTGAAGACAGAATACCCAAAAAAATAATGATATAAAAGGGGGATCTACTATGTGTGACACAATTAACAAAACATCACTTGACACCATTGCAGGTGCAATTTGTGAAATGATGGGAGTTGACTCGCCAGCAGGCGCTGCTGCAGGAAACAGTGAAATACTAGGCTATGCAAACCGCGTTTTCGAGGGCGAAAAGGCGGACAGGATTCTTATGTATAATCCGGATGCCATCGGTCAGTGGCTTTATGAAAAATATCCGTACCTGTTACTGGAAACGGAGAAAAGAACGGACCTGAAAGTGCCGTTTTTTGCACCGATGCCTACCGTTACGCCTGTTTGCTTTGCCACGATGTATACAGGAACGCAACCGGAAATCCACGGGATCAGAAAATATGAGCGCCCTGTTTTGAAAGCGGATACCGTTTTTGATGCTTTGATCAGAGCAGGCAAGAAGCCTGCCATCGTAGCCCACACCAAATGCACTTTTTCCTGTATTTTTATAGAAAGAGATATGGCATATTTTGCATATCCCACTGTGGAAGAGATCCACGCCAAAGTTGCCGAGCTGATCATAGAAGACAAATATGACTTTATTGCGATCCACGCGGCCAATTTCGACACACGTATGCATAAAAAAGGGCCGGAAAGCATAGAGGCACTTTCGGAATTGAAGGTAAACACAGCGGCATACGGCATATTTGATGCGCTGGTTCAGACGCATTGGAAAAAACACAATGTGTTCATGGGGTATGCCATGGATCATGGTTGCCATGAAGTCGAAGGAGAAGCCGGTTCCCATGGACTGGATATGCCTGAAGATGTAAACATTATGCATTTTTATAAGGCGTATAAAAAAGAAATGTAACAAAGCCAACAATTGATTTCCCCATAGTTATTCTTTCACCGCTCTTATATTGACAAAAAGCCTCCGGGAAACCGGGGGCTTTGGTTATGTAGAAAGAGAAACCGACGGTCCGGTAAAGTTCGGAATTTATCGAAAAGGAAAGAATAATTAAAAGTCCCCTTTTTCGACAATTCATCTATGTCAACTTAGGGATCGCGGGTGAGGTGTGTAAAAGCCTGCCTTTTACCTGCAAAACGCATAAAAACCGCAGAAAAACACAAAATTCTTTTGTCCCCTACTTGACATCAGCATGTCCGGCTCTCCTGTTGCGGTGCCCGGTGTGCGCCTTGCCGTCGGTGCGGCTGCGTTGCACACCGACCTACCCGTTTGCGTTGCTCGGTGCGCGCTCGGTCAGGTCGCTGTATCCGCCATCGGCGGGGCTCCCATCGCTCCCCCATCATCCAGGACAGAAAACTTGTCGGCGCTGTTACTCATGTCCTGGTCAGCGACCCCACCACCGGATATGGCATTTTCATTGAAAATATGCTGGATGCCGCTGCCTAACGGGACGATGTGGGCATCGTCCCCTACGCACAATGCCGAGAATAATCGTAGGGGCGGATGCCCACATCCGCCCGCTTTTTCTTGCCAATCTAACCGACTTATGATATGATAAATAAAAGGCGGTGAGCGGTAATGCGTAAATTGGGTATTCTATGTCTTGCTATAGTTCTTATCTTTATGTTGGGGGGCTGTGCGGAAATGTTTATCAGTGACGAATTTAATCAAATCATGGAACAGAAACCTGCTTCGATGCAGGAAATTTGGGAAATGGAAGATGAATACGCGTTTGTTTCCGAGCTATCAATGCATATTGCCGAAAAGTGTGATTATGGCAGTAATTTAGATGTGCTCAGTGATGAAGAAAAGGTCTTTTACATTACGCAGACTTTGGAAATGGAAGTAAATAACGGAGGCTTCTGGCAGTTCTTATACAACGTGGAAGAAGATGTTTTTTCCAATACGGTGTCTGCTTTTTCGGAAATTGGTGCTGAGAATACAGCAACCCTTTGTCAAAACGCTTTTTCTGCTTTTGGAAAGGAACTGCCGAATGATCGGTCAGCGCGAATCAAATTCCTGTCGAAGGTAGGCATGGAGGAATGCTATGAAATTCTTTCGGAGTATGATGATTTGTTTTATGCTTACGAAGAAGATCTGAACAATTTGAATTATACTTATGTACAAAACCATGCAGATGCTTTCTCCTAAGCATCTGCATTTGTTTTTCCATGAAGAAAAAACGGCATTTCGATAGTTCATTTATGCCAAGTTAAGCCTCGAGCTTAAAATCGGAATGGCACATAGGCCATTCCCTACAGGGCATAAATGTAGGGAACGACCTGTGTGTCGTTCCCTTTTAGTATGCACATCCTTTGGAACGGCACATAGGCCGTTCCCTACGGGCAATTCCATTTGAAATAACCTGGCTCGGTTTTGCGTACAAAGGGTTATGAAATATACGCCTTCCTGTCCATAATCAAACTCACCCAACCTGTTTTGTTTTCTTTGGGCATTTCCATATCCATCACCAAGAATATCTTAACACAAAAAACAAGTAGACCGCAACGCAGGTCTGCTCTCACTTGTTTGTTTTAGGGTTGTTTGTCCGTTCCAATAGGTAGTCAACGGAAACTTTGTGGAAGTCCGCAATTTTTATGAGTGTGGCAGTGGGAATATCAATGTCACCCCGCTCATAGTTGCTGTACACCCGTTGACTGCACGACAGTATCTCCCCCATCTTCGCCTGCGACAAATCCTTGTCCTCTCTCAAATCCCGAATCCTGCGGTAATACGGCATAACACCACCACCTTTTAAGGTTAGTTTTATTATACCATAGAAAGTTTTTCGCTATTGACTTTTAGCGAATTTTTCGCTAAGATGGGAAATGCTTACTATTTTGTTACACATACTATGTCCAATATAGCAGGAGGATACCATTGTGATTACTGGAGAACATGTGGCAATCAACGGACTGACCAAATCGGTTTCAGCAGAAATACTTCGCATAGTCAACAAGGAAGAATTCCGCGAATTAACCGGAACCCTGTATCCGGTTTCAGAGTTTGAGCACGAAGAATGGATCAAACGTGTTGCAACAAATTCTGAACAAAAACTTTTTACTGTTTCTGACAAAAGGACAAACAAATTTCTTGGGACTATCGGCTTGAAAAATTTTGATCAAAAAAACCGAAACGCAGAATTGTTCATTAGCCTGGATTCTCCCGGAGGTTATGGTGCAGATGCCGTGGCATCACTGGTACAGTTTAGTTTTTCGCATCTGAATATGCACAAAATATATCTAAAGGTTTTTGCCACCAATTTAAGGGCGATCCGTTGCTATGAAAAAGCAGGCTTTCAAACAGAAGGTGTTTTAAAGCAGCATCATTTTGAGAACGGACAGTACATTGATGTGATCATTATGGGAATACATCGTTGATACAATTAACATACAAGAATTCGTGTACATGCGCCATATATAAAAGCAGTTTCCACTCCAGACGTGCAGATCTGCGAACAGCTCGGCAAACAGCACGAAAGCAATTCATAGCTCGTTTCTATGCCTCCTGGAATCCGGAGGCTTTTGCTATGCGGAGGGAACACGCCTGTTCATTACCAGCAAATCCTAGGTTGACTTCTACCTAGAATTTGCATATACTATAGGCAGAAGGAGCTGAGCCTATGCAAATTGACACGAATACCATTGTTTCCGTAACGGAAGCCAATCAGAATTTCTCCCGGGTTACACGGATCGCAGAAAAGAACGGCCGGGCGGTGATCTTTAAGAACAACCGCCCCAAGTATATGGTGATCGACCTGGAAAGCTCCTCTATGCTGGAGCTGACCGACGACGAGAAGATCGATATCGTTGCCGCCCGCATTTTGAAGCGGTTTAAACCTGCCTTTGAGGAGCTTGCCAAATGATCAAATTTTCTAAAAACAAGGTGCTTTTGCTGCACAAAATAATGGCACAGGAAACCGGCGGCAGCATCGGTGTCCTGGAGGAAGGCTTGCTGGAATCCGCCCTGGAGGCTACCTTTTCCGGTTTTGGCGGCAAAGAATTCTACCCCACCAAAGAAGAAAAAGGCGCTCGCCTTGGCTACAGCCTGATTTCCAACCATGCCTTTGTGGACGGCAACAAGCGGATCGGTATGTTTGTGATGCTGACCTTTTTGGAGGTCAACGGCATCCGTTTGGATTGCACCAACGAGGATGTATCCCAAGTCGGCTTGGCAGTTGCTTCCGGACAAATGGATTATGACGCGCTTCTGCAGTGGATCACGGATCACCGTATCTGACTCAAGAAGTTTAACAACATTACAACAAGGCGGTGGGCATATGAACAATCCTCCCATTGATTTTGAAAGTGCGGAATTTGCTCTGCGGCAGAGCTGGGAAATCCATCGGCAGGCTTTTGGTCCGATCCTGGAGCCGGCATTTCAGGAAAATCCGCAAGTGCGGATCATTCTGATCAATGCACTGAACCATATCAGCAGGCGGGAAGTGAAACGGGGCATGGAGCTGCTGAAGGAGATCCATCCCCACTGCATATATGACGAAGACAAAGCTGCCTGGGCGTTTTTTGTAGGTCTGTGCTTTGAAATGGGCGGGGCACGGGAGCAAATGCTGGAATGGTATGAAAAAGCAGGGGAAGTCGGACACCGTTTTTACCTGCCCTACCTAAAGCTGGCAAAAGCCGCACATACTGCAGCACAATTTGAAAAAGCAAAGGGCTATTACCAAACCGGCATTGCATGCTTGCTGGAAATGGCAGAGAACGATAAAGATGAGATCATCCTCGGCTCAGCTTATACCAATCTGACATCCTGCCTCACCATGCTGCATCAGTATCCTGAAGCGGAAGAAGCATGGAACGCAGCGCAGAAATACCCCGCCCAGCCCGGGGCAGATGCCACAGCCGCGATCCTGTACGCAGCCATGGGCAATGCGGAAAAAACCGCAGAGCATATCCATCGCCTAAAAGAAAAGTTCCCGGCCTGGGTAGCCCAGACCCGGCAAATGACCGATCAGATCTTAAACGGCACGCATCCGGCTTTTCCCGGATAGGAGACCCTTGCCATGTCTTCAGTGGCTGTAAAATCACAGAAAGCATAACAAGAATCGGCGGGAGGAAGTCCCTGCCCTACGCAATGCCGAACGCGCATCGCAGGGCAGAGGCTTCCTCCCGCCGGATGATTTTCTGTACGGACCCATATGTGTTTCTTTGCCGTTTCCAGAACTGTTACTTTTTGCGGTAGTCATTGGGGGAAACACCAAACTGCTGCTTGAAGGCCTTGCTCATATGAAACTCATCATAGAAGCCAAAGGCAGCCGCAATTTGAGAAAGCTTTATGTCCGGTTCCAGCCGCAGTTGCGTGGCCACCATTTTCAGTTTTTGCTGCTTTTCGTATGCATAAAAGGGCAGCCCCACCTTTTTATGCATGGCATTATTCAGGGTTTTGGGGCTTACGAACAGCATCTGGGCCATATCCTTTGTGGTATAGCGGATATGCGGTGCGGCATTCACAATGCCGATGGCCCGCTCTGCCAGGTTTTCATCGTCCTTCTGTCCTTCCCGGCATTCTGCGTACAAAGCAAGCAACAGAAGCGTCAATAACGATTGGAGCTTCTGCTCCTTAAATGGCTCCACAGACCAATAGGTGGTGACCAGGCTGCTGAAAAGCTGCTGGATGGGCTGTACATCGCGGACATGGATCAAAGTTGGAAAACAGACGCTGGCAGGATTCTCCCGGGTGTCCCCGGGGACCGTGGCCATATGCAAGCAAAAGGTTTTCGTTCCCGGCGCGCAGGGGAGCTTATTGTAATGATGGCGTCCGGAAGCCAGCAGAAGCACATCGTTTTTCCCCAGGGGATACTCCTGGTTCAGCTCGGTCATGCTCCAGCCGCCATCCACCAGGAAGATAATGTCGTGGTGCTCCAGCACCCGGTCAATATACCTCTCCTGGGTAGGCTCTTTGTAATAATGGGTGTTCGCTGCTGCCAGTGTGCGCGGTACGCTCAGATCAAGATGGATCATATTATTTCCCTTTCTTACATGTGTAAGTCCATTTTTTACATTTACCCCAAAACCAATGGCTTATAAAATAAAACCATTAGATAGCATAGCTCATACAGGGATTATGCCATCTTTTTCTGACTTTGTCAAAGAGAATTTCAATCACAATAATACTAGGAAAAGAGGTTTGTTTTATGCATGCTGTATTAATGGGAACAGACGGATGTGCCCACTGGACCGAAGTTCCGGATCCTGTGATCAAGCCCGACCAGGTCCTTATCAAGGTTGCTGCAGCAGCCATCAATCGCGCTGACCTTTTGCAAAGAGAGGGTAATTATCCGCCTCCCGAGGGCTGGCCCGCATGGTTCGGTCTGGAAGCTGCCGGAACGGTCGTTGCCGTGGGCGAGGAGGTTGCCGCGGAAGGAAAATGGCATGTGGGTGACAAGGCCACAGCCCTTTTGGGCGGCGGCGGTTATGCCGAGTATGTGGCAGTTCCTGCCGGTATGCTGATGCCCATTCCGAAGGGCTTGTCCATGATCGAGGCTGCCGCTCTGCCCGAGGTTTACGGTGCTGCGTATCTGTTCCTGTTCCTGGAAGGCAAGCTGCAGCCCGGTGAGACCTTGCTGGTACAGGCAGGCGCATCCGGTCTTGCCAGTGTGCTGATCCCCATGGCAAAGGCTTTTGGCGCCCGGGTCATCACCACTGTTATGAACAGCGAACTGGTCAAGGCCATCGAGCATCTTCATGCCGATCGGGTGGTAGATACTTCCAAGGAAAGCCTGAAGGATGTGATGAAGGAAGAGCTGGAGGCCGGCCACGGCGTCAATTTGGCCATCGACTGTTTGGGCGGTCCCATGACCGGTGAGTGCCTGCCTTACATGGACTTTGACGGCCGCTGGATCATGATCGCAACCCTGGCAGGTGATATCGGCCATATTGATATGCGCGCTATGTATGCCCGGGGCACCCGTCTGATCGGCACAACACTGCGCCGCCGCACCAGTGAGGCCAAGGCAAAGCTGCTGGCCGATATGGTGGAGCTGATCTGGCCCAAGATCGAAGACGGTTCCATTCGTCCCACTATTTTCAAGGTCTACCCCATTCAGGAGGCAGAGGCTGCACATCAGCTGATGTACTCCGGCAAGAGTGCCGGCAAGATCGTCCTGACCGTTGAAGATCAGGAGGTCTGACAGGCAGACTCCCCTTTCAGATTACTAAATAACGCCTCCGGAACCGGAGGCGTTATTTGTTTCCGTCAAAAAGCCGACGCACTGGCCGTGTTACGCGTTTTTCGGTGTATGTCCGTATTTTTTCTTATACAGGCGGATGAAATAAGAAGGATTGGAAAAGCCGCAGAGCTCTGCCACCTCTGACACATTGTATTCCCCGCTTTGCAGTTTGCTTTTGGCATTGGCAAGGCGGATATCGTTTCGGTAATCCGTAGGTGACATTTGCATATATTCCCGGAACAGCCTGCGAAAATGGACCTCGCTCATATTACAAAGGGCAGCATAGTGCGCTATGCTCACATTTTTTTGCCAATTCCCGGAGATTTCCAGAAGCGCCGCCTTCAGGCGTTTATACTTTGCAGGGAGCTTGGAATAGCTTTCATCGATCCGCCATAAGAGGTTATACATGCAAGACAGGGAATAAAACGGATGGTGGGCCGCCCGATTGTTTACCGGCTTAAAGAACGCCTCCATCAGTTCCTTCCCATTGGGAATGTCGATCTTTCCGGGGATCGACAGGTATTCCGGCAGTTCCCCGGCAACAGTATCAAATTGTACTATTTTTATCTGCGTTCCTTCCTCCAGATAAATTCCCGTATAACGGCTGCCCCTTGGAATAAAAAGCATCTCTCCTGCCTGGATCTCCATCGATGCACACGCGCCCTCATAAAACAGGTCCTGCATTTTCCCGCTGACAACATACAAAAAACCATGCTTTGTCCTCCCATTTCGGTAGGAATGACGGTAGCCTTCGGGTCTTTTTACGCTTTGAATATCGATGTTCCCTACCGCAAACGGAGGGTCCTGCAAATGAACGCCATATTTCATCGGATCACCTCTTTTCCATTTTATTTCCCCATTGCGTCATTGTCAACAAGAATGATCGAATCGTGTTAAAAATGTTCGTATCATTCCTTGTTAGACGGTTCGTATTGTGCTAAAATTTTCTTAAACCAAGGAAAGGAACCGGTTCGATGAATGATACCTATCTGTTGAAGTCAGAAAAAGCACAGCGCCTTTATTCCAAATATGCAAAAGACCTTCCGATCATCGATTTCCACAATCATCTGTCGGTGGCAGATCTAACGAGCAATAAAAAGTTCGAGGATATCACTGCGCTTTGGCTTGCATCCGACCCCTACAAGCACCGTTTGATGCGCATCTGCGGCATCCCGGAGCATTATATCACAGGGGACGCCACCCCTTACGAAAAATTCGAAAAATTCTGCACCATCTTTCCTGAGCTTGCGGGAACCCCTGTTTACGATTGGAGCCGCATGGAGCTTTCTTCCGTCTTTGAAATCGACACCCTTCCCACAAAGGATACCGCCCGGGAAATATATACGCAAACACGCGCTTTACTGCAAGAAGAAGCCTATTCCATGCGGGGCATCCTATCTCGCTTTTCCATTGAATATCAATCCCCCGTCGCTACGCTCCGGGAAGACCTCTCCGCCTTTCAGTCGGCAGGGGTCGCGCCCTCCTTACGGGGAGATGATCTGCTGAAATCGGAGCTTCCCCAGGATCTTTCCTGTCGTCTGGATGCCTTCGAGGCGGCCGGCTGCCGTTTTGCCGATCACGCTTTGGATGCAGGTTTTTTTGACCATGACAGCACAGCGCAGCTGATCACGCTTTCCCGGGAATACGCCAAGCGGGGATGGACACTGCTTTTGCATCTTGGGGCGCTGCGCCAAACCAGCTCCCGCCTTGCAGCGCTTGCCGGCCCAGCCGGAGGATATGCCGCTGCAGGAAGCGGCATCCCCATAGAGGCGCTTTGTGCGCTGCTGAATCGCATGGAAGAGGAGGGCGCGCTCCCCAAAACCGTTCTCTTCCCGCTGAATCTGCAGGATCAGGCCGCCCTTGCCATTTTGGAAGGCTCCTTCTCGGAGGACGGTGTTGCGGCAAAGGTGCAGTTGGGACCTGCATGGTGGTGGTGCGATCACGCTTTTGGTATCCGTCACAGTTTGGATTGCATTTCCTCATTTGGTGTGCTCTCCCAATTTATCGGCATGACTACCGATTCCAGAAGTCCTCTTTCCTTCCTTCGCCATGATTATTTCCGGCGCCTGCTTTGCCAGTGGGTCAGTGAACAGGATCTTGGTCAAAGCGAAGGGCAGCTTGGCAGCTTGATCCGCAAAATATGCTACGAGAACGCAAAAAGGAGAATTGAACGATGAAAAACAAAATCGCTGTTGTAACCGGTGCCGGCGGCACGCTCTGCTCCGAGATCGCCATTGCCCTTGCTCTGGAGGGTGTAAAGGTCTTTTTGGTGGGCAGAACCATTGAAAAGCTGGAAAAAACTGCAGAGAAAATCAAAGCGCTGGGTGGGGTCGAAGCCGCACTCTTTGCCTGCGATGTAACCGACAGGGCCGCTGTTGCAGAGCTTGCCAAGTCCGTTGCGGCAGCAGGCGGCTGCGATTATCTGATCAACGGTGCAGGCGGCAACAACGCCAAAGCCATGCCCACGATCACGCAGTTCGATCCCCGGGAATTGACAAATACCCTTCCCGAGGGGCAAAAGGGGATCTATGATATCGAAATGGAGGCCTTCCGGAGCGTTTTGGATATCAACACCATGGGCACCGTGATCCCCATCATGGAATTCACAAAGCAAATGATCGCCAAGGGCGGCGGTTCCATCATTAATTTCGCTTCCATGAATTCCTACTGTCCTCTGACCCGTTGCTTTGCCTATGCCATGAGCAAGGCAGCCGTGTCGAATCTTACCCAATCCTTTGCGGCATATTTTGCGCCCGCCGGGATCCGGATCAATGCCATCGCCCCCGGATTTATGGTCAACGAGCGAAGCAAGCATTATCTTGGCACGGTTGAACAGGGGCTTACCAAGCGGGGTGAGCAGGTCATCGGCCACACCCCTATGGGGCGCTTCGGAGAGGCGAAGGATCTGGTCGGATGCGTAAAATGGCTGCTCAATGAGGAAGCTTCCGGCTTTGTGACCGGTGTCACCATCCCTGTAGACGGCGGATTTTTGACGCTGAGTGGAGTTTGATTTATGATACTGACCGATTATTTCAGAAGCGAACGGGATGCCACTTGGGATTTTGCGCTCCAATCCGGAGTTCGCCATGGCGTGATCCGTCTGCCGGAGGATCCGACCTTTGACCTGACCGACAGATCCCATTGGAAGAATGTATATCAGCGTTTTGAAAATTTTGGCATTACCCCCATTGTCATTGAACCGATGCCCAACGCGGTGCATGACCACATCAAAGCAGGTGACGAAAAGCGGGATGAATCCATCCAGCAGGTAATAAAAATGTTTCCCATTATGCGGGAGCTCTCAATCCAAACCATCTGCTTTAATTGGATGGCACATATCGGCTGGCTGCGTACCCGCTCAGATCATCCCGAGCGCGGCGGTGCAAAGGTAACGGAATTCAACATGGCGGATTTCACCCCCACAAATGCCGGCATAACCGCAGACCGACTTTGGGACAACTACGAATATTTCATCCGTGCGGTGATTCCAGAAGCAGAAAAATACGGCATTAAGCTGGCACTTCACCCCGACGATCCTCCGGTCCCCCGTTTGGGAGATGTAGAGCGGATCATGATCTCAAAGGCAAATATCAAACGGGCAGTCTACGGCATTTTGGAAAGTGACAGCCTGGGAATCACCATGTGTCAGGCTAATTTCTTTATCATGGGAGAGGACCTGGAAAAAGCCATCGAAGAATTTGCTTCCAAGATCTATTTGGTGCATTTCCGCAATACCAAGGGCAAGCCCGATCACTTCCGCGAGACCTTCCACGATAACGGTGACATCGACATGGGCAAGCTTATGAAGGTCTATCTGAAAAACGGTGTCCACGCACCGATCCGGGTGGACCATGTTCCTACCATGGCAGGTGAGATCTCCACGCTTCCCGGCTACGATGCCCTTGGCAGGCTCTTTGCCATCGGCTATCTCAAAGGCATTCTGGATGCCTGCAAATCGTAAAAGGAGTCTTATTATGAATCTTTTCATTTTGACCGATCTTGAGGGGATCAACGGTGTAGACGATATCGACTTTATGGATAGAAAGGGAGAAAAATACGCACTTGCAAGAACACTGCTTTCCAAAAGCCTTGATCTTGCCATCAAGACGGCTTTTGATGCAGGCGCTGAAAAGGTCTATTACCTGGACGGTCACGGCGGTGGCGGCAATGTGATCGAGGATATGATCGATGACCGTGCAGAAAAATGCAGCATGCCGCAATGGCATAAGCTTTTGAAAGACGGCATGATCGATTGCCAAATCGAGCTTGGTTCCCATGCCCGCGCCGGCACCATCGGTGGCTTTCTTGACCACACCATAAGCTCCCGTCAAAGGTTCTGTCACAAAGTAAACGGCCGGGAGATGAGTGAGCTTTCCTTGCATGCCCTTGTCTGTGGGGCCTATGGTGTGCCCATCATTGCATGCATTGGTGATGAGGCAGCTTGCACCCAGGCAAAGGAATATATCCCCGAAATCTTTGTAGGGCCGATAAAAAAGGCAGATTGCCGCAACTTTTCCGTGACTTATCCAAATTGCGACGCAATCCTTACCGATACGATTCAAGCAGCACTACAAAACTACAAAACGGTTTCGACCTTCCAAACAGAAGAACCCGCAACGGTGGAATTGACCTTCTACCGTACCGATATGTGCGAAAAAGTATTGGCACACTGCGGAAATGATGTCAGAAGGGTTGACGCGCGAACCCTTCAAAAAGTCGTAAAAAAAATCACAAGCTATGCAGACTTAAACTTTTAAAAAAGGAACATATCATGATAAAAGTTAATAACAAGCCCATTAAAAAGCAGCCCCAGTTCTGGAACCACGCACTCTTTCATCCCACCGATGCCATTGAAGATCCTTGGGGCAAGCGGATCCTTGATCGCATGGCAGCCGATGGCGCAATCAAAACGATTCGCATCTATTCCATGCTTGAAGATATTGTTTATCTCAGTGAGGATGGCAGCCTTTGCTATGATTTTCGCCTCAGTGACCTGCGGCTGGATTATCTTTTAGAAAACGGCTTTGATCTGCTTCTTGCCTACGGCGGTATGCCCGATTGTATCGCGGCCTCCACGCATCTTGGCTACAGCTGTGCCAAAAACGCGACCCGCTATAAGGGAAAGCTTTGGAATCCCGCCCCGCCCAAGGACTATGGACTTTGGGAAGAAGTATGCTATGAATATACCAAGCATCTGGTGGAGCGCTACGGGGAAGAACAGGTGGCAAAATGGCATTGCCATTGCCACAACGAGCCGGATGGCGGCTTCTGGATGCGGGAATTGGAAAAGAGTGACTACCTCCCCAAGAGCGCTGAGTACTGCAAGCTTTACGACGCATTTGTCCGGGGTGTGCGGCGTGCCTCCAAGGGAATCCGTCTGGGCGGTCCTGCGCTGGCACACAACCTGAACTTTCTGGACCGCTTTCTTGCCCACATAAAGGAAACAGGGGTAGAGCTGAACTATCTGGCACTGCACACCTACGGCACATCGGTTGGAAAATTAAATAACGGCACAAGACCGTTGGCAACAGAAAATCATTTTCTATACCAGATCGGTCCCTATTTAGAAGTCATGCGCAAATACGGCTTTGAGGACACAGAGCTGATCCTGGACGAATGGGGTGCTTCCTCTTCGGGCTTTTATAACATAGAAGAATGCCCCGCCTTCATTTTCAGAGAGAACGAGCTGTATTCCGCCTATTTCACAAAGTTCATCTATCAGCTGATCCAATCGGGCATCAATATCTCCAAGATGATGATCTGCCTTTCCGGTCAGCACGAAATGACAACGGATTTTTCAGGCTTCCGCAATTTCTTCACCCTTAATTTCATTGCCAAGCCCATTTATAATGCCCATCTGCTAACCTCTAAAATGGAGGATCTGCTGGTGGCGTGTGAAAGCGATCAGGAAAATGTTTTTGCCTTCTCCACAAAAAATGCACAGGGAGACTATTCCACGCTCCTGACTTATTGTTCCCAGCATTTCGACGAGGACCTTCCTGCCATCACAGAAGAGATCACCTTTGCCGAGGATATCGGAAACAAAAAGGTTACTATTTGGTGTATTGACCGATATACCACCAATCCCTATCGGGCATGGGAGCGGGCAGGCAGCCCCGAAATGACTCCCGTGCTTCTCAACACCCTCCGGGAGGAAGGAAACATGAAGCCCATTAAGGTCCAGAAAGGCTCTGAACCGATCCTTTTGCATCTCACCGCAAACGCAACTTACCTGATCACCGTATCTGAGTAAAGGAGAATGTACATGAACTTCAACGACAGAGAAAGAATCATCGCCCTGACCCCCCTGTGGAAGGGCGCACGGCTGCCCGACGGCAGGCCCAAGGTAGACGACAAGTATTTGGATGCCCTCTACACAATGACCCTGGAGGAAGTTTGGAAGCCCATCTTTGTCCTTGGCTATGAGCATCAGTTTGTAGGTGGCGGAGAAGCGCCCCTGCAGACCCTCCATGACGACGGAAGAAAGCTGGTGGGCCGTGCGGTTACCTGCACCTATGCGCCAACCCGCCCGGATCTGCATGAAGTGCAGTTCAATCGGGGTGCAGAGGATGGACGCAAGGGCAACTATAATCAATGGGTTATTGATTCTTTGGCAGAGCGGGATGTGGTAGTCTGTGATATGTACGACAAGATCTATAAAGGCACCTTCCTCGGCGGCAATCTTACCACCGCCCTCCAAAAGCGAACCAAAACAGGCGGCGCTGTTGTGTGGGGCGGCATCCGGGATGTGGAGCAGATGAAAAAAGTACCGGATGTACAGGTGTACTACCGGGGTATCGATCCCACTCCCATCCGGGAATTCGTTATGAAGGATTGGAATGATATCACCAGCTTCGGCGGTGCGGTCTGCCTTCCCGGTGATGTGGTCTTCGGTGCAGGCGGCGGTGTGCTGTTCATTCCTTCCCATCTGGTGGCAGATGTCGTAGAAGGCGCAGCCAAGACCCATGTGAAGGACGATTTTGGCTTTGAGATGATCGGACAAGGCAAGTTTACCACTGCACAAATAGACCGTAACACCTGGACGGAGGAAATGCTGGATATGCTTGTGGATTGGATCCGAACAGATCCCCGAGGGGAAGCTTACCGGTATCTGGATTGGAGCAAGGAATATGACCTTGCCCGTAACGGCGATCCCAACGACAGCCAAACCGCACTTTGATACCCTATTTCTTTTCATAATTTACGCTATAAAACCCGAACACCCCTGGACTTGAACCAAGGGTGTTCGGGTTTTATGTGTCCGGTTTTCATTCCCCGGGTTTTTCATACTCTGCAATGACAAATTCCACCGGTGTTTCCAGGGTGGATACCTGCTCCAGCTTCTGCTTATCCTGATTGGAAGTGTGGAAATAATAGGGAGTCATGCGAAACACTGCCATGATATCCTCCGGGCACTCCAGTAAGATCCTTTCGGAGATTTTTGTGACCTGGGTGCAAATCAGCTTTTGGGTCTGGGGCAGCTGCTCATCGTTTTCATAGGGTGTGTCATACAGCAGCTTCTTAAGGCCATACAAATGCTGCCTGCCAGGCACCACCGTATACAGCCTTCCCCCCGGCTTCAGGATCCTTAGGAATTCTTTTTCCTGAAAGGGTGCAAACAGGTGGATCGCATAATCAAAGGATGCATCCGCCACAGGGATGGATGCCAGATTGGCAACAAAGTAGCTTCCGTTTCCCCGCTTGGCTGCCAGGCGGACCATTTCTTTTGAAATATCAAATCCATAGACCGAAAGGGCTTCGTGGCTCAGGGCGCTGGTATAATAGCCTTCCCCGCAGCAAATATCCAAAAGCGTTCCGGACCGGTCTGAAAACAGCCGGCGAAAATACTCCCGCAGGATGCCGTAATAGCCTTTATTCAAAAAATCCCGACGGCTTCTGGCGGACGCTTTATCATCTCCGATCAGATCTCCGTTTTTCCCGGAGCGAAGCAGATTGACATAGCCCTCCCTGGCCAGGTCGAAGCAGTGTCCCTGGGCACACAGCAAACGGTTATGCTCCGCTGTCAGCGGTTTTCTGCAAACAGGACATACAAGCATACGATCTCTCCTTAGAAATGCCACCCGGCAGTTGTTAGTCATTTGCCCACCTGAACGGTGATTTGACGGACGGTCTGGCCGTCCTTCGTGATCTTGATGAAGCCTTCCCCTTTGGCCTTTGCCCGTACCGCAAAAGGAGAGAGCAGCTCCAGATTCTCGCTGAGCTCGATGGTAAAGTCCGATACATAGCAAGGCTCGGCAAGTGCATAGAGCTTTCTGGTCGTGCCAACTCTGTCCAGAAGGAGTTCTTCCTCAATGGTCGCGCCGGTCTCATCCCGGATCTCCAGAGACTCCAGCTTCACATTCTTGCGGAAATAATTGTAAAGGCTTTCACCGAGCAGAAGGCCGCAGGCATTGTAGCCAACCTGCTGCAGATGCACTTTATCCGCAGCCTTAAGATCCAAAGTAGACTGCGGGGGCAAGACCGGCTCGCTTTGGGTCTCATACTCGATTGCAGGGAAATCGGATTGGAGCAGCGCATCTGTGCGCCAGTGATAGGTGGTCTTGCTTGCGATAAAGCAATCCGCATACCGGTCAGAGAATCCCAAGTAATAATTGATGGGCTTGTCATGCTCAAAGGTCCCGGCGCCGCTGGGAACAATGCCGATCCCCTGGGGCGCTTCCGGTGTGCCATCCCCATCGAAATCCGCAGCAAGGTCGCTCTTAAATCCGTCGATCATAGAATCGTACCAGAATTCCATGATCTTATCGGTGTATTGCACATTCTTATAGCCAAAGTTTGCACCGCTGTGATAAAGAATACCCGTATTCTTTATCACATAATGTCCTGCCTTTGCTTCGTCGCAAAGCACAGCAGCCGCTGCCTGATACATCGCAACAGCAGGTGTATAGTTTTTCTGATCCTTGTACCACTCGGAAATCACAGAGCCGCCTACCGCAGCGTTCAGCACCCAAACCTTCTCCCCGGTGAGTTGATTCCATATCCAGGCCAAAGCGCTGCCTTCACCGATGGTACCACCGCCGCCGGGAGCAAAGGCATCGATCCCCTCGGGCTTCAGGCTGGCTGCATAGCCAATACCCATTCCCGGGACCGCCTTGGAAAATGTGGCAGACTTGTGGCTGCTGTAAGCCTGTCCGGCCTCACAAACCACCGATTGCGCACCGTTGCCGCACTGGCCGGCGCCGAGGCTGTGTCCGGTGATCATAAACAGAGAAATGGGGGCAGGGCGCACCCGTACCAGCACATCGGTGCCATCCACAGAAACCGTGGCAGTACCGGTGCCCACAGCGATGAGCTGCGCATTTTCCCCGTCGTAATGCAAAACCGCTGCGTCGGGTGTGTCCGAACCCACCACAAAGGAGGTGACCTCCTGCGTCTTGATCTCCACGGCAGATTCTTTGGTGCCGCCCAGGGCTTCCAAAGAAATGCGATCATCATAATAGAACTTAACAGAACCGTCATCCGGCTCTGTAGGCTCTGTGGCAGCTGTGGTTTCCACAGGGTCCGTCTCCGCCTCCTGTACGGCTCCGTTTTCCCCGCAGCCATGCAGCACGCTGCCCAGCATCGCAATACACAACATAAGTATGACTCCTTTCCGAATCATTGCGCTCCCTCCCAAATATGTTTTATCGTATTATACAGAAAAAACAAGATATAATCCATACCATTATCCGTCAAAAAACAATGATTTTCTGCACGTCCAAGGATTACCGCACCCGGCATTCCCCCCCAAGGCCAAACGCAGGACACTTCCGGGAAGTGTCCTGCGTTTCTTCTATTTTATATGCCTTTTCTGTGCAGGATATAGGAGTAGGTACACGGTGCAATGACCATGACAAGTACGATTGCAAAGAACAGCCAAAAGACCCCAAAGAAGCTTGTTGCCATGATCCCCAGGCCGCAAGCCACCCAAAGCCAGCCGGCAAAACGGTGGGTCCTGTTCCAGTTTTCCTCACTGTTCAGCGTCCAGGGTATTTTTATGCCGATGGTGTAGTTGTGCTTGCATTTGGGCATATAATTTCCGATCACGGTAAAAATCAGACCCATGAGCGCCGGCACTATGATCTCTACCGGCACTTCCTTTCCCAATGCTGTTGCATAGGTAAGGGCAGAGAGCACCACAGACAAAACAGGTATGATCCAAAAGCACAGATGCAGGACCTTGTCCGGATGGTTGCCCCGCTTGGGATCAAGCTGCATTGCAACCGCGCCAAGCCACAGCGCTGCCAGCAGGATCAGCGGCATTCCGAACACAAAAAACGGCTTACTGCTCCAACCATCCACCTCTCCTGCCGCGTTCCAGTGGCTGGGGATCTGCTGAGGCAGCTGATCCCACAGAATAACGCCTGCCAATACCGGGATCAGAATCGACAGCGAAGCAATCAGCAGTACCTTCCAATGTTTCTTGATCATATTCCCTCTCCTTTCAACGCGGTGATCCACAGCATGATCTCCTCCAGCACAGAGGTGTTCAGCTCATAGTAAATAAACTTCCCTTCCCGGGTATCCCGGATCAGATCCGCCTCCCGCAGCACGGCAAGATGCTTGGATATGGCAGCCCCGCTGACAGGAAACCGCTCCGCGATCTCACCGGCGGACTGGCGGCCGGCCTTCAGCAGCTCCAGGATCTCCCTGCGGGTAGGATCTGACAATGCCTTCATGGTATTTTGTATTCCCATGGCAGTCCCTCCTTATCATTTAACTTATTGGTTAAATATAGAGTACCACAGCCTCCACCCTTTGTCAAGAGTTATTTAACCGTTTGGTTAAATAATTGTTCCATCTGCCGGTTGCAATTTTGCCGCCATGTGATATGATAAGAAAAAGCCGTTTTGAAGGAGGATGCCCATGCTGTACTTACTGCTATCTGTTATGAGCAGCGCCACCATTGCCCTGATCATGCGCTTCAGCTCCGGCAAATATCGCGGCAGCGTGAATATACTGGCGGTGAACTATTTGATCTGCAGCATCCTCAGCGCTGTTTACACCGACTTTACAGCATGGACCCCGGAAACACCGGGAATTTCCTTCACCGTCTGTCTGGCGATCCTCAACGGAGCGCTCTACCTGGCAGGCTTTCTCCTGCAGCAGCACAGCATGAGCAAAAACGGCATCGTGCTGACCTCGGTTTTCATGCGGCTGGGCCTTCTGATCCCCATGGTGGTATCTGTTTTGTTTTTCCGGGAGATGCCCACCTGGCTGCAGTTTGGCGGCTTTTGCCTCGCTGTCTGCGCCATCCCCCTGATGCAAATGACAAAGGATGCCGGTCACCGTGGGATCGGCGTTGGTCTGATCCTCCTTCTTGTGATGTCCGGCTGCATCGATGCCACTGCAAAAGTATTTGAAGTTCTGGGAAATCCGGCTCTGAGCGGTCATTTCCTGTTGGTTACCTTTTTGGTGGCCTTTGGGCTTTGTGCGGCTCTGGTCCTTTATAAGAAAGAGCCGGTGGAGCTGCCTGTAGTCCTGTTCGGCACTGCCATCGGCATTCCCAACTTTTTCTGCTCTAAATTTCTGCTCAGCGCCCTGTCCCAGCTGCCGGCAGTGGTTGTCTATCCCACCTTTTGCGTGGGAACGATGCTGATTTTAACCCTTTGCGGCATTTTGTTTTTCAAAGAGCGGCTTTCCAGGCGCCAATGGGTGGCATTTATCCTGATTGTCCTTGCTCTTCTGATCCTGAATCTATAAGAAAAGCATATGTAGGGAATAGCCTATGTGTCATTCCGAAAATTAGTTCCAAAATATAGATTTAGGAACGGCACACAGGCCGTTCCCTACACATAAATATGCAATTTGGGGTTGTCTCATTCATTTTGAGACAACCCCTGTTTATTTCAGAAATTCAGGTACAGGCTGAAGCGGTTTTCTGTTGCCCGGAACTGGTAGAAGCCGCCATTCTTTTCGCAGAAGGCCGCAATAAAGCGTGTGCCGAAGCCGTGGTCCTCCAGGCCGTTCACCGGAATGCCTTTTTCGTCAAACTCCACCTTCCCCGTATAGCTGTTGGCGATCTGGATCATAAACCGGGGATGGTCCAGCACCTTGATCTCGATGTAGCGCTTGCTCTCCTCCACATGCTCGCAGGCATCAATGGCATTTTCCAGCGCGTTGGCAATGGCCGTCGCCAGCTCTGTTCCGCTCATAGGGATCTCGTCCGGGAAGGCAAAGCCCATCTCCACCGGGATGCCCTTGTCCTTGGCCTTCTGGATGTAAGAGGACAGAACTGCGTCCAGGATGGGATGCTGGCAATAGCGCCGGATCTTGGTCTTGTCCAGGGCCTCCTCATACTCAGAAAGCAGCGTCAGGCACTCTTCATACTGCTCGGTTTTCACCAGGCTGGCGATAGTCTTGAGCTTATGACGGAAATTATGCCGCTCCATGCGGAACTTATCGTCTGCGGCAGAAAACTCCTCCATACGGGCAGTCAGATTGGATACCTGCAGCTGCAGGATGTTCTCCTGCTCGGTCATCTCGTGGAGCATCTGCTGTTTGCGCATGGTTGCAATGATATGGATATAGATGGTGGGCATGAGTACAAACAGCAAAAATGCCACCGGAAGCGCCTCCGGCCTGTCAATAATGGGCGTAGGCAGCGTGACATGCAGGATGATGGTCACATAAAAGATCGCAGAAATAACAGCAAAGTTGCCCCAGCCCTTCTTGGCATTGCGCTGGACATCCAGGTAAACCTCACGCAGATTTTTATAGACGATCCACTCCAGCACCGGGTAGATCACCAGCCGGACGATACCGGCAAAGATCAGATTTCCGGACATAAACAGATTGTCAATGATCTGGGTCAGATAGGTGATCTCCAGCACGATGGTATCCACCAGACAGAAGGTAAAGAAAAAGCGTCCGTCCCGGTTCTTTGCCAAATACCAAAAGGCCACCATGCTGGGAAGCGACAACGTCAGAAGCATCAGCGAGCTGTATTTATCCGCGCCCACTACCAGGAAAATCGCAAAATTCACCAGGATCAGCGGGCCCATGGTTGCCAGGATCAGTACCAGCTTTTTCTTTCCGGTATACCGGGACTCAAAAAGAAGGATGAACAGGATCAGCGTGTGGATCAGGGTCCACATAACAGATATATCCCGGATGATACTCATACGGTCTCCTCCTCATGGATCCAGAAATCATTCCACTTGATGCGCAGCTCCCGGCAGGCCTTTTTGCCCAAATGCACCTGGGTGCCGGTTTCGAACCGGATGCCTTCCATCTCCACCTGGGAAACATGGTGCAGATTCACAGCCATGCTGGCACCGCACAGGGCAAAGCGCCGGTCACGCAGAAGCTCCCCCACCGCATCCACGAAGGGAACCCGCAAGGATGTGCTTTCCACCACGGAGCCATCTTTTAAATAGTATAACACTGTCCGTCTGGAAAGCTCCGCATAGAGGATGTTTTCAAAGGTGATCCGGGCACTGCTTCCCTTTGTCTTGACGATCAGGCTCCGGTCTCTGCGCACAGATACCGAATCGATGGCCTCATCCAATGTCCGGAACAAAACGTCGTGTTCCACCGGCTTTGTTAAATAATGAAATGCGCGGATCCGGAAGGATTCCACGGCATACTCCTGGCTGGAGGTCAGGTAAATGATCTTTGCGTCCCCTCCGTCCGCCCGCAGAGCCGCTCCCAGCTCAATGCCGTTCATACCCGGCATCACAATATCCAATATGTAAATATCAAAGGGCTTTTCCCGATGGGCAGCCAGCAGTTCCTCCGGCTCAGAAAATACAGAAAAAGCAACTACCTTATCCTGGCGCTGATCGGCATACTCATGGAGCAGATCTGTCACCCGGGCACGGCACTGCCAATTGTCGTCACAAACAGCGATACGCACGGATATCACCTCATATCCTTGTGGTTTCCTGCACAGAACATGCTTTCCGGCAGATATGCAAATTATACTCCAAAAACCCACCGTGCGCAAGTGGCACTGCAATATTGCGCAAAAATGTTTAAATTTACACAAATTGGATTTTCAGAAAAATTTTGTGATACAATCCAACCATGATAAACTACCAGGAAAGGAGTTGTAGCCAGATGCATCAAAATGTAAAGGTTGCGATTTGCGGGCATTTGCCCACAGCCCACGACTACCTGCTGCGCCAGGGTGTCGGCACCATCGACCTTGTGATGGACGCTGCAGAGCTGACCCGCGAAAGTGATTACCATTTGATCCTGATCTACGCCCCACACGCAGAGGGCTTGCTGAATACAGCCTGCTCCTGTGTCTCGCAGAACGGCAAGACCGACATCCCCATACGACTGCTCAATGAGCCGTGCTGCCACTCGGCGCTGCTGGAGCTGAAATCCGTGCTGCGCCGTATCTCCCAATCCCTGAACCACCCCACCTGTGAGCAGGTAAGCTAACCCAAGGAGGACACACACATGAAAAACACACCGATGAAAAAACTCATCAGTCTGGTCCTGTGTCTTGCGATGGTTATCTCCTGGCTGCCCCGGATCGCCGCTGCAGCTACAGAAGAGTTGATCAACACCGTTGCAGACCCCCAGACTCTGACCCGTCCCGAGACCATCTACGGTGACAGCACCCTCAATGCAGGTAAAGTCACTGTGGGCAAGTCCGTCAGCACCTCCAGTGTGACCATCAACGGACAGACGGTCTCCCTGGATGACCCCCACAACTTCCTCATTGCCATTTCCCAGTCCGCCCAGGTAATGGGTCTGGCAACGGAAAGCAATGTGCCTGTGGACGTGGTGTTCGTACTGGACACCTCCGGTTCCATGGACGACAACGACCGTGCAGAAACCATGGTCACTGCCGCCAACTCCGCCATCTCCACGCTGATGAGCGCCAACGAGCACAACCGTGTGGCCGTTGTTGCCTTCTCCAGCGAGGGCTACGGTAACGGCAGCAGCAACGGTGAAGCTGCCAATGTGCTGTCTTCCCTGGCACATTACTCCGACGATGCTGCCACCAGCCATCTGCGCTGGGTCACCAGCTCCGGCAGCACCACCGGCAGCGACCGGGTGTATATTGCCGGCCGCGACACCGTGACCGTCTCCGGCTATCCGCAGAACCGGACCGTCAACGCTTTCCGCCACGGCAAGAGCGGCGGCACCAACATTCAATCCGGTATCATTGAAGGTGCCAGGATCCTCACCGAGGTCACCAGCACCACTCATACCGATGCGGTCTCCGGCGACACCGTCACCCGTATTCCCTTCCTGATCATCCTGTCTGACGGCCAGCCCACCTACTCCTTTGACGACGAGTACTGGTACGATCCTGCCACCACCAACGAGCAGGGCCCCGGCAGCAGCGCTTACGAAGGCAACGGCTTTATCGCAGCCATGACCGCTGCTTACTACAAGGGTCTGATCTCCCGGCACTACTACGGTGACAATGCCGGCGGTGACAATCAGTGCTATGTGTACACCATGGGCATCGAGCTGGACTCCCTGTCCGGTGACGAGAAGACCCTGGCGCAGATCACTCTGGATCCCAAGACCTACACCACCGGTGCTTATGCCGAGGAAGGTGCCGGGAGCTACTGGAACTACGGCAACACCGCCAATGACAACAGCACCAACGCAGCCTACGGCTGGAAGACCTACTGGAATAACTATCTGGCAGGCACTGCCTCCTTTGGTGTGCGTGTGGACAGCGAAGGCGGCACTTATGTATGGACCGGCTCCGGTGAGCCCCAGTCCTACTACGAGATGGAAGCACCTGTGAAGCCCACCGAGCCCCGGAAGCCCCAGGAGCCCGGCCGCTATGCCTCCAACTGGCAGTGGCAGCAGTACTACCAGAGGCTGGAAGAATACGAAGCCAACATGGTGACCTATAACCAGCAGCTGGAAGCCTACAATGCCGCCCTGGAGCCCTACAACACATGGCTGGCATGGCGTGATGCCAACTTCACCTATGTTTCCGGTGAGCACTACACCTTCACCACCGACAGCATTGCTGCTTCCAAAGAATACATCAGCAGCATTGCCTATAACGACGAATACTTCAGCGCCGACAGCGTCTCTGAGATGTCCTCCATCTTTGAGCAGCTGGTGACCACCATTCAGCAGAAGGCTATTTCCGTCCCCACCAAGGTCACCACCGGCAACCATGACTTTGACGGCTATGTCACCTTCACCGATCCTCTGGGTGAATACATGGAAGTTAAGGACATGAAGGGCATTCTTGCCGACGGCTACTTCTACCAGGGTGCGTCCTTTGCACAGAAGCTGGCCAAGTACGGCACTGCCGAGGCAGACGCAGAGTTTGACGCTGCCATCCTGAACGTGGTCAAGTCCCGGATGCAGATGACCAATTCCAATGTGGATATCAATTCCTACCTGGAAAAGATGAAGGCATCCTCCAACCAGGCTTACTACCACGGTCCTGAGGATTACGACAACTCCATGGTATGGTGGGGCAACGCTTATCACTCCGGTGAAGAGGATGAGCAGGTACAGCCTCTGGACTTTGCAGGCAACGACACCATTGCCTTCATCGAAGCCCAGAAGGCTGCAGGCACGATCCCTGCCGGTGCAGACTATGTCTGCCGCTCCTACTTCTTCTACGGTGAAGCAGGCGGTACAAACCCCAACCCGGACCATGAGTATCTGTACTTCATCGTCCGCGTACAGCGCGAGCTGGCTGCTCCCTACCGTCAGAGCGTGATCATCAGCGCCCCCGCAAGCCTTTTGTCTATGGAGAAGGTCCTGATCCGGGAATCCTTTGAAAATGGCAGCCCCGTGTACACCGCAACCGTGGAGCACAGAGAGCCCGCCCGGGTGGTCTACGAGGTAGGTCTGTGGGACAGCATCACTCCCGAAAACGTGGCTTACATGGTTTCTCAGGAGTACGCCTCCGAGACCGTGAACGGCACCGGTTCTGTGAACTACGATCCCGTTAAGGATACATACAACTTCTTCTCCAACGACTGGGACCGCTCCCAGACGCTGGACAGCCATCACCGCGGCATGGCAAAGGCTACCTTTGATGCCGCTGCCGACAACGCGTTCTACACCTATCAGCAGAACACCCTGGTGGTAGATGCACAGGGTCAGCCTGTGACCTCCAACCCCGCCGGCACCACTGCTTACTACACCCGTGAGTACTACACCTGGTCCGAGGACAAGGGTGTTGACGGCACTTACAGCGCCACCAAGCAGAGCAAGCTCATCGAAGTTGCCATCCCCGCAAGCACCAGCCTCATCGAGGAAGACGGCAAATGGTATATCCCCAAGGGTGCATATACCGCTGCGACCCTGGTGGTAAACGGTGACGACACGGTTAAGTCCACCAACGACACCGGCACCTCTTCCATCGTGGCACACCCCCACCGTACCGGTGACGCAAGCAACTCCCACTACACTGTTTTCCTGGGCAACAACGGCATGCTGAGCATGAAGTCCGATCCTTATATTCCCCAGAAGACCGTTTCCGTAAATCTGCCCGCTTCCGCCACCAAGCTTGTGGACGACGACGGCAAGCCCGTTTTGGTGGGTGATGTGCTGACCTACACCGTGGAAGTCAAGAACACCCTGGCAGAAGCTGCTGACCTGACCGTGACCGACTATGTGCCTCTGGGTACTGCCTTCGTTGCAGGCAGCGCAGGCAGCGGTACAGAGCAGACCGGTCATGAAAAGGATGCATCCCTCGCTCCCGACAGCAACAATGTCCTCACCTGGGTCCTGAAGGATGTTCCCGCAGGCTCTACCCGCTATGTTTCCTTCCAGACAGTGGTTACCGAGGCTGCTCTGCAGCTGGCTGCGGTCCCCGGCAACATCACCAACACTGCCCTGTACCGCATCAACAACAGCACTGCCGTTTCCTCCAACACCACCCGCACCCATGTATACGGCAAGACCGTTACCGATGTGAACGGCCAGAGCATCGACGGCACCCACGGCCATAAGGTGGGCGACATTCTGGTTTACAACATCCGTTTCCACAATAATGCAACCGATTCCAGCGGCAAGTATGTGGCAGCCGATGTCACAGTTACCGACCGGCTTCCCGAAGGCACCACCTTCCTGTCCGCAGACAAGGGCGGTACCTACGATGCCACCACCGGCACGATCACCTGGAGCTTTGACAGCATGGCTGCCGACACCTCCCGTGTGGTGTCCTTCCAGGTGCAGATCAATGCCGCTGCCAAGACAAGCGCAGACGGCACACAACCCCAGGAAGGTGAGATCTACCTGCCCAACACCGCAACGATCACCGTTGACAACAATCCCGACATCGTTCTTCAGACCAACACCACAGAAAACTGGGCAGACACCGGTGATATGACTATCACCAAGACCGTTGCTGCCGGTGGTGACCAGACAAAGGTCTTTACCCTGAATCTGTCTGAGTCCTCCGGTCTGCTGGACGGCACATATGTGCTGCTCCGGGGCTCTGCCAGCGAAACCGTGGAATTCAATGCCGGTAAGGCATCTGTCACCATCTCTCACGGTCAGACCCTGACACTGAAGGGCCTGCCTGCAGGCGCGATCCTCACTGTGACAGAAGATGTCTCCGCACTTCCCGGTTGGGTCCCCGCTTACGAAAACCAGAGCGTTACCATTCCTGCAGGTGCTGCAGCAGCGGTTTCCTCTGTGTCCATTGTCAACACCTATCATCTGCAGCCCCTGACCCTCACCCTCCACGGCGAAAAGGTCATGGAAGGCGTTGCTATGAACCAGGCTGCAACCTTCGGCTTCATCGCCCATCCCGACAGCAACAACCCTGTGGTGGGTGATCCGCTGACCGGTCAGGTCACCGTGCAGGTGCCCGGCAGATACAGCTTTGACATGAGCTCCAAGGTATTTACCCAGCCCGGTATCTACAAGTACACCATCTCCGAGATCGACGGCGGTCTGCTGGGTCTGACCTATGACAGCCGCGAGCTGGTGCTGGTACTGACCATCACTGACAACGCAGACGGCACCATGAGCGCCACCGCCACCCTGGACGGAGTTCCCTTCGATATGGAGCAGGGTGTGGTGTCCTTCACCAACCGCTATGTCCCCGAATCCACACAGCTGGAGCTGACCGCCAACAAGGCCATGACCGGTCGCCAGCTGACAGCCGGTGAGTTCCATTTCCAGATCACCGACGGCAAGAACACTTACAAGGGCATTAACGATTCCAACGGCAACATCGTGTTTGAGACCATCTCCTACACTGCCGCAGGTGTTTACAGCTACACCATCTCCGAGGTCGTGCCTGCCGACAAGGCAACCGGCATTACCTACGACAACAGCACCTACCCCATCGTTGTAACCGTCACCGATGACAACGGGCAGCTGATCCCCACGGTTCAGGCAAACGGCACTGCCGTTTCCGTCAGCAACAATGTTGCCGACACCGGGATCACCTTCCGCAACAGCTTCGATCCCGACGATGTACCTCTGACTCTGGTGGCAACCAAGCGCCTGAAGAGCTACAACACTGCCACCGACAGCTATGAGGATGCAAGCCCCGAAGCCGGCAAGTTCCGCTTCCAGGTGGTGAACAAGGCCACCGGCGAGCAGGTCTCCACCGGCAGAAACACCTCCGACGGCAAGGTCACCTTCAACACCATCTACTTCTCCCAGGAGATGCTGGAGGGTGCTGCTTCCAAGACCTTCACCTATGTGGTATCCGAGGTCATCCCGGAGCTGGCAAAAGATCCCAATATGCTCTATGACGGCACGAAGCATGAGATCACCGTCACTCTGACCAAGCTGGCAAACGGCAATCTGTCCGTGGCTGTGGGTACTGACACCGACGGCACAGTTGACACCGGCATTGCCTTTGTCAACTACGCAAACCCCGATTCTGTCGAGGTTCGCCCCACCGCTTCCAAGACTACCCAGAACGCCCCTGCCGGCATCAGCTTCTCCTTCTCCGTGATCAACACTGCCAACGGCAATGAGGCTGCCGCAGGCGTTGGCGCTGCCAACGGCACTGTCTCCTTCTCCCCCCTGAGCTTCAATGCCCCCGGCACTTACACCTACTGGATCAAGGAATCCAATGCAGGCAACACCACCAACGGTATTACCTACGACGCAGCCCGTTACCTGATGAAGGTGGAGGTCAGCCGCAACAGCTACAACCGGTTGGTTGCCCAGGTCTCCTACTGGTCCAGCGCAGTCATCGGCTCTGAAAATGTGGCAGATTACACCGTTTCCGCTTCTGCACCCGCTTTCCACAACATCTACAACGCAGGCGGCTACATCAATCTGACCGCAACCAAGAGACTTACCGGCCGCAGCCTCCGTGACGGCGAGTTTGCCTTCAAGCTGGTCCGTCAGGATAACGGCGGTGAGATCGACGGCATTGCTTCGGCAAACGGCACCATCACCTTCTCCACTATGTACTACTCCCAGGCAGATATCCCGGCAGGTCAAACCTCCGCTGTGATCCACTATGTGATGAGCGAAGTGATCCCCGCCACCGCAGTTCTGCCCGGCATCACCTACGACAAGACCTCTCACGATGTCTATGTCCGCATCACCGATAACGGCAACGGCACCATCTCCACTGAGCTGGTCAAGCCCGATGGCAGCGGCTATGCCCCCATCTCCGGCACGGACACCGGTGTGGTATTCACCAACACCTACGCAGCTGTGGAAGGTGATGTGGTCAAGTATCAGATCCGCAAGAATCTGGAAGGCCGTGACCTCCGGGCCGGCGAATTTGAATTCGGTCTGTACTTCAACGGCAAGCTGGAGGACGTTGCCACCAACGACGAAAACGGCATCGTCACCTTCTCCCGTACCATCCCCGCTACCGCTGCCAGCTACGCCGGCATGTACAAGATGGTCATCAAGGAGTCTGTGGGCTCTATTGCAGGTATCTCCTACAGCGCCCAGGAATACACCGTATATGTGAAAGTGACAGACAACCACAACGGCAAGATCGATGCCACTGTGCATCTGTCTGAAACCGGTCCTGCTCTGCCCGAGGATGCCAACGGCATGGTGGATCTGACCAACGAGATCGTGTTCACCAACACCTACGAGGCACACGATACCAGCTACACCCCCGAAGCAACCAAGCAGCTTAACGGCCGCGACATGCTCACCGGTGAGTTCACCTTCCAGGCACAGCTCATCCAGAAGAACGGCACTGCCGTATCCGGCGGCACTGTGTACTCCGGTATCAACAATGCCCAGGGCAAGGTCCTCTTCGAAAGCATCCCCTACACCGAGGAAGGCACTTATATTTACCGGGTCAGCGAGCTGACCGGCAACCACAGCGGTGTGAAGTACGATCCCACGGTTTACTACCTGAAGGTCGTGGTTACCGACGACGGCAGCGGTCATCTGAAGACCTCCGCAGGCTACTACTCCAACGAAGCCTGCACCACCGGCGTCTCCGCAGTGGTATTCACCAACACCTACACCGCTTCTGACGCAACTGTGCAGCTGGAAGCAACCAAGAAGCTTACCGGCCGCAAGCTGGTGGACAGAGAGTTCTCCTTCCTGGTCCGTCAGAACAACGCAAACGGCAAGGTGGTCGCCACCGGCAGCAACGATGCCCAGGGTGCGATCCGCTTCTCCACCTTCGACATCACCTCCGCAGACATGGCAGGTGCAAAGCAAAAGGTGTTCACCTATGTGATCATGGAATCCGACAACAACATCCCCGGTGTCAAGATCGATACCACGGTCCACACCGTAACCGTCACCGTTACTGACGACGGCAGCGGCAAGCTCAGTGCTGTCATCGGCTATCCGGAGGATCAGGCTATCGTGTTCCAGAACACCTACACCCCCGCAGAAGCCAAGCTGCCTCTGGCTGCATTCAAGACCCTCAGCGGCAAGACGCTCCACGCCAAGGACTTCAGCTTCCTGCTGACCAACGAAGCCGGCGAGACAGTCCAGACCGCCACCAACGACGCAAACGGCCTGGTTCGCTTTGAGGATCTGGTATTCCAGAAGGCCGGCAGCTACACCTACTATCTGACAGAAGTCGATGCCCAGGAAGAGGGCATGGCTTATGACAAGACCCGCTACACCATCACCGTAGAAGTCACCGACGACCTCCAGGGCAGCCTGGTAGCCGTTGCCACCTACAAGATCGAAAGCACCGCGGTAGAGCTGCTGCAGTTCAGCAACACCTACACTCCGGCCTCCGTCCAGGTGGATCTGGAAGGCACCAAGGTTATCGCCGATGTGGCCGGCAATGTGCTGGGTCTTGACTTGGCTGGCTTCGAATTTGAAGTCAAGGATGTGGACGGCAATCTGATCACCACCGCACTCAGCGATGGCACCGGCGAGATCGCCTTCACCGACATTTCCTTCAGCGCTGCCGGTGAGTACCGCCTGCTCATCAGCGAAAAGGCTACCACACGGCCCAACTACACCACCGATCCCACTGTCTGGTGTGCACACATCTCCATCGGCTACAATGCCGACACCGGCATTCTGTCCGAGACCGGCAGATACATCCATATTGCACCCGAGACCCATGATCAGATGGCCCTTGTAGACGAAGAACTGATCTTTGTGAATGTTTACGATCCCGACGCTGTGCATCTGACCCTGAAGATCCAGAAGGATCTGGACGGCCGGGCACTCCGGGACCATGAGTTCAGCTTCCTCATGGTGGATGACGCAACCGGCCTGCGTGTGGCAGAAGCCCGCAACCACGCAAACGGTGATGTCAACTTCCATCTGAGCTACAACGAAGCCGGCACTTACAGCTACACCATCTCCGAGTCTGTTCCCGCAGCGGCTGCGCAGCTGGGCGGTGTGCAGTACTCCAAGGAGACCTACAACGTCACGGTCACCGTTACGGACGATGGCTCCGGCAAGCTGGAAGCAACCGTCGGCAAGGTCACCTTCGTTGGCTCTGAGACCGTGGATCTGACCGACTCCGTGGTGTTCCACAACACCTACGAGGCAAAGCCTGCCACTGTGAAGGTCAATGCTGTCAAGCACCTCCACGGCAAGGCACTGAAGCCCGATGCCTACACCTTCCAGCTGGTAAACGCTCAGAACGCTTCTGAGAAGTACACCGCTACCAATGCAGCTGACGGCACAGTTTCCTTTGATGCCATCACCTTCACCAAGGCTGACACCTATGTATACAAGCTCAGTGAGGTAGCCGGCAGTGAACAGGGCGTTGCTTACGACGCACAGGTTTACACCGTTACCATCACCGTCACCGACAACGGCAACGGTCAGCTGGTGGCCGAAAAGCAGATCAGCAGCGAAAACGGTGTAGAAACCGTTCCCGTATTCAACAACTACTACACAGCAGCTCCTGCCGAATATGTGCCCGAGGTCAAGAAGATCTTTGAAGGCGGCGCAATGCGGACCTTCGACTTTGTCCTCACCGGTGAGGGCTTCGAGACCCAGACCAAGCAGAACAACGCAGAAGGCGATGTGACCTTTGACAAGCTGGTCTTCGAAAAGGCAGGCACTTACACCTTCACCATTGCAGAGAAGGCAGATCCCAGTGTCACCGATATCAAGTGGGATACCAATGTGTACACCCTGACCATTCAGGTGACCGATAACCTCAGCGGCAGCCTGGTGGTAACCGACATCGGCATCACCAGCGAGCACGGCAGACACGATCTGATCTTCCGCAATGTCCACGAGGATCTGATCACCAAGAAGGATGTGTTCCTGGCACACGACACCTCCATTGCCATCAACGGCATGGCGGTTGACAAGGGCGATATCCTCACCTACACCATCAACTACACCAACTACACCGGTAAGACCGCAGATGTGACCATCACCGACACCATCCCCGCCCACACCGCTTATGTGGCAGACTCTGCCGACCTGGGCGGCACCTACGCGGACGGTGTGCTCACCTGGAAGCTCACCGGCATTGCTCCCGACGAAGTAGTCACCGTGTCCTTCGATGTAGAAGTCATCGGCGCTGCTGAGGCAGTGGAGAATCAGGCTGTGGTGCTGGAAGGTGACAACACTTATCACACCAATGCAGTCACCGTCTCCGTACCGGAGGATAAGGTGGTCAAGGATGTAGTTCTGGCAAGCGATCCCACCGTCAGCATCGACGGCAAGGAAGTCAAGCAGGGCGATATTCTTGAGTATCACATCACCTACACCAACAACGATGCGTTCCACGCAGAAGTGGAGATCACCGACGCCATTCCTGCACACACCTCCCTGGTGGAAGGCTCTGCAGGCAAGGACAGCAGCTTCGCTGACGGTGTGCTCACCTGGAAGCTGTTCCTGGCACCCGGTGAAAGCAAGACCGTCTTCTTCCAGGTGAAGGTGGAGGATGTGAATGTCTCCATCTCCAACCAGGCTACGGCTGTGGAAGGCACCAATAAGCTCGAGACCAATGAGGTCACCGTCTCCGTACCGGAGGACAAGGTGGTCAAGGATGTTGTTCTGGTCAGTGATCCCACCGTCAGTGTTGACGGTCTGGCAGTGAAGCCCGGCGACATCCTGCAGTACAAGATCCTCTACATCAATTCCTACGAGGCCGCTGCAGAAGTGACCATCACCGATATCGTTCCCGCCCATACCACTTATGTGGAAGGCTCTGCCGATCAGGGCGCTGTGGTTGCAGACGGTGTGCTCACCTGGAAGCTGTTCCTGGCACCAGGTGAAAGCAAGACCGTTTCCTTCCAGGTAAAGGTGGACGATGTCAATGTCTCCATCTTCAACCAGGCTACTGCCCTGGAGGGTGAGAACAAGACGGAGATCAAGTCCAACAAGGTCACCGTTATCGTTCCGGAAGACAAGGTGGTCAAGGATGTTGTTCTGGTAAGCGATCCCACCGTCAGCATCGACGGCAAGACCGTAAAGAAGGGCGATGTTCTTGAGTATCACATCACCTACACCAACTCCTTCGAGGCCGCTGCCGATGTGACCATCACCGATACCGTTCCCGCTCACACCACTTATGTGGACGGCTCTGCTGACCTGGGCGGTACCTACGCAAACGGTGAACTGACCTGGAAGTTGACCCTGGAGCCCGGACAGAGCAAGACCGTTTCCTTCCAGGTGAAGGTAAACGCAGCAGATGTTTCCATCTCCAACCAGGCAACTGCCCTGGAGGGTGACAGCAAGCTCCAGACCAACATCGTCAAGAACACCGTACCTGCTCCCGTTCCCGAGACCCCGCAGACCGGTGACGATGTGAACCTGTTCCTGTGGTTCGCACTGCTGTCTGTCAGTAGCCTTGGCATCGTAGCCACCGCTATGGTCGCTAAGAAGAAAGAAGCAGAGGAAAGTGCAGAAGAAAACAGCTGATCCCAATTAAAAAACGGGCGCTGATGAGCATTCATCAGCGCCCGTATTCTTTTTGTTTACAGGATCAGTGACAGCCAAAAAGGAATGGTCACGCAGGAAAGCACACTGGTCAAAAGGATCAGCTTCGCCCCCAGGCGGCAATCCTGCCCGATGAGCTTGGGGAACACCACCGGATTCAATCCGCAGGGCATACATGCCATGAGGACCGCAGAAGGATACACAGTATCCGGCAGCACCATAACCATTCCCAGCCCCTTACAGATGCCATAGACCACCAAGGGAACGACTCCCAACCGCAGCACACAAAATGCCAGCGGTCCGAAGCCGGGCAGCAGGTCCTTAAAGGAGAAGGCGGAAAGTACCAGACCCACCAGCACCATACTCATAGGCCCGACGCAGCTGCCTGCATTTTGCATCACCGTTTTGACCACACCCGGCAGGGGCAGCGAAAACAGTCCCCACACGATCCCCAGCCCGATGGATACGGTGATGGTATTAAACAGCGATTTCAGGGACATTTTCTGATTCTTCAGCATTGCCACACCGAAGGTATAGCAGTAAAGGGCAAAGGGGATGCAGAAGACCATGATATTGTTCAGCGCCGCTTCCCCCAGCACCTGCTCCACCAGCACATAGCCAAAGTAAGCATAATTGGAAACGGAGGTGCTGTAGTTGTACACCTTCCGCTCATAGCTGTTCTTGGTCAGAAGCCGGGGAACATACGCGCCCAGGAGCACCAGCACCAGCAAGATCCCGGTGGAAATAAACAGGGTCATGTAATTCTCCTGAATATACCCCACCGTAAAATTTTGGGAGAAATTCAGAAACAGCTTACAGGGAAAAAACAAATTCACCAGCAAAAAGGACAGGACACTGCTTTTTCCGGCTGCTTCCTTTTTCAGCTTGCCCAGCAGCCAGCCCACAAAGATGAAAATATACAGCACAAACAGCTGTGCATACAACGCTTCCACAATGCAACACCTCTTTCAGCGTCCATTATACTCCCTTTTTCTGAAAAAGATAGCATTTTTCTTCGCTTTTTGCCGAAACCTGCTGTGCGGAATTCTCTTGCAATTTCACCGCTGTATGATATGATAGTATAAAAGGAGGCATGAATATGGCAAAAGAGCGGCTTTCCGAGGAATTATCCCAACGAATCGAACGAGAACAACGGGACCGGTCCTACATGGATCGTTCCTTCCCCGATATTATGGCCTTCCGCCGGGAAGGCAACTTGGCTCCCACTCCGGTCTGGCGTCCCAAGTTCGCCAAGGACATCGACCGGATCATGTACAGCCCCTACTACAACCGCTACACCGACAAGACCCAGGTGTTTTCTCTGATCCGCAACGATGATATCACCCGACGCAGCCTGCATGTGCAGCTGGTATCCCGGATCGCCCGTACCATCGGCCGGGCTCTGAATCTGAATCTGGACCTCATTGAGGCCATTGCTCTGGGTCATGATATCGGGCACACCCCCTTCGCCCATTGCGGTGAGGTGTACCTGAACGACCTTTACAACCGGCACACCGGGCGGTACTTTAATCACAATATCCACTCAGTACGGGTATTGGATAAGATCTTCCCGCTGAATCTGACACTGCAGACACTCTCCGGCATTGCCGGTCACAACGGTGAGATCGAGCTGTCGGAATACCGGCCTGTGCCCCTGGACAGCTTTGAAGAGTTCGAAAAGGAGCTGGAAAAGACCTACACCATCCCCGGCTACGCCAACAAGATCCAGCCTTCCACCCTGGAAGGCAATGTGGTGCGCATCTCCGACATTATTGCCTATTTGGGCAAGGACCGGCAGGACGCAGCCCAGATCCAAATGGTGGAGGGCAGCGCCTTCCCCACCTCGGTGATCGGAAGCGTCAACTCCGAGATCATCAATAATCTGGTGGTCAATATCATTGAAAACAGCTACGGTCAGCCCTATATCATGCTGGACAAGGCCCACTTCCAGGCGGTGCAATCCTATAAGCGGGAGAATTACTCCGTGATCTATGCCAACGAGCCGGGCAGAGCCATTCTCAAGCGTGTGGTAGAGCCAATGATGCAGGAGATCTACGAGCAGCTTCTGGAAGACCTGCAGCTGGAAAAGCAGGACTCCCCCATCTTCCGTCACCATATAGATTATGTAAACCAGACCCACTACCCCCGGGAAGTGCCCTACGAAAAAACCGAGCCCAATCAGATCATTGTGGACTATATTGCCAGCATGACCGACGACTATCTCATTGATCTGCACCGGTATCTGTTCCCGGACAGCAGCTACTATGTGGAATACACCGGCTATTTTAACGACCTGTATGCCCTGAGAAGCACCTGCGGGGACAGCTTTCCATGGAGGACAATAAATAAAACGCGCCTGCTGCAAACCCAAGGTTTTCCAGCATCCTTTTTCTTATTCCAGTTCAAAGGCGCCGGTATACAGCTGATAGTAGGTTCCCTTTTGGGCGATCAGATCCTCATGGGTACCACGCTCAATGATCCTGCCGTGGTCCAGCACCATGATGCAATCGGAATTGCGCACAGTGCTCAGCCGGTGGGCAATCACGAAAGTCGTCCTTCCCTTCATCAGCGCATCCATGCCCTTCTGTACCAGGGCCTCTGTACGGGTATCGATGGAGGAGGTGGCCTCATCCAGGATCATCACCGGGGGATCTGCCACAGCCGCCCGGGCAATGGCGATGAGCTGCCGCTGTCCCTGGCTGAGACGGGCACCGTTGCCTGTGAGCATGGTATCATACCCCTCCGGCAAACGGGTGATAAAGTCGTGGGCATTGGCCAGCTTTGCCGCCTGGATGCACTCTGCATCGGTGGCATCCAGCTTGCCGTAGCGGATGTTATCCATGACCGTGCCGGTGAACAGGTTGGTCTCCTGCAGCACCACGCCCAGGGAGCGTCGCAGATCCGGCTTTTTGATCTTGTTGATATTGATGTTGTCGTAGCGGATCTTGCCGTCGGCAATGTCATAAAAGCGGTTGATCAGATTGGTGATGGTGGTCTTGCCCGCACCGGTAGCGCCCACAAAGGCGATCTTCTGACCCGGATGGGCATACAGCGTCACATCATGCAGCACGGTCTTTTCCGGCACATAGCCGAAATCCACATTGAACATGGTGATGTCGCCTTTGAGCTCCGTATAAGTCAGCGTTCCGTCCCCGTGGGGATGCTTCCATGCCCAATGACCGGTGCGCTTTTCGCTTTCCGTAATATTGCCCTCTGGGTCAATATTGGCATTGACCAGGGTGACATAGCCCTCGTCCTGCTCCGGCTCTTCGTCCAGCAGCTCAAAGATACGCTCCGCACCGGCCAGGGCCATGATAATGGCATTGATCTGATTGCTCACCTGTCCGATGGGCTGGTTAAAGGTACGGGAGAACAGCAAAAACGACACCAAAGCACCGGTGGTCAGCAGCTTTTCTCCGGAGGCAATGACCAGGAGCGCACCGACGATGGCCAGGATGGAATATTGGATATAGCTTAAGTTGTTGTTCACAGGGCCCATCATGTTGGTGAAGGCACCTGCCTTAAAGGCATTGTCCCGCAAGCCGTCATTGAGCTTGTCAAATTCCGCCTTGCAGACCTCCTCATGGGTGAAGACCTTCACCACCCGCTGACCGTTTACCATTTCCTCCACATAACCGTTGACCGTACCCAATGCCCGCTGCTGGTTAATGAAGAAGGTTGCGGAGTGACCTGCCACCGTCTTGGTGATAAAGGCAATGCCAATGACGGAGGCCACCACAATGGCGGTGAGGATCGGGGAAGTGAACAGCATCGCAAAGAACACCACAACAATGGTAACCGCAGAGGTCACACACTGGGGGATCGCCTGGGCGATCATCTGCCGCAGGGTATCGATGTCGCTGGTATAGCGGCTCATCAGGTCGCCAACCTGATGGGTATCAAAGTAGCGGATGGGCAGCTTCTGCATATGGGTGAACATGGTGTCCCGGATATGCTTCTGGATGCCCTGTGCCACCGGCACCATCAGCCAGGCGGACAGGAAGTTTGCCAGCATACCTGCCAGGTAGATCACCGCCATAACGCACAGAAAGCCGATCAGCGGGCCGTAGTCCGGGGTCTGCTGGGCAAGCATAGGCTTGATATAGTCCTCGATCAGCGTCTTCAAAGAGCCGTTGCTTGCCACTGTAGCACAGGTGGCAATGAGGATGCACACCACCATGACGATGATCCTTACCTTATAGGGCTTCATAAAGCTCAGCAGCCGCAGGAAGGTCTTTTTCGGGTCTTTGGCCTTGCGGCCATCACCGCGCATTCTTACAGGAGGCATTACGCTTCCCCTCCCTTCACCTGAGATTCATAGACCTCACGGTAGATCTGCGAGGTCTCAAGGAGCGTTTTGTGGTCGCCCTGGGCAGCGATCCTGCCGCCATCCAGCACCAGGATCAGGTCTGCGTCCTGTACAGATGCCACACGCTGGGCAATGATCAGCTTGGTCGTGCCGGGGATCTCCTCAGCAAAGGCCTTGCGGATCATGGCATCGGTATGGGTATCCACCGCAGAGGTGGAGTCATCCAAAATCAGGATCTTGGGCTTTTTCAGCAGCGCTCTGGCAATACACAGCCGCTGCTTCTGTCCACCGGATACGTTTTTGCCGCCCTGCTCGATATGCGTATCATAGCCGTCAGGGAAGGACATGATGAAATCATGGGCGCAGGCCAGTTTGCAGGCATGCTCCATTTCCTCGTCGGTGGCATTGGGATTGCCCCAGCGCAGATTGTCCTTGATCGTTCCGGAAAACAGAACATTCTTCTGCAGCACCATGGCCACCTGGTCACGCAAAGCCTTCAGATCATACTCCCGGACATCCACACCGCCTACCTTCACGCTGCCCTCGGCAATATCATAAAGACGGGGGATCAGCTGGACGAATGTGGATTTACCGGAGCCGGTACCGCCCAATATGCCCACAGTCATGCCGGAGGCAATGTGAATGTCCACATTCTCCAGGGCGTTTCTGCCGGCTGTCTTGGAGTAGCGGAAGCTGACATTATCAAAGTCAACAGAGCCATCCTGCACATGGGTCACAGGGTCCTGGGGATTGCGCAGATCCGGAACCTCTTCCAGAATCTCGCAGCAGCGGCGCATAGGCGCGCGGCTCATGGTCAGCATCACAAACACCATGGACAGCATCATAAGACCGGAGAGGATCTGGGTGGTGTAAGTAAACATGGAGGTCAGGTCACCGGTGGTAAAGGTGGTATTGCCGGAGGAGACGATCATGTTTGCGCCCAGATAGGAGATGGCAATGATGCAGGAATACACCGCCAGCTGCATCATGGGGCTGTTAAATGCCATGATGCGCTCGGCCCTGCTGAAGTCCTTATAAAGTGTGCCGGAGACATTGGTAAATTTCTCTACCTCCTTGTCCTGGCGGACAAAGGACTTGACCACACGCATGCCGTGCAGATCCTCCTGGACCACATTGTTCAGCTTGTCAATGGTCTTGAAGCCCCGCTCAAAAATGGGGAATACCAGCTTGGTCAGGGTGAACAGACCGATGCACAGAAGCGGCAGGGCAATAAGATAGACCATGCACAGCTTGGGGCTCAGGGTGTACACACGGATGCTTGCCAAAATCACCATCATCGGGCAGCGCACCGCCATACGGATCAGCATCTGGAAGCACATCTGAATATTTGCAATGTCGCTGGTCAGGCGGGTAACGATGGACGAAGTGGAGAATTTATCGATGTTGGAGAAGTCAAAGGTCTGCACCCGGTAATACATATCGTGGCGCAAATTCCGGGCGAAGCCGGTTGCCGCCTTTGCAGCAAACACCGCAGAGCCTACGCCAAACGCAAGGCTGCACAGGGCGCTGAGTACCAGCATCAGTCCTTGCTGCCACACCACTGCCATATTGCCGGCTGTGATGCCATAGTCCACAATGTCTGCAATGATACCGGGGATGCGCACCTCCATGTACACTTCGCCGATCATGCACAAGGGACTCAGCAGGGCGGCCCACACATTTTCCCGGATGCTCCGGGCAAGTTTTAAGAGCATGATTGTGTTTCCTCCTTCTTTTCGCGGCACGGCCGGTGTAAGCAGCCGCCCATATTGGTGATCGCCCGATCCAACAAGTCGGAAAACAATGCCTGTTCTTCCGGTGCAAAGCCGGTGACGATCTGTTTTTCTATTTTATCCATGGTCTCATGCATATGCTGATTGCATGCCTCTCCCCGGGGAAGAATGTAGATCCGCTTACAGCGTTTGTCATCCGGGTCCGGGCGCAGGGCAATAAATTCCTTCTTTTCCAGCCGGTTCAGCAGGCCGGACACCGTGGGATGGCTCAGCTGCAGCGCCTTTTCAATGTCGTGGGGACAGGGTGGGTCCTGGCTGCGGGACAAAAATCCCATAATATGCCCCTGGGCAGCCGTCAGCCCCATCTGCGCCAGGGCAGCGGTCATTGCCTGATCCGCACAGCTGTGGAGCACACGAAACCGCGGGCCATACCGTTTCTTCAACGAAATCCCTCCTCAAAAAGGTCGCAAGCTACGGAATATTTTATCATATGCCTTCTACATTGGCAATAGCATTTGCAAAATGTTTACAATTTCCTGCGCGGCTGCTTTCTGCCCCAAATCTGCTACAAAAAGGACTTGAATTCTACAAAACGGTTTGATATAATACGGTTACTTCGCAGGGTTCGTATATCGGTAATACAACGGCTTCCCAAGCCGTGAAGGCGGGTTCGACTCCCGTACCCTGCTCCAAAAAAGAAACCTCTTTTGTCTACCAAGACAAGAGAGGTTTTTCTTTACACAAAAACGACTCTATGATATGCTTAAATAAAAGGAGATGATATTATGGCGAAATTCTCAATGACAAAACAAAAATTCATAAATCAGTGGTTGCGTCACTTTGCGCCAGAACTCTCCAAAGAGCAGTTTGAAAAGTGTACTAAAGATCAATATATTTGGCATGTGTTCTCTTGGGAGCTGGTAGCATTTGATGGATTGCTGATCGGAGATAACGCAAGGCAGGCATTTGATCAAGCAAATAAAACCGATTGTATTTGTTGTGATATGTTTAACGGCCACGGAGTAACTGATAAACTTTCTCCTCAATTTGATACCGCAGAAAAGATTGATGCGGAATTAACAGAATTTTATGTTGTGGCCAAAGATTATTCCTGGACATACATTAAAACACATGAAAGTGAATTGTGTGGACCGTATTTTTTGAGAAATGCTGAGTAAAACACACTACTTTTAGTATTTCTTACCCCTTATTACACTACTTTTAGTAGCTCTTTCGCAAAAAAGAAGTAACGTTTGTCTACCAAAAGTTACTTCTTTTTTATCCAAGCCGCAGGCTTGGCATATCATCACTGCACGAAGTGCGGTGCATATCATCAGCCCCTTTGGGGCTGCATATCATCACGGCGTAGCCGTGTATAAAACCCCTGCGGCTTGATGAGATGCAACACTTCGTGTTGATGATATGCAATTCCTGCGGAATTGATGATATACAAGGCTTCGCCTTGATTTGATTGCTGAAAAGTGGTGTAATCAATGCGATCAATAAGAATTCGACGAGGAGGATGACAAATGAAAACATACATATCTCGTGCGACAAAAATGTTGGCTATCCTTGCTATTATTGGTATCACAGTATTGATTTCAGGAATTATTTGTATTCTTGCACATTCATCAAATGTTGGATTGCAAATTGGACTAACAATGCTTGGTGGTTTGATGAGCATTCTTTTTCTCGTCTGCTTTTTTGCAGAAAAAAGCAGGCACTTAACGATAGATGACGAAAAAATTGTATTGCCAAGGGGTGCAAATATAAACGAGAAAACCTCTTTTAGTAGAACTATTATTAACACAAATGAAATCCGCTCAGTTAAGAGTGAGTTGCACAAAGGTGATGGAATTATTGCAAAAGATACTCTTTTTCACACCTTGACGTTAAATGACGGAACAAGAATTAAGTTTACACTCTATGCCTATGGCAAAGATGCCGAAGATGAAATCTTAGCAGCAATCAAAAAACTCAATTAACAAATTCCAATTTGTCGAACAGCGCAGTTACACACCTTTTCGCTTTTCTTACCCCCATTTACGCACCGTTATACTGCTCTTTCGCAGAAAAGAAGAGGATGTCTCAAAATGCATATGTAGGGAATGACCTATGTGTCATTCCGAAAATTAGTTCCAAAATATACACTTAGGAACGGCACACAGGCCGTTCCCTACACATAAATATGCAATTTGGGGTTGTCTCGTTCATTTTGAGACAACC